>JAHHRR010000062.1 GCA_020025655.1 Oscillospiraceae bacterium
CGCAGACTCTCTGTGAAGGCATAACTGTCTTTATCTTCGCTTCAACGGTTTGAATTTATCATTTGTATTATAATAACGCATAAAGGCAGATAAGTCAACCTCTGTTCTAACAGGGGTTATCCAAAATAAAAGGGTGATAAGACCTCTTCTTTGCCACTTTACTGGATAAAAACTTCTTCGATGTGCTTTTAAAAAAATTGGCAATGGTAAATGCCAGTTCCAAAGACGGATTTTCTTTATCTATCAAATGCGGGATTCATTACATAATAATTTCTCTCATCAAGCTTATCCATTGTTCTGCGCAGAGCCTCACCAAAGCGCTGATAATGGACTATTTCACGTTCTCGTAAAAATCGTATTACATCGGTAACATCAGGGTCGTCGCAAAGTCTGAGAATATTTTCATAGGTTACTCTGGCTTTCTGCTCAGCAGCTAAATCTTCGTTGAGATCCGCAATCGGATCGCCCTCAACAGCTATTCCGCCTGCACTCCATGGGAAACCGGATGCTGCCGTAGGATATACACCCGCTGTATGGTCTACAAAGTAATCCTCATATCCTGCTCTTTTTATTTCCTCAATGCTCATATCCCTTGTCAGCTGATGTACAATAGTACCCACCATTTCCAGATGTCCCAGTTCTTCTGTTCCGATATCTGTAAGCAGCCCCTTCAATTCCGGATACGGCATTGTGTATCGCTGAGACAGATATCTCAAGGATGCACCCAGCTCGCCGGAAGGTCCGCCATACTGGCTTATGATAAACTTTGCAAGTCTGGGGTTTGAGTTTTTAATTCTTACCGGATACTGGAGTTTCTTTTCATACACAAACATATTATTCTTCCCCCTCCGGTTTATAATCCCATGGCCATGGATCGCACAGCCAGCTGTATTCTCCCAACGTCTGCAAATCCTTTTGCTGTACAGGGCCGTAAAGCCTTGTATATCTGGAATATGCCTCTTCCCTTAAGGCAAGAAATGTTTTAAGCATTGAAAATGCTTCACTGTCATTTTTATGAGTATCCAGATAAAGCTCCAGTTCATCTGTGACAAAATCTATTGCCATAAGCTCGCTGAGCGGTGTGTTATTGAGCTTCCTGTTAACCATATTCATAAACGGCAGATCAAGCCCTGGAAAAAGTGTTCCCTGAGAGAGGGCCTCATCTGCAGAATAAGATGGCTTAACCGAATTTTGCATCGGTATATAAGCTGCTGCCAAAGCTCCCCTTGCAGGAAGCTGGCCATATTTATAGTCATTATTCTGGTTCAAAACAATTCCTCCTGTATAATTCTGAGGAAGTCCTCACACCATATTATGTTATTACCTCCGTAAATGTTAAAAGCGGCTGCAATGCAGCCGCTTTTAGATTATTTAAGGTTATTTTATCAGTTCGCTGAATTCAGCTTCACTTATGATTTTTATTCCGAGGCTCTCAGCTTTTGTAAGCTTGGAGCCAGCATTTTCGCCGGCAAGAACATAGCTCGTTTTCTTGGAAACCGATGATGAGGCTTTTCCGCCATAGCTTTCGATAATAGCTGAAGCTTCATCTCTGGTGTAAAGGCTCAGTGTTCCGGTCAGGACGAAAGTAAGACCTGCAAAGCGGTCGTCTTTCTTTTCCTCTTTGCTCTCAAAGCTTACTCCGGCAAGCCGAAGCATCTTAATGAGGTGCTGTGACTGGGGATTTTCAAACCACTCAACTATAAAGCCTGCGGTAATATCGCCTATGTCAGGAATTTTAGTAAGCTCCTCCACATCCGCTTCCATAAGCCTATCCAGATTTTCAAATCTGCCTGCCAGAACCTTGGCAGCCTTCTGTCCAACCTGTCTTATGCCGAAAGCGCAGAGAAGTCTGGAAAGACCAGCTTCCTTACTGTTTTCAATCGCAGTTATAAGATTCTTTGCTGACTTATCTCCCATACGGTCAAGTCTTGCGATATCCTCACTCTTGAGGTAATAAATATCCGCAGCTGTTTTTACAAGTCCGCTGTTAATAAGGCTCTCACATACAGAAATACCCAGTCCTTCAATGTCCATAGCCTCACGGGATGCAAAATGCGCAATATTTCTGAGTCTCTGTGCCGGACACTCAGGGCTTGTGCAACGGAGTGCCGCTCCGTCAACATCCCTTACTACCGGACTTCCGCATTCAGGGCATATATCAGGCATTGCAAAGGGAACCGAATCCGCAGGACGTTTGGATTTATTAACGGAAAGCACCTCCGGTATAATCTCACCTGCTTTTTGCAGCAGCACAGTATCACCGATTCTGAGGTCAAGTCTGTCGATATTGTCCTGATTATGGAGTGTTGCCGCAGAAACAGTTGTTCCTGCAAGACGTACAGGCTCCACTATTACTTTAGGTGTAAGAACTCCGGTTCTTCCAACCTGTACAACTATGTCAAGAACCTTGCTCTCCTTTTTCTCAGGCGGATATTTAAAGGCTGTTGCCCAGCGGGGAGCCTTCGCAGTACTTCCCAGTGCTTCACGCTGATTGAGCGAGTTAATTTTAATAACTGCTCCATCCATATCATAAGCAAGGCTTTCACGATTTTCTCCCAGCCACTCTATACGTTCAATGCAGTCCTTAATATTATCAAACTTTTTATAAGGTACAACGGGAAATCCCATTTCTTTCATTGCGTCAAGGGTTTGAGTGTGAGTTTCATAAGGTTCACCGGAGGTATACTGCATATTAAAACAGATTATATCCAGTTTTCTCGAAGCTGCCACTTTCGGGTCAAGCTGTCTCATAGAACCGGCAGCTGCATTTCTAGGGTTTGCAAGCAGTGCCTCTCCGTTAATCTCACGCTGTTCATTGAGCTTTCTGAAAACCTCTTTGGACATATAGACCTCGCCTCTGACGACAAGTCTTTCCGGTGCGTTTTCGATATGAAGCGGCAGAGAACGCACTGTTTTAAGGTTCTCGGTTACATTTTCACCTATAAGGCCGTTTCCTCGTGTAGCACCTCTTACAAAAACACCGTTTTCATATTCAAGCGACATGGAAAGGCCGTCTATTTTAGGCTCAACCACATACTCATGCTTTCCGGCAATCATAGAATCCATTCTGTCGCCAAAGCCCAGAAGCTCTTCATAGGAAAAGACATCTGTCAGACTTTCAAGAGGCACCTGATGACGAACCTCTTCAAACTGAGCGACAGGCTGACCCCCAACCTTCTGGCTGGGAGAATCCGGAGTTATAAGCTCCGGATGTTCGCTTTCCAGCAGAATAAGCTTCTGCATAAGCATATCATATTCATAGTCTGAAATAACAGGCGCGTCGTAAACGTAATAAAGCTTGCTGTGATGTTCAAGCTCTTTTCTAAGCTTTGCTATTTCTTTTTCTGCGTCCATCATTTATCCTTTCCGTGTTAGGAGGCCGCCCTTTTAGGGAACACAAAAGCCTCGGCAATAATTACATTTGTTTTAATTTGTCTCTGCTCCCGATGCCACGGCAGAATTATTTCCGCATCGGCAGTAATTTCAAGGAAAATACGAAACCCGCTGCCTTCGCTCTCCGGGCTAATAAGGCTGTTTTCTGTTTCCACCTCAGATGAGCCGAGAACCCTTAGCTTCATCGGAATTTCAGGACCCTTTCCTGCAAGTGATTTTACAGCCGTAAGGTTGCCTAACGGAATTGCAGTATCAAATCCTGACTCGCAAAGTTTTTGAAGTATTTTCCCCGAAAGCTCATTTATAACCGTCATGTCACTTATAATAGCCGACAGTTCTCCTGAGCTGTTTTTCTCGACCTTTATAAAGTCGTCTATACGATACTCGCCACTGTTCATTATGTCCGATATCTGGGAATTTAATTTAAGCCTGAGTTCATCCTCCATATTCTTAACCGCAATTTCAGTTGCCGTCCTGTATGAAATTGAGAACACACCGACTAAACCAAAAGCCAAAATACCGATAATCAGCAGGCGTTTAATTATCTTCGTGTATCTGTTGGATATACGCTTTATACGCATGGGCACACCCCCATGCATTATATGCAGCTTATGCGTCCAGCATGGCAGAAACAGCCATAATTATTCCAAGCTTACCGCTTTCATAGGTAATGCCGCCCTGAAGATAGGCTATATAAGGCTCACGCATAGGACCATCTGCGGAAAGTTCAATTGATGCGCCCTGAATAAATGCACCGGCTGCCATAATAACAGGGCAGTCATAACCAGGCATGGGCCAGGGTTCAGGAGTAACATAGGAATCTACAGGAGCACCGGCCTGAATTCCGGCGCAGAACTTTTTGAGCTTCTCAGGGCTGTTCATCTTAATAAGCTCGATAATATCAGAGCGCTCTCCTTCTACTCCGGGAGAAGTCTCAATGCCCATCTGCTCCATCATTGCAGCGCAGAAAACAGCAGTTTTAAGTGCCTGAGCCACAACATGAGGTGCCATGAAAAGGCCCTGGAACAGAAGTCTGTTATTACCCAGAGTAGAGCCGCATTCGCCGCCTATTCCGGGGGTAGTCATGCGATAGGAAGCGTTTTCAATAAGCTCCTTTTTGCCTGCAATATATCCGCCGGTGGGGGCAATGCTTCCGCCGGGGTTTTTAATCAGAGAGCCGACTACAAGGTCTGCACCTACATGAGTAGGCTCAATAGTATCTACAAATTCGCCGTAGCAGTTATCAACCATTATGTTAATGGCAGGGTTTACTCCCTTAACTGTTTCGCAGATCTTAGCTATTTCCTTAATGCTCAATGCTCTTCTTACGTCATAGCCAATTGAACGCTGAATCATTACAGCTGTAACCTTAGGATTGGCACAGGCTTTTGCAATAGCTTCATAGTCAGGGCTGCTGTCCTCTTTGAGCTTTACTTCATCATAATCAATTCCGTAAAACTTGAGAGAACCATGGCAGTTACCGCTTATACCGATAGCGGGTCTGATGGTATCGTAAGGAGTACCGCTTACAGAAAGAATTGTGTCACCGGGCTTTACGAGGCTGAACATAGCAGTTGAAATCGCATGAGTTCCGTTAACAAAGCCTATGCGAACGAGAGCTGCCTCAGTGCCGAAAAGCTGAGCGTATATCTTATCAAGGGTTTCTCTTCCCAGATCATCATAGCCATATCCGGTAGTGCCTGCAAAGCAGCTTTCAGAAACCTTATTATCCTGAAAAGCTTCCATTACACGCATGGTATTGTGCTCTGCCACACGGTCTATTTCTGCAAATCTGTCTCTGCATCTTTCTTCAGCTTTTCTTGCCATCTCCCAAACTTCGGGCTTAATCTCAGATATCTTCATATTTTTAAATCTCCATTATTATTTTTTTAAAGTAGTTGCCACGCTCTTCAAAATTTTTAAATCTGTCGAATGAAGCGCAGGCAGGTGAAAACAGAACTATATCTCCGTTTTCGGCAGAAGCTGATGCAGCAAGCACAGCATCTTTGAAGTCATCAATTATTGTGACTTCTACACCGCTTTCAGGGTAGTATTTTGAATTTTTAACTGCGTTGCAGATTTTTTCTGCTGTTGCGCCTGTAAGGAACAGACGTTTGGCTTTAAGACAGATTTCATCGCCAAGCTCATCAAAGGGTATCTTTTTATCGTAGCCGCCCGCTATAAGTATCGGCTTTGCAGTCAGCGAATTAAGGCCTGCAATAGTGCGTGTAGGGCTTGAACCGATGGAGTCATTGATATAAGTCACTCCGTTCAAGCATCTCACCTGCTCAAGCCTGTGCTCAACACCGCCGAAGCTCATTGCAACCTGTCGGCACACTTCATCGCTGACAAGTCCGTCTACTACTTCAAATGCAGCAAGGTAGTTCAGCACATTATGCTCACCGGGGATTTTAATTTCCGCAGCATCCATAATTTTTACCCGCTCTGTACCTTTAAGCCGGTAAATCACACCGTTTTCGCAGAATACACCGCAGGGTATTTCGGATTTATCGGAAAAATAGCTGAGCTTAGAATGAGAATTGCTTCTGTAATACTCAGTATGCTCATCGTCAAAGTTGAGAACCAGTTTGTTCTCGGGATTCTGATGCAGGAAAATGGACATTTTTGCATCTATGTAGTCCTGAAAATCCAAATGTTTATCCAGATGATTGGGAGTAAGATTTGTAATCAGTGCAATGTCAGGCTTACACATCATGCTGTGGAGCTGAAATGAGCTTAATTCCAGAACCGCAAAATCATCCGCTTTAATATCCGGTACTTCGCAAAGCAGAGGATTTCCGATATTTCCGCCCAGATGTACCTTATATCCTCCCGCCTTTAAAAGCTCAGATATTATAGTAGAGGTGGTAGTTTTGCCGTCGCTGCCTGTAATGGCAACAGTACGGCAGGGGCATAAAGAAAAGAAAGCTTCCATTTCAGAAGTAATAACACTTCCGTTTTCCTTTGCTTTCTGTAAATGTTCATCAAAAGGCATAAGACCGGGTGTGCGGAAAATCACATCCTGCTCCAGACCTTCAAGATAATCCTCACCCAGATGGAACTTAGCGCCCATTGCTTTAAGCTTAACGCCCTCTTCACCCAGCTCCTCGAAGCTTCTTCTATCGCAGGCTGTAACATCACAGCCATTTTCCAGAAGCAGTTCAATGAGAGGCCTGTTGCTTATACCGATTCCTACAACAGCGATACTTTTTCCTTTAAGTGCCTGAACGTATTCATCTAAACTCACTTAAATCACCTCTATAATTTCATACTAACTAATAAAGTATACAGCTTTTTTTCCATTTATACAAGATTTATTATTGACTTGCGGCCTAAAACTTAGTAAAATAGTAAATCGAGCAGGTCGAACGACCGCGGGCATAAGGCGAAAGTCTGTGCGTGAGGAAAGTCCGGGCTCCATAGGGTAAGGATAACGGGTAACGCCCGCCAGGGGTAACCCTCGGACAAGTGCAACAGAGATATACCGCCGGGATTTCCCGGTAAGGGTGGAAAAGTGAGGTAAGAGCTCACTCGCCGTATGGTAACATATGGTTGCTGTAAACTCTATCCGGAGCAACACCGTGGGAGGACACATGGTCTGCCCGACCGTCCTCGGGAGGTGGCTTGAACCTGTCGGCAACGGCAGGTCTAGATAGATGGTCGTTTTTAACAGAACCCGGCTTATAGACCTACTCATTAAAAAGCAGCGGATTTTTCCGCTGCTTTTTTATTTTCCGCAGCATACCGTTATAATCATTTCATACGACACATTAAGTCTAGTGCCTCACGAAATGCACCCTGACTGTAACAGCAGAAAATCCCCTTCTGCCTGCTATCTGCAGGTAAAAGGGGATTTTAATTTCATTATAATGAAACCGGAAGAATTCTATTATTCAGCGTCTTCCCAGTTGTGCCATACGTTCTGAACATCGTCGTTGTCCTCGAACATATCCAGCATCTTCTGCATATTCTTAATATCGCCCTCGTCGGTGAGAGTTACATAGCCGTTCTGGGGCAGCATTTCTACCTGAGCAGAAAGCAGGGTGTAGCCCTTTGCAGTAAGAGCATCTGCAACAGCTGCAACATCATCCTCGCCGGTATATGCGGTCATAACCTGACCGTCAGCCTCGAAGTCAGCAGCGCCTGCATCCAGAACGTCCATCATGACTTCATCCTCGTCAAGCTCCTCGTCCTCGTTATCGATGACGATTACACCCTTCTTATCGAAGGACCAGGATACGCAGTTTGCAGCGCCCATGTTTCCGCCGTACTTATCAAAGTAGTGACGCATCTCACCTGCGGTACGGTTGCGGTTATCGGTCATAGTCTCAACAATGACTGCAACGCCGTTGGGGCCGTAACCTTCGTATACGATCTTTTCAAAGTTTTCGGTGTTACCTGCACCGAGAGCTTTATCAATAGTACGCTTGATATTATCATTAGGCATATTTGCTGCCTTAGCCTTAGCAATAACGGTAGCAAGCTTAGAGTTAGACTTGGGGTCACCACCGCCGCCTTCCTTGACAGCAACGATCATCTCGCGGGCTATCTTTGTAAATGCCTGTGCGCGTTTTGCATCAGCTGCGCCTTTTGTTTTCTGTATGTTGTGCCATTTGGAATGTCCGGACATAATAACAGCTCCTCTTATGCATAAGTTTTAATCAATATTTTAACGGCTGATATTTTATCACATTATCCAGCATATTTCAAGGGCAAAAACCTATTACTGCGAAATTTATGGGTATAAATGGTGTAAAATTCGTCACCGCACCGCATTATAGCTGCTAAAAGCAGTGAATTCTCGTGTTATATCGCAATAAACTTCTGCAAAACTGCCATCTTCGATATCGCCAAGTGCAAATGCTTTATCTGTGCGACTGGTATTTTGCCATACGCCATCATCCTGCGCAATAGAACATTTTCGTAAATTACTAAATTTTAGCACAATTATGTTTTATCGGCTCATCCAAGACAATTTTTTCTCTGTCTATCTAAAATACTTTAAGGCAGTACCGGTTATGCGGTACTGCCTTAATATTCAGTCTTTGACACCAGTGCAAAACGCTCTGTTTAAATCTCCTTTGGAATAAGCAGCAGGCCTAAATCTGCGTTTTCTCCGT
>JAHHRR010000063.1 GCA_020025655.1 Oscillospiraceae bacterium
TCCCTGAACATGGTTACGTTTTCAAGAATTGTGGCATTAAAAAGAAAGACGTTTTGCGAGATGAGCGACGCAAGCGCATAGAGCGAGCGACTGCTGATGCCTTGAAGCTCGTGCCCATCACAGAGAATTTCTCCATTGTAGGCGTTTCCGCCCATTAACAGCTGGAGCAGAGTAGATTTACCGCAGCCGGAGGAGCCTACAAGAGCATACCTCTTGCCAGATTCAAAAGTATGGGACAGCTGATTGAGTACAGGCTTTCCGGGCTCATAGGCAAAGGAAAGATTTTTAATTTCAAGGCTGTTTTTTAACACGGGAGGAATGTCCTCGCCTTCATCCCGAATGTTTTTCTCCAGATTGTCTGCGGCTTTTCGGATGAGGGCGTTTGCCGCTTTCAGGTCTGCAATGCACAGCGGCAGCGTCTGTATAGGCGCCATAACCTGATTGAGAAGTTCAGCGAAGGCAATTACCATACCGGCAGAGACACCTCTTCCGGTGAGACTGAGATAAGCGCCTATAAGCAGTATGCACACTCTGGCAACTGCAATTCCACCGTCAATGGTGAAATAAAACATCAGGTTTGCCATGCGGCGCTTTTTATCAGCGTTGGCACTTTTGGCTACATCTTCTGAAAACAGATTGCACATCTCTTTTTCAGCCTGAAAGGATTTGACCACAGAAAAGCCGGTCAGAAAGTCCTTAAAGCGAGCGGTCAGCCCTTCATTGCAGTCGGAAAGCTCCTTTTCCGCATTTACAAGCTTGTTGCTTGAAGGCAGAGAAAGTGTGAAGAATAAAGCGGTTAAAAGCAGGGCTATCAGGGTCATGAGCGGAGAATACCAGACCATAAGTCCGACAGCGCAGAGCAGTGTCAGCAGACTGCTGGCTGCATTGAAAAGATCACAGACACCCATCTGAATTGACTGGGTATCATTGGCAACCGCAGAGAGATAGGTAGAGGTATTTTCCTGACGGAAGGCCGCAATGCTTTTTTGAGAGATTCTGGAAAAGAGGAAACTCTTATACTGGGCCATGGCTCTGGGAATACAACGGGATGTTGTAAAGCGCTCAAGCTGTATTGAACTGAGATATGCAATCAGAAGTCCGGCAGAAATAATCAGCAGGCGGTGAAACGGCAAAGCTTCCGGATTTCCCGTACAGGCATCCAGCAGCTGCTGAATGAGCCATGCAATTCCCACCACACAGGCAGACTCTCCTATGGTGGCAATGAGGCCTAAAATAAAATCTTTTATATTGTTCCGAAAAAAGGAAAGGTAATATGGCTTTAAGGATGTTTTTTTCATATTTATATCTCCTGTATATTGTACTGTTTTTTAAAATTTTTCTGCCGAAAAAGAAAAAATGCCTGTTTTCAAAGCCGAAAACAGGCACAGTAATACAGACAATATACCTATCCCAAGGGCGGCAATTGTGTGCAGATACCAGTATCTCATTCGGCATAACAAAAACAGCCCCGTGACATCTAAAACTGTCCGAAGCGATTTATGTTTTACTGAAGAAATACTAAAAAGCTCATTTCACACCTTACGCTAGAGCGCCCTTCATAGAAATTACAATTAGCTTATCACATCTTCCGGTGCAAGTCAAGAGGCATGGATGCCGAGTTCTGAATTTATCTATGAAAAACATAACTGCCCGTAAGTATGCTATGGGAAAAACTAAAGAACAGCATTTCAGATTGAAAATAATCTATAAAAAAGCGTATTACAGATGCGGTGCAATTGACACACAAGGATTGTTATGCTTAAATTGTATTTACAGATAGAGCTTTGAATGAACAGCCAGATCAAGCAGAAAGGAGGAATATGTATGTACATTATTTTATCTATCATCTTAGCAATCATCGGTATTGTGCTGATTCATAAACCATGGTTTATCTACAACTTAACTGAATCATGGAAACATGACGGAAAAGGTGAACCGTCGGGCCATTACATTACGAATGCCAGAATAAGCGGATACATTTTCGCAACAGTCGGAATGATTACGGCCATAGTTTTAGTCATTGTGCAGTAAGCTTATGCGGATAAGCCGAAAAGATTTTTGAAAGGCGGTATAGATGAAAAAAGCCAGAGGCTGGTGCATTGCAGCCGTTGTAATTTGTGTGATTTGCATTGGCATATGGGGAATAGGAAAAGCAACTGAAGAATATCCGGAGATCGGTGAAGCAGTTTCTTATGCCGTGAATGACGTGGATGATATCAGTTTAGAGATCGACGAGCCGAGCTGGTCGCCTTTTCACGGATATACAATCAGATGGAAGGTTAATACAGAGAGTGAAAATACATACCGTTTCGATGCTGACGGTACGGGGTTTGAATTTCTGGAATGCTGCATAGATGGAAAATGGTACAGACTGGCGTATACGCAAGACAATTTCCCCTATAACTCTTTGAGTTTTGAGTTAGGGAAGGGAGAAAGTTTAGCGGGAAGCGTTGTACAGAAATTTGAAGATTACGGAACCCGGCTGGAACAGGGTCTGTATCGCCTGACATTGGAAATGACCGGTGAAAACGGCGATGTACATTATCTGGCTCAAGAATTTGAAGTAGAATAAAAAGACACTGTAACTACTCAATAAATAAGCGGCAACCGAATCTGCCCCTCACCGGAGTTCCAAGCTCTCGGCGTTATACCAGATAAATCCGTTTTCACCGCAATATCTGTCAATCTCTTTTGCCAGAGCGGGAGAAGCTCCGTACTCTAAAAGATATACAGCAAGTCCGCAGCTTTTTGCCTCTGCAATGTAGTTCTGATAGTAAAGAGTTTCGGATTTTTGCTGTACTCCGTAAGCTTTGTTCTCAAAATCAATGCTCGTGAAAACAGATTCCTGATTTATTCCGCTGAACAGGGAGAGGGCAATGCCTTCGTCCATACATTTTGAAACAAATGTGTCTCCGCCGTTTATAATAAGCGGAATATCATAGACCTTGAGCCCTTTCAGAATTGAGCAAAGTCCATTATAAATATCATCCGTCTGATAGTGATAGCATACGTCTGTGTTATCTATGAAAAATCCGTCTATGCCCATGTCGGCATACTGCTTTCCAAGCTCGTTTACTACAAATGCTTGCCACTCCGGACACGATACATCCATCCAGCGCTCATCTTCCCAATTCTCGTAAACATCAAGAGTCAGATGCTTGAAGCGGTCATAGTATGGCCGATATTCTTCAAGCGCTCCGACATTGATGTAGCCGTATACAGTTTTGCCATCGGCATGAAGCTTCTGTATATGATCTGCATTAAACTCCGACGGTTCGATAACCACAAGGCGGTAATCATTTAAGCGGTCTGCATTATCCGCATTGATGCCGAGAAATACGCCGTAATCCTTCTGCGGATTATCGGAACACCCTGTAATAAAAGCCGAAACGCAAACAAAAATACATAAAATTATAATACCGAAATTACGGCCTTTTGAGTGCCTGCACATCATATGCACTTCCTTTTGTACTTAAAATACTTCAAGCTGGAGGGCTGAATTCAGCCTCTTGCAGAAGAATTTTAGCATATGCCTGTAAACTTTTCAATTATGCGAGTGTACGGAGACTCTGACGGAAACCAACTGAAACCAAAGCCCTTAATCCCGAAAGGATTAAGGGCTTTTGCGTTAAGCGTATCAAGGCTTTGGATTATGCACATTCCTGAAAAAGATGTTCTGCCGTGGCTTGAATATACAGTCTTGTTTTGCTATGATAAAGTCACAGAAATAAAGAAAAGAGATAGTAAAATGCTTAATGAATTTATTGATGAAATGTATATCGGGGACGAGGTTGAAGGCTTCTACATATTAAGCTCCGCAGAGCTGAGAAAAACATCCTCCGGAAAGAGCTTTTTAAGCGGTACTGTATCAGATAGAACCGGAAGCATGGACTTCACAATGTGGGACTACAAAGATGCAATCTATGCTGACGATCAGGGAAAGGTTATCTACCTGAGAGGTACGGTTAACGAATACAGAGGCGCAATGCAGCTGACAGTATCAAGCTTCCGCTTTGCAGAGGATTATGATAAATATGATGTGGCTGATCTGGTGCCCACAGCTCCTATTGATGCCGAAGCCTGCCTTGAGGATATTAAGGCAATGATTAAAAGCATTGAGGATGAAAATTTCCGTGAGCTTGCAGAGACTATGCTGCGACGCCATATGGAGGAATTTTCAAAAATTCCGGCGGCAAAGAGAGTGCATCACGGATTTCTGGGCGGACTTTTAATGCACACCTACAATATGCTCAGAACTGCGGATTTCCTTTCAGACATTTATGCAGATGCTGTCAACCGCAGCCTGCTGCTTACAGGTACTCTGCTGCATGACTTCGGAAAAATGAAGGAATTTGAATTTTCAGAGCTTGGAATGGTAAGCGGATATTCAGTTAAAGGGGATCTGCTGGGCCACCTTGTAATGGGTGCCTCTGAGGTAGAAAAAGTAGCAAAGAAAATCGGTATGCCTGAGGAAAAAGCGGTACTTGTAGAGCATATGCTGCTTTCTCATCACGGAGAGCCTGACCACGGTGCGGCAGTTATCCCTCAGTTTGCAGAAGCCGAGCTGCTGCACTTTATAGACATGATAGACAGCCGCATGGAAATCTACGCAGAAACACTGCCGGATGTTCCCGCAGGCGAGTTCAGCTCAGAGATTTTCTCTCTGGGAAAAAGAATATACAATCACGGACTTTAAGATATACACGTATTCAGTTCTGAAATAATTCAAGCACAATAACGGCACTTAAAATAAAAGCATATCTCCGAATTTACTATGATATATCCGGATACAAGCAGGATGAGATTTTAGCGAAGCGGATGGAAGAGACAACGATTTTAAAAAAGTAACTTTTAAAACTAAGAATATAAAAACACCCTGATTATGTGAATAATCAGGGTGTTTTTTAGCCTTAACCGGAAGAACAAACAGAAATCTCAATAAATCAGGCCGGCTTTTTTCTATGTTTGTTATGCAACAGCAGAGACTGCACATTATGTGATTTGCCACACAACCTCATGGCTTATTGAAAACTTGTTTTAGCGGCCTGTTTTATGGAATTTTGATTTCAGAATCATCTGTTTTACTCAAGTATTTCCTTGATTTTTGCTGCAATTGCTATACCCAGACGTTTGTGGTCTTCAGGGCTATAGTGAATGCAGTCTTCCAACGACGGTTTTGCGTATTCTTCAGCATTTAAAAGATATACATTCTTTTCGCTTGCCATTCTCTCATATTTTTCAAACAGAAGTTTTGATTCCTCGGAGGCATACTGTAAAGAATGACCAGGTCTAAGATATTTTATCTCATCGGCAATATGAGAGGGGGATATTACAAGTATTTCAGGATTACCTCTGAATATAGGAGAAAAACTATTAAATAATATATCAGCTCCCCTAACCATATCTATAATTCTCGATACACCTCTTACAACGCCGTCTGCATCTGTAAATTTCAGATCATTTGCTCCCAACGCAAGTACGAAAAGGTCAATCGGTGCGTGTGCCAGCATGGAATAGCCAAGATTTTTACTACCGCAGCGCATAGGACAAGTGGGATCCTCCCAGATTGTTGTCCTGCCGCTGATGCTGTCTTCTATAAGCCTGTATTCACTGCCTAAAAGTTCGGCAGCTACACCAGGCCATCTGATTTCGTCTGAATATCTGGTTCCTTTTGCAGGAATATGTCCCCAGGTATTGGAGTCACCATATATCAGTACTCTTTTCAATTCTTATTCCTCCTTGAACAGGGATAAAGTGTCTATGTAACCAAGTTCCTCGTGGCTTCTGAGCTTTTCAGGTGAAAAATCCAGAGTACCGGCTCCGGGATATTCTTCAAGAGGTTTGCTTGGCCTGAGTTCAAGGTACTCTATTCCATCTTTTACCCCACTTCTATCAACTTTATCTGATGCTATAAGAAAATTCACTAAAATTGCGTCTACATCTTCATTGAGGAGCGGCTTTAAAGGAATTTTGTCAGGGGGTGCTCCATTTTTACAAATATCAGGTTTTAGACCACCATCCAGATAATGCTCGCCTTTATAATAAACAGAAGGGAAAACATGAGGAATACTTCCGCTTGCCAAAATAAGCTTTCTTTGTATATCAGGTTCCAAATTGTTGAGATAAAAATATTTGGGCCTTTCCTCTTCTATGCTGTAACAGCAAACATAAACCGTTCTATCCATTTTCCTGAGCTTTTCATCTGTAAGAGTTCTTTTTAATCTTTCTTCAAATCTTCCGGTCTCGCATTTGTCAAACTCTTTGAGCTCGGCATTCTCATCTTCACCCTCACTACGGCAAAGATCTGTTCGTTTGGCAGCAATGCTTTTTGAGCTATTATATATTTTCCCGAAATCTTCTATGAAAGAGAATACTTCTAAAGGATTCTCTGCACAGTATATTGCACCATTAAATGCTCCTATGGAGCAGCCTGATATTACCTTAATGTTTTTTGCAAGACCTAATTGCTCAAGAGCCCTGAACATTCCTGCCTGATATGCGCCTTTAGCTCCACCACCAGAGAGAACAAGACCTATACGTTTATTTTTCCAGTCTACCATTACGTAACCTCTGTGAATTCATATTTCGCTAAAAGTTCCATTTTATCCGTAAATAAGATTGGGAAGGAATGTTATAATGCCCGGGAAGCACGCAATTATAAGTATTACTGATAGCATGGCCAGTATAAATCCCCAAGCATATTTGCAAAACTCTACAATACTTACATCTGTTATGTTACACGTAATATACATGATTGTACCAAAAGGCGGTGTGAGACAGCCACAGTACAAGTTAATCAGCATTATCATACCGAAAACTATAAGGTCTATTCCATATGACTGAGCTACCGGATACAGCAGAGGTGTAAGTATCATCAGAAGCGCAGAGCCATCGAGGAACATTCCCATAATGAAGATAAATGCATTTGCCAAAATGAGAAATACATATTTGTTTGAGGACAGCGACATAAGCCACTGGGTAAGATCTTGCGGTATGCGTTCCCATGACAGATACATACTGAAAGTCATTGCGGAAACTACAATTAGCATAATATTTGCAGTTGATTTGAAAGCGTCTTTTAAAATAGGTTTGATATGCTCAAATTTTAGATTCTTGTAGATAAATCCACCTATAATAATAGAAAGGATAATGATAACAGTTCCGCCTTCTGTTGCGGTGAAAAGACCGCTTCTAAGACCTACGATTATAAATATGGGTATAAGCAGTGCCCAAATGCTTTGAATAAAAGAAAGTCCTATTTCTTTCAGACTTGCAGCCTTATCACGATTACCTTTCCAATGATATTTGTGAGAATATAAGTATACAACCAGCATCATGGCTATACACAGCATAATTCCCGGTATATATCCAGCTGCCCACATCTTACCTACAGAAACTCCAGTCATGATTCCGTAGAGTATCAGGGGAACACCGGGAGGTATTATAGGTGTTATAAGGCTGGATGCGGCGGTTACAGCGGTTGCAAAAGCTCTGGGATATCCGAGACGTTCCATTTCAGGAACAATTATTTTGCACTGCAATGCAGCATCAGCTGTGGATGAACCACACATACCGCCGTTTAAGGTGCTGAGAAGTACATTTACATAGCCAAGGCCGCCCTCTTTATGCCCCAATAGCTTGTTGCAGAAATCCAACAATACTGTCGTTATTCCGGAATAATTCATTATACAGCCGGCAAGTATGAAGAAAGGGCAAGCCAGCATATTTGTGGACAGGCTCTGCGAAACGAGAGACTGAATAACGCTTGTCATGGGCAGTGTAGTATTTATAAATCCAAAATAAACAAGCGAGCCTGAAAGAAGTGCTATAGGTACTGGAATACCAAAGAATAGCATTAAAAATGAGATAATTACAGGCAAAAATCTAATTAGTTCTTCCATATGTTTGCCGGTACCTCCTTTTTATGAATCAATGCTGAGATATTTACAAAAATATCAACTAAAGACAATATTGCAAGATGTGCAAATCCGATCACAACTGCTATATCACAGAAAAAGTACGGAATTTTGGTAATCATCATTAGTTTATCAAATGATTTAATAGATAAATGCCATGCGT
>JAHHRR010000064.1 GCA_020025655.1 Oscillospiraceae bacterium
AGAGGTTGAAAAGGCAGGTATAGAGGTTCACCTCAACACTGAGATTACCGATTTCGGTGCTCTCCGCAGCTTTGATGAAATTATTGTTGCCACCGGTTCCGTCCCCAGAACCATGCCCAAGATCAAAAACTTTGAAAAGACCCTCACCTTCACTCAGCTCCTTAAGGAGAAGCAGCCTGTTGGTGACAAGGTTCTATTCATCGGCGGCGGTCAGTCCTCCTGCGAGGCAGCTTATGACCTGATTCTTCAGGGAAAGCACCCCATTATTGTAGAGTACGCTACCGACCTTATTGCAGCTCAGGCAACCGCACTGCCTAACACCTCTTTCCTGAGAGATGCTATGGAGTACCACAAGGTTCCTGTTTATCTTGAGCACTCGGTATCTGCTATTGCTGACGACGGCAAGTCTGTTACTGTCAGAAGCAACGACGGCAGCAAGACCTTCACCGTTGAGTGCGACAACATCGTAAACGGTGTTGGTTTTGTTCCCACTCCTCTGGGCGGCAGGGACTGCAAGCTCAAGAACGTACACAGAGTAGGTGACTGCGTTGCTATCGGCAACCTGAGAACCGTTATCTGGCGTGCATGGGATGTCTGCATGAAGATATAATCCAGTCACAATAGGCACTGAAAACTGGCTGCATAATTGTGGCTGCAAACAAAAAACAAACAGGCAGCAGTGAAATTTTACTGCTGTCTGTTATTTTATTTTATGTTCAAGCGTGTGAAATTCAGGTGCGAAAAAGCTTTCTTCAAGTTAATTTCAAGACCGGCACAAAGTTTTTTATCCGGAATCAGGTTTTTGCTTATAACAGGGGATTTGGAGCAATCGACTTTGGTGTGCATTTTTGCGCTGCAACAGATGCAGGTCTAAATGGACAAAACTGGAATATTACAAAGGCTTATACGTGATATTAAACATATGCAAAAGTGACAGCTTGTGCATTGTGCATAAAAATATCTGCACATCGAGATCAACTCAACATTGTTCTGTCATTATTTAAATCATACTATTGCGTTAAAAGGAGAGCATTTTACATGAAATTGTCATGAAAAAGACTGTCTTTTAATTAACTTTGCTTGCATTTTGCCGAAAATGCGTTTAACATACAGATACCTAATGCAAAAACGCAATTAAGCAGAGCCATTTGAAAAGTTGTTAATATTCACCAAATATCATTCTGCACCGGATTATACAGACAGCCTAAAAACTCTGTTAACTGCAGAATATGAATGCGAGAGTAGCAGCATGCACTACTTCGTTTTTTGCCCATTTATCGGCTTTGAAATCTGCGTCTTTTGCGTAAACGAAAATAATTAAAAAAGTGGGTATGTAATTTATGGAAACGAAAAATGCATCTAAAAGCTCGTGGGCTGCGGCGTTTGCCGTGGCTTCTGTATGGTTTGGCACACACGTAGGCGGCGGCTTTGCCACCGGTAACCAGGTTATACAGTATTTCTCCCAGTATGGCTGGACAGCAGCAATATTCCCCGTTATTGCAATGGGTATTCTCGCAATGGTTATGTATGTTGCAATGAGCTTTGCAAAGCTCAGCGGCTTTGACAACTACAAAGACACCTTCGCAGCTCTTTATCCTCATCCCAAAATGGAAATCCTGTTTGAGATTTTCTATATCGTCATTATTCTTGCCGCAGTTGCCAGTGCAGTTGCCGGTGCAGGCGAGGTTATGGCAAACTTTATCGGAATTGAATATGTGGGCGCTGCAAAGATCCTTTGCAATGTAGCAATAGTTGCTGTTCTTGTTCTGCTGAGCGTTTTCGGCATTAAGCTGGTTATGGCGGCTTCCACTGTTCTTTCCGTCGCAATTCTCCTTATCACTGCTTGCGTTATTTTCTCAGGCCTTACTACCGATATGGATGCTGTTGTAGCTCAGTATCTGGCTGTAAACAATCTGGAGCCTGCTGTTTATACCGACAATCTCTTCGGTTCAATCTGGAGCGGCATTATCGTCTATGCAGCTTTCCAGTGCGTATCTATCGCTCCCATGATTGCAGCTTCCAGCGAGCTGACCCTGAAGGGTATCAAGCGTTCCGTATTTCTCGGCTGGGTTATGAACGGCGGCGCTCTTGCAGCTTCCGGCTATATGCTCTCCAAGTGGTATCCTGTACTTAAGGCCCTTCAGGCTGCAGGCGTAACCGGATTTACCAATGCTCTCGGTATTCCCAACCAGACTATTCTGAATATTGCAGGCATAAGGCTTATTCTCGTTCTTTTCAGCCTGCTTCTTTTCTGCGCATTTGTTTCTACCTGCGTTACTCTCGTATACACCATGGTTCAGCGCTTCCAGAAAATGTGTCTGCCCAATGTTATCAAGTCTGAGAAGGTGCGCAGCGCCGTTGTCGGCTTTATAGTTATTCTTATTTGCTTTGCTCTGTCACTGCTCGGACTGTCCAATATCATCAAGTACGCATACGGCTATGATGGATATTACGCAATCTTTGCAGTTATCATTCCTGTACTGATTTGGGGTATTCCTAAAGTGAGAAGACTTAAAGGCGAGAAGAAAATCGAAGTCAATCTGGAAAATTTCGTTCCGGAGATTGGCCAGATAAGTCCGGAAGTCTGATTCCGGACAGGCCCTGAATTTATTAAAGTTCATACATAACTCAAAGGAGTTATTAACTTATTAGATGTAATTATTGGAGGATAAACTAATGAAATTTGCAATGTATGGTTCCGGCGCAGCCGGCAGTGTTTTTGCTTCATACCTGCGCAAGGGCGGAGCAGACATAATTCTTATAGACCGCTATGAAGAGCACATGAACAAGGTTCAGAATGAAGGCATGACCTTTACCATTCATCTTCAGGAGGAAGGCGAATATAAGGACATTACCGAAGTTCTTCAGGGCTTCCGTACATATACTACCGCCTCTGCAGCTTATGAGGCAGAAGGCAAGGTTGATGTAATTATCTACATGACCAAGGCAACTCAGCTCAGCTCCGCAATTCAGGATTCCATGCCTGTTATCGGAGAAAACACTGTTGCTGTTTCTCTTATCAACGGTCTGGGCAATGACGACAACCTGATGAAAGTGTTCCCCAAGGAGCGCTGCGTTATCGGTTCCGGCGTTCTGGGAACTGCTCTGGCAGGCCCTGCACACTGCGTTTCTACTCCTGCCGGCGGAGTTCAGATGAACTTCGGCGCAATCAAGAGAAGCCCTCTTACCGATGCAGCCTGCGAGACTATGCTCAAATACTTCCGTGAAGGTACCTGCGATGCTTACTGGCGTGCAGATGATATCTACACCTACGTGTGGAAAAAGATCATTGTTAACTCAACAGTTAACGCCGTATGTGCAGTTCTGCGTCTGAAGATCGGTGAGGTTGAGGCAGATCCCAACGGCAGAGAGCTGTTCCATAATGTTATCAGAGAGGCCTGCGCTGTTGCTACTGCAAAGGGTACTCCTCTGGATGCCAATGATTTCATTGAGCATGAGCATAAGGACATTGTCACCAACATCGGAGACTACTACCCCTCCATGTGCCAGGATATGCTCTTTAACCACCGCCAGACTGAGATTGATGTTCTCAACGGCAAGATTGCAGAGTACGGCAAAGAGCTGGGCATACCCTGCCCCACCTGTGACGTTATCGCTCAGATTGTCCGCACCATTCAGGGCAACTACGATAAGCAGTACATAAACTGATTAAAAATTAAAAAGGGAGCGGCTCCAATGTCGGCTGTCTCCCTTTAAGATTAAAAATTCATCTCCTGCAAGCGGTGAAAAACCTGATTCATTTTTGAATCAGGTTTTTCGTTTTATATAAGGTGTTAAGTTTTATGCTTATTCGTATTTTTTACCGACTCCGTAAATTGTTCCGAAGAGGCTGCAAAGAAAACTTAAGAACATTATGAAGTTTCCCGCCCCTACATAGCCGAGCACTTCAAACAGCCATGCGAGCCATGGATAAAGTAAGACAACAAGACATGACCAGAGGCGGCAGGCCTTTACTATGTGGGGCCAGTTGGAGTTGTTGAAGGAAATTCCGGGCATATTCATGCGAAATATTCCGTCCTGAACAATTCCTATTCGGTTGCTGTCGTAAAAATCAGGAAGCCTCATGGAGGCAAAAAAACAGAAATATGCACCAAATACAGCGCCCAGAATTGTATAGGTAATCGCTATGGATCCTGTATCTAAACCGGCAAACCATGCAGAACAGCCTGCAAGCAGGGAAATGAAATATAGATATTTGAAGCGGCTTTTCTCCTGCCATGCTTTGGGGGCTTTAAAACCTATTGCAGCCTGAACCACAGACTCAACCTGACGGGTCTCCATAGGCTCATCGTGTGATATACGTTTTGCCATTAAAAGTTCGGTTACACTTACATTTAAAATCTCTGACAGCGGAATGAGCAGGGCAGTGTCAGGAAGGCTTACTCCTGTCTCCCATTTACTTACTGCTTTATTTGAAACATACAATTTATCGGCAAGCTCTTTCTGAGTTAGCCCTGCATCTTTACGAAGCTGAGCTACAAAAGCTCCGAATTCGCTTTTATCTACATCATACATTGTGATCACCTCGTGGAAAATTATAAGTGATGAAGTGATTTTTGGCAATCGAATGAAAGTAGAATAAGGGTATAAAGCGCCGTTTTAGTGAAATGTTTTTGCGGATACCTGAAATTATGATATAATAAACACCAATTTACCCCAAAATTTGAAAATGCAACTGCTGGTTGACAGACTTCATAGGCGTGTTGGTGGTGTGCAATCGGAAAAAATGCTATTATTAGGCCAACAATAAGAGAGGAAAGACCGACAGAAAACGGGTCTGGTGTTAAAAATGAATTTTGCAGAGAAACTTATAAAATTGCGTAAACAGCAGGGGTGGTCTCAGGAGGAACTGGCGGACCAGCTTAATGTAACCCGACAATCAGTTTCCAAGTGGGAAAGTATGTCATCGCTTCCTGACCTTGAACGGATGGTAAAGCTGAGTGAGATATTTAATGTAAGCACCGATTATCTGCTTAAAGATGATGCAGAGCAGGTGACAGTGACAGCCGCTGTGCAGGAACCTGCAGAAGACCCTGAACTGCCTGAGCGAACAGTGAGTGCTGAAGAGGCTGATAGCTTTTTGAGCAGGAACAAACGCAGCGCCGTTAAAATTGCCGCAGGTGTAGCTATGTGCATTATCTGCCCTGTTCCGGTGATGCTTCTTGCGGGGATGTCAGAGCAGCCCGGAAGCAAGCTGAGCGAGGCCGCAGCAGCCGGTGTCGGAGTAGGAATATTACTGCTTATGGTTGCTGCAGCGGTGGGAATATTCATTATGGAGAGTTTCAAACTTAAAAGATATGAGTATTTGGAAACAGATTTTATAGTCACTGGACACGAAGTAAGGAATATGGCTGAGCGCAATCGGGAAAATTATGAAACTGCACACCGCATTTCAATGGTAGCAGGAGTGAGCTGCTGTATTCTGGCTGTTGTTCCGCTGATTGTGGTATGCGCTTTCTGCGAGGGAAATAAATTCCTGCTGGTATATATGGAGGCGCTGATGCTGGTGCTCATTGCATTCGGCGTGTTTCTGCTGGTATGGACCGGAATGATTTCGGAAAGCTTCGATAAGCTTCTTGAAGACGGGGAGTACAGCAGAGAAAATAAGCGTTTGAATCATAAAAATAAATCTATAACAGCAATCTACTGGTGCATTGTCACAGCCGTATATCTGGCATGGAGCTTTATTACAATGAACTGGTCTCATACATGGATTGTGTGGCCGGTTGCAGGTGTGTTGTTTGGGGCTATAATAGGGATTGCAAACAGCATCAGAAGCAGGCACATTTGAATATAAGGCGGAATCAATTCTGCCAGAAAACACAAAAACCTGATTCCAATGGAATCAGGTTTTTATATGTAGAAGTATTTAATTATCCTAAAAATTCAGCCATGAAAAAAGCCGCAGCCATAAGGCTGCGGCTGTTTATACATTTCATCCATACCTGTGAGCTGCCCGCAGACACCGAAACGGGGCTCACAAGTTTGCTATGGAATGAATAGATGAAATAAATTTCATCCATAATCGGTTTTACTGTCTCTCACTTGACTTACAGAAACTACGCCGCTGCAAATCCGGCTCGCAGATCAATTTACTCTGCCTTAACTGTGAGTTAAAATGCCGATCACATTGAAGGATTAACGTCCTCCGTCTATGTTCTGTATTATAGCAGAGTCAACTGTGTATGTCATGACGAAAAATTTAATAATTTGAGAATAAACTATGAACTTAACGCATAATTTAGGATAAATAATGAACTAATTATGAATGTTCTGCAATTTTAGAGGACTATAAGAAGTAGAAAGGAGAGCGGGAAACGAAGTCCTCATAGCCTGATTTGAAAACTGCTCGTCGTCACGGTATGCTGCTATTTTGGCGCTGCCGTTATATTGCAGCACCATGTTTGGAAGCTTTTCGGTTAAATCACTTTCCTTTTGCATAGTGGCCTTACTATAACATTAGCATTTACGCCTGTCATAAACTTTGACCCAGCGGTTTTTTATCAGGCTCAACGGTATTAGAAAACATTACATCCACTGTAAGTATCATTTCTGCGGGGCCTGTGCTATCATTTAAACATAAAATACAGGAGGTAATTAAATGGAACCTATTTTAAATATAGAAAATTTAAGCAAGACTTACGGAAATGCACCCAGCCAGACAAAAGCCCTTAACGGCATTACTTTTCAGGTTATGCCCGGTGAATTTCTGGGTATTATGGGCAGCAGCGGCTCCGGAAAGTCTACACTGCTCAACTGCATTGCAACTGTCATTAAATCCAGCGGCGGAAGCATTGTAATGGACGGCGAAAATCTGAACTCTCTTTCCGGAAAGGCTCTGGCTGAATACAGGGGCAGAAAAATCGGCTACCTGTTCCAGAATTTTGAACTGCTGGACAATCTCACCGGCAGGGAAAATATTCTGCTGCCGACCTCTCTCCACACGGTTCCCGAAAAAGAGAGTCAGCAGCGTCTGAGCCAGCTGGCAGAATATCTGGAAATTACGGATGTGCTTGATAAATTCCCGCCCCAGATGTCCGGCGGACAGCGGCAGCGGGTTGCAGCTGCAAGGGCGATGATCCTGCAGCCGAAAATGATTCTTGCGGACGAACCCACAGGTGCTCTGGATTCCAAAAACGCAAAGAATATTATGGAAAAGCTTTCCGGCCTTAACCGTGACGAACAGGCAACCATTTTAATGGTGACCCACGACTGTAATGCTGCAAGCTTCTGCAAGAGAATACTGTTCATTCAGGACGGTGTAATATTCCATGAGCTTCGCCGAGGCGATGAAACTCAGCGGGACTTTTACGAACGTATTTTGAAGGTTATGGCGCAGCTGGGAGGAGGAAGCTCCAATGTTCTCTGATTTAATTCTCAGAAATAGCAGGCGCAGCCGGAAGGAAAACGGACTGTTTTTCAGTTCTCTGGTAATTTCTATTGTAGCTTTTTATATTATCCTTTCCATAGCAAATCAGGATGTAATGGTTTTTCTGAGAAGAATGGAAAGTGATGCGGTGGATAAACTGCTGCTTTTAATTCCTGTTTTCTATGTGATGACACTGGTAATCCTGTTTTTCCTGATTTATTTTGCCTGCAAATATCAGCTCCAGCGGCGCAGACATGAGTTCGGCGTATATCTGATGCTGGGTATGCGCAGAAGCAGACTCTTTTCAATGCTGCTTGCTGAGGATTTGGTGAGCAGCCTGCTTGCACTTGCAATCGGACTGCCGGTTGCGGTTCTGCTGTCTGAAATCATCAGCCTTGTCACTGCAAAGCTGGTCGGAATGGGAATTATAGGCCATAAGTTTACGCTGTCCGTTCCGGCGCTGGTGTTTACTGTTGCAGGTTTTCTTATAATAAAGTTTGCGGCTTTTATGATTTTGAGCTGGAAAATCAGCCGTCAGGAGATAGGCTCACTGCTTGCCGATACTCCTGAGGGAGTAATAAAACAAAAGCCCACATTTGTTTACGCCATTTCCGGTGTATGCGGAATAATCATGCTTGCAGCGGCGTATTACATGGCAATTTCCGGCAGGGCATG
>JAHHRR010000065.1 GCA_020025655.1 Oscillospiraceae bacterium
AACCATTGCTATATAGAACGGTAATATGTTCTTCATTACCCTCTCAACCGGCATCTTTCCTACTGCACATCCGGTAAACAGTGCTAAGCCAACAGGAGGTGTGCATGCACCCACTGCAAGATTCAGAAGCATCATAATTCCAAACTGTACGGGATCCATACCGATTTGCTGAATTACAGGAAGCAGAATCGGAGTTGTAATTATGATAAGTGGTGCAACGTCCATAATGCAGCCGAGGAAAAGCAGCATAAGGTTAATAAGCAGAAGTAAAATATACGGATTGCTTGTAAGATTCAATAGCGCATTCGTAATCATCTGCGGCACACGCAGGTAACTCAGGCAATAACCAAAGCCGCTTGCAGCTGCTATTATACTCAGAACCATACCGAGCGTTTTTCCGCATCTCAGAAGAATCCCAGAGATTTCAGAAAAAGGTGTACGATAACAAATAAATGTCAGGAAAAATGCGTAAATACATGCGATAGCTGCACTTTCTGTTGCAGTGAAAAATCCTGTGCAAACACCCAGCAGAATAATTACTATGGTCATAAGTCCGGGCAGGGAATTAAGTGCAATTCGCAGGGCTTGTTTGACAGTATATGTTTTTCCGCGGGGGTAGTTTCTTTTATGGGCAATGATTCCTGAAACCACAAGGAGTGCCAGTGCCAGCAGACATCCGGGAATAATTCCTCCGAGAAACAGTCTGCCGCAGGACACGCCTCCAGCCGCCATAGCAAAAATAACCATATTGTGACTTGGCGGGATTATCATAGACTGTGTAGCACTGGTCACAGTGACATTTATCGCATAGTCACGGTCATATCCCTGTTTCTCCATGAGCGGTATCATGGTGGCTCCTATAGAAGATATATCAGCAGTGGCGCTTCCGGAAACAGCTCCGAAAAAGGTGGATGCCAAAATATTTACATATGCCATTCCTCCACGGAAACGCCCAACGAAAATATCAGCAAAATCTACAAGCCTGTCTGATATTCCGCCTGTCATCATAATTTCACCGGCTATAATAAAAAAAGGAACTGCTAAAAGACTGAAAGACTGAATACCGGTGGTAAGTCGTTGCCATATAGTCATTACAGGTATGCCCATAAACAGACAGGTAAGAAGCGAAGACCCTATAAGTGAAAAGCACACCGGTATACGAAATCCCACCATTATTATGAAGCTGCCAAGCAGTATAATTGTTCCAACTGTGGTATTCACTCTTTAAACGCCCCCTTTATATAGTTATCAGCAGTTTCGCTTCCGGAAATTCCCAGAAGCCTCAAAATTATATGTATACAGCTCATAAAGCCTGCAATTGGTGTGGGTAAATAAATAACAGATGTAGGCCACTGTGTTGCAGGCATAACAGAAGCTACTCCATAAATCGTTAATTTTATTCCTGTATAGAACATCATCGAACATATCACCAACAGGATTATATTATTTAAAAATTCAATCACTTTTCGAACCGGCTGTGTAAAGCCTGAGACAAAAAGCTGTACTCGTAAATGCAAATCATATCTCACCCCGATGGCCATGGAAAAGAAGGTGATATATATGAAGCAAATCAAAGATATTTCTTCAGACCACGGTATACTGTACTTAAATAATGCTCTAAGAAGAACCTGCACCGCAATAAGAAGGGTAATAAAGACAAGCATAACTTTAACAACCAATTCAAACGCTTTATAAATGTAATCAATATATTTATTGATTATTTCTTTCCAATGCATTATTTGATGCCTCCTCACTTGACCATAACAACTACATTCTCATATAGTTCACTGACCAAAATGCCGCCCAAGAACCATCTGTTCCCAGGCGGCATATGTAATCACTCTATTTTTAGTATGCAGTATTCTCTATTTGCTCAACCAGTTCGGCATATTCCGCACCATATTTATCGTATACCGGCTGCATTGCTTCACGGAAAGCTGCGATTGTCTCTGCATCGGGAGTAACAATAGTCATGCCTCCCTCTGCAAGTTTATCAAGAGCTTCATTTTCGGTATCAAGCCATGCGTTAATCATATTTGTCTGAAGATTATCAGCACACTCCTGAATAACTGCCTGATCTTCTGCACTGAGTTTGTTCCAAATATTAGAACTCATGAGAACCATCTCAGGCATTATATTATGGCGATCTACTATAAGATAATCACAAAGTTCGTTGTGGCTCATGTCAATAACACGAGGGATATTGTTCTCTGCACCATCAACAACACCAGTCTGCAATGCACTATATACCTCATTGCCTGACATAGAGATTGGAACTGCGCCCAGACAGCTGACAGTATCACCATAGATTGCACTCTGCATTACTCTTATTTTGACATCTTTGAAATCATCAATGGAGTTCAGCGGCTTAGTTGCATAGAAGCATCTGCTGCCCGCATCAAGCCAGCACAAGCCTTTAAGTCCTGTGCTCTCCATGCTGTCCAGTAAATCCTGTCCAATCTGTGTATTCATAACAGCCCAGAGATGATCCTCGCTCTTAAACAGGTACGGGAGGCTCATAAGATTAAGCTGTTCATTGAAGCCGGTTAATGCACCCATGCTTGACTTGGTAAAATCAAGACTGCCCATCTGCACCTGCTCAACGCAAGCCTTTTCTTCACCTAACTGGCCACCTGCATAAACCTCAATTTTAATTCTGCCGTTAGTTTTTTCTGCCACCTCATCAGCAAACTTATATATCTGTACAGTAGATACATAATCCTCTGAAGAGTCTGTTGCAAAACGAAGTGTCATCTCGGGAGATGCTGCTTCCTCTTTAACAGGGGTTTTTTCTACCTGTGCCGTTTCCTGCGGCGCTGCGGAATTGCCGCAGGCTGCCAAAGCAAAAATCAGGCTCATTAAAACTACGATGCTTACGATTTTTTTCATGTTTTTCTCTCCTTTTATTTTTTTCCGTATCAAACAAACTTCCTTCCGGTAAGTCTGATATGTACAAACACTTTGGCCGGTGTCACAATGTAACATGTCATACATCATATATCTTAAAAAATAAAACACGACAAAATACGTGCTCTATTTTTCATTCTGGAAGAATCTAGCCAGACGTGCAAGATTATATTCAGCGTGACTGTCGTATAGTTTGAGTACATGCTTTATATTGCCGTTTATAATATCGTTTGCAATATCTTCATGCATTTCAACGCCCATACTGTGGCTGCCCGGAACTTTATTCATCTCTTTGAAAATTTCTATTATCATTTCCCTGTTGGCTAACATAGAACGCTTCAGAAAATCATTATGTGAGCAGCTTACTACTGCATAATGAAATTCAAAATCACGATTACTGAATTCTTCAACATTGCCTAATGCTTCACGCATACGCTCAACGCAGTTTTCAAGTAACGTAAAATCCTCTTGCTTTCCATATTTTGCAGACAGCTCAATAGCAGAATACTCAACACTCTTTCTGAACTGTATCATACTGAGATATGTCTCTTCTGTAAGCGCAATATGTGCATCAGGAACAGAGTAGTTTTGCGGGTTTGAAACAAATGTGCCAAGCCCTTGCCGTGTCACAACAAGACATTCACTTCTAAGCCTCTGTAAAGCCTCTCTAATTACCACTCTGCTTACCGAAAATTGAGATGCCAGTTTATTTTCACTCGCCAGCTTCTCTCCTTCGCTCCATGTCCCGGAAAGGATCATATCCCGGATTTGCTTATGAACTTCGTCTACAAGATTCTTTTTTTCAATTTTAACTATTTCCAATTCAAACAAACCTTTTTCATAGTGATAGAAGTCACTTGTAACTTGTATGACAAGTGATGTATTGAGTATATCTACTGTTTATTATTCTGTCAATCACTTAAAATAAAGTTTATTTGACTTTCACAAACAACTGCTAAATTCCTTGTGAAAACTGCCCTGCTTACACTATGCTGTATCGTACTTCCCGGTTTTCTTTGATTGCAATTACATTCTCTGCGCATACCATGCTAACTGCATTTATAGCTTCATTTGAATATGATGCCATATGCGGCAGTACTGTTACCTGTTCCATTTCAAGCAGCGGGTTTCCGAATGGAGGCTCTTTTTTTGTTACATCCATTCCGGCTCCGTAAAGCTTTCCGGATACTAATGCTTGAACCAAAGCCTCTTCATCTACCAGTCCACCTCTGGCGGTATTTATGAGTATTGCTCCATCCTTCATTTTTGCAATCGCTTCTGAATCAATAATGTTCTCGGTGTCGGCTGTAAGCGGCATGTGTAATGACACTATATCACTGCCTGCAAGAAGTTCATCCATAGTAACCTTACGTACTTCTCTGAATTCTTCCGGCAGAACATCTACATACGGATCATACATGATTATATTCATTCCAAAGCCCTTTGCACGCCTTGCAACACACTTTGCAATTGCTCCGAACCCCATAAGCCCCAGAGTCTTTTTGTAGACATCCTTTCCCATAACAGGTTCAGCGTGTCCCGCCTTAAGTCGATTAGCTCCCAAGCTGATTTTTCTGGAAATATCTATCATAAGGCAGATTGCTGTATCTGCAACAGCATTTGAATTCATTGCAGGAACATTTGTTACCTTGATTCCCAATTCTTTTGCAGCCTGAATGTCAGTATTATCAACGCCTGTACCATGCCTGCAAATGATTTTCAGTTTATTGGCCTTCTGCATATTCTCCCTTGTAATGGGATGAGCGCCAATTATAATTGCTTCACAATCTGCGAGATTTTCATCTAACACTTCTGAGCTTATCTCGCCACTTAGACGTTTAAACTGAATGCCTGCACTTTTCAGCAGCTCCTCAGGCTCTGAACTTACTTTGGAAAACGAACGTGAAGTTATTAAAATTTTCAATGAATAATACCCTCTTCCAATTTCATTTTATTCTTCGTCGGGCTGGACTGCAATTGCAACAGTCCTGAGCATGCCAGAGGTAGATTATTTTCTGTATATACAATTGTTTCTGTCTCCGGTGATGCAATTTCCAGAAGTATCTTATACGTTTCTGCCATAATACCGCTGCCGGCAATTACGACTTTCCTCACCCCCTGCCACTTGCCGGTAAGATTCTTTAGTAAGCAGTCAATTATTCCTCCCTGAACAACTCCCTCAAGATATGAGGAAACCTGTGCATCATTTTCATCTGTCAGAATGTGCATCGCATGCCCAATACATACAGCCCGGTTAAAGCCGTACTCTCTGAGGCAGCTGTGTCCAAACGCCAAATGTTCTCTATCCGGCACAAAGTTACTGTTACATAGCGGATCAGACAGTACAGATGAGGATTGCAGCGCACAATAAAGCTCCCCCGAAAACATGGAAAGGATATCTGCAATAACCGCATCCTTTATAAGCAGTGCATGAGTGTGTGAGCCGGGAAACAACGCCACAAAATTCTCTGTCCTCAGCTCAGGCAACTCCCTCAGCAGCCCAAATGCTTCTGTCTCTTCGCCTCGAATACTATGTATGTCTGCTATTGCCTGCAAACTATTTCCCCTGCGCAGCGTTTTAACCCCCGGAATTATGTGTATTGTTCGTTTTAACACCCTGTTCTCTTCATAAGCATATACTCCTTCGTAAAGCTTTTCTCCGCTGAGAGGGATGCTCATATGAGGTACTTCAACAATACCAAACGGACTGGAAACAACTCCGCAGGCATATATCCGAGAAATATCCTTGCCCTTTGAAACCTCTGAAGCTTCATCCAGCATACATTTCATCTGCTCAAGAAGTTCATTTTTTTCTGAGTGTATGGATACATCACGGCAGCCATAATGTCTCTTGCAATCATATATGAGCTTCTCCCCTTCCAAAAGGTAAAGCCTCAAATTGGACGTACCTACATCAAATAAAGCCTGCAATAAATCAGCTCCCATTTACAGTATTACTTTATTGTTTTGATCATTCAGCGTTGTACTCTTCCGGATGTATTGCCGGCAGCTAACGCTTCAACTTCATTAACCGACACAAGGTTGAAATCGTGTTCAATTGAATGTTTCAGGCAAGATGCAGCAACCGCAAAATTGATTGCATCCTGCGGAGTCTTTCCTGTGAGCATACTGTAAATCAGACCACCGCCAAAGCTGTCTCCTCCGCCGACACGATCAACAATATGTATATGGTAACCGGGTGAAAAATAGGCTTTGTCTTCAGTATATAGCATCGCCGCCCAATCATTATCAAAGGCTGAAATTGAGCTTCTTAATGTGATTGCAACTGCCTTGCATCCAAAGCGATCCTGAAGCTGCTTTGCTACATCAATATATCCCTCGCTGTTAAGTTTTCCAGCAGAGACATCTGTGCCCTTGGCCTCTATGCCAAATACATCCTTTGCATCCTCTTCATTCGCTATGCATACATCTACATACGGCATCAGCTTTGACATCACAACATTTGCCTCTTCACTTGACCAAAGCTTTTTTCGAAAATTCAGATCACACGATACTGTAATGCCTTTTTCCTTTGCAGCCTTGCATGCCTCGAGGCAAATTTCAGGAAGATTTCCGCCTAATGCAGGCGTAATGCCTGTCCAGTGGAACCAGTCAGCACCCTCAAAAATCTTATCCCAGTCAAAATCCGTCTTTTCGGCCTGCGCAATAGCAGAATCTGCTCTATCGTAAATAACCTTTGAGGCTCGCTGAGAAGCTCCCTTTTCAACAAAATACAGGCCCAGACGATTTCCGCCACGAACAATTTCGCTGGTATCTACTCCAAACCGTCTGAGAGCATTTACAGCACACTGTCCTATTTCATGTGCAGGAACTTTTGAGATAAACGCAGATTCTATACCGTAGTTTGCCAGAGAAACTGCAACATTAGCCTCTCCACCTGCATATGTAGCTTCAAATCTATCTGCCTGAACTAAGCGTAAATATCCCTCAGGATTGAGCCGCATCATTATTTCTCCAAATGTAACACACTTACTCATAGCTTTTAACCTCTCATGTATCATCAAATGTAAGAAGTGAATTCTTTTGCCAAGGCTGTAATTTTTTCAAATTCTCCTGCTTCAATCCATGTTTTATTTACAAGATTTCCGCCTACACCTGCGCCGACTGCACCGGCATCAAGAAACTGCTTTAAATTTTTCTCGTTAACCCCGCCAACTGCAAGTAACGGAATATGGTTCAGCGGTCCTCGTACAGCCTTAATATACGCTGCGCCTAAAGTACTCACCGGGAACAGTTTTACGAAATCTGCTCCGCAGCTATAAGCAAAAGTTATTTCGCTCGGAGTCAGCGCACCCGGCATGGAAACCATGCCCAGCTCACAGGTTTTTTTAATAACATCCTCTTTTGTATCAGGGCTCACAATATACTTTGCCCCGGCATTATACGCCTTCTGAACTAACTCGGGCGTTGTCACTGTTCCGGCACCAATCATCATTTTGCCATTCATTTCCCGGCTCAGCATTGATATCGCATCTGTTGTCTGCTTCCAAGTGTCAGGGGACTTCTGATTGAATGTTACCTCCATTAACTCAATGCCGCCCGCATATAG
>JAHHRR010000066.1 GCA_020025655.1 Oscillospiraceae bacterium
ACTTTTCCGGCTCTTGAGCCGGGAAAGTCAGGTTAGGAGATTATTCCCACTCGATAGTTCCGATGGGTTTGGGAGTGAGGTCAAAGACAACGCGGTTGATGCCGTCTACCTCGGAGGTGATACGGTCAACGATAGTGTGGAGAACAGGGTAGGGGATCTCCTCGATGGTAGCGGTCATGGCGTCGGTGGTGTTGACGGCACGGATTACTGCGGGCCAGCCTTCGTAGCGCTTGCCGTCCTTAACGCCAACAGACTTGAAGTCGGGAACGGCGATAAAGTACTGCCATACCTTCTCGGAAAGGCCGCACTTATCAAACTCCTCACGGAGAATTGCATCAGCCTCACGCAGGGCATTCAGACGGTCGCGGGTAATTGCACCCAGGCAGCGGACACCAAGACCGGGGCCGGGGAAGGGCTGACGGAAGACCATGCTGTGGGGCAGACCCAGTGCAAGACCTACTACACGAACTTCGTCCTTGTACAGGAACTTGAGGGGCTCAACCAGCTCAAACTCCAGCTCCTCGGGCAGACCGCCGACGTTGTGGTGAGCCTTTACGCCTGCGCTCTCGAGGATATCAGGATAAATAGTACCCTGAGCGAGGAACTTGATGTCGGACTGCTTTGCCTTCTCTTCATCAAATACAGCGATAAACTCGTTGCCGATAATCTTACGCTTAGACTCGGGCTCAGCTACACCTTCAAGCTTTGTGAGGAAGCGCTCGGTAGCGTCAACATAGATGAGGTTTGCATCCATCTGGTTGCGGAATACCTCAATTACCTGTTCGCTTTCACCTTTGCGCATAAGGCCATGGTTTACATGGACACATACGAGCTGTTTGCCGACAGCCTTAATGAGCAGTGCGGCAACAACGGAAGAATCAACTCCGCCGGACAGTGCAAGAAGGACCTTCTTGTCACCTATCTGACTGCGAAGAGCCTGAAGCTGTTCATTTATAAATGCCTCAGCGAGCTGAGGAGTGGTGATACGTTCCATGGAATCAGGACGACGATTATCTGCCATATTAATATCCTCCAATATCTTTATGAGTATGCCTTATTATATATTGCAAACAGGCAGTACGCAATAGTTTTTCTCTAAAAGTTTAAGGTCAAAAATAAAAAAAGTTCTAATAAAACTACTAAAAATAAACCATTCGGTATTATCACCGAATGGTTTGTTTTATTTCTCAGTATTTTCAGAAGACATAATGTGCACGGGGGTCGTTCCATACAAAATTATAGGCATAGTCACCTTTGCCATACTGGAACATTTCACGCAGCTCTTTATAACGGGGATGAAGATTATCTGTGCCGTATTTCTCACGCTCAAGATACCTCCAACCGCCTTCTGTGGGGTCAACTGTGGTGGTGTTGATTTCGCAGTCAGGGCAGATTTCCCTGAATTTATCTATCTGCTCCTGAGGAATGGGGGTTATGCAGCCGATCCAGAGCCGTTCAAGCTCTGTGCAGCCGTAAATCGGGCTTATATCTGTAAGCTCGGGCAGATAGCAGATGTTTAAATGCTTGAGCTTCTTCATGTTCCTGAGGGGACTTATATCATGGCAGTTGGAGGTCTGGATTTCCAGATATTCAATGTTAGGGCAGTTTTCCAATACAGAGCAGTCATCCCAGAAGCCCATAGGAATCAGCAGTACTTCAAGCTTCGGCATATAGGCAAGGAAAGATATATCCCTCATATCCGGGTTATGCCCTAAATCCAGATATTTAACGTCAGTGCAGTATTTAAGCGACTGAACTGTGTCGGGAGTGAGGCATCCGCCTACACTGGGCTTTGAAGCGAGTATCTTCTCAACATCGGTTCGGGCACTGTAATTATTTCCGAACCATATTCTCCACACAACCTTTACATCGGGAAAATCATCTCTTATTGAAGCCATTGCCTCATCAGAAACACCGCAGGAGTCCATATCCAGATAATTAAGCCTGGGCATACAGGGAATAACTTCTCTTACCCACTTGCCTTCGTCATCCATTCTGATATGGCTGAGGTCCAATGTTTCGTCCATAAGAGTAAAATCTCTGCCGCCGTATGTAAATTCGTAATCATAGTTTACATCGGGCCGTGCGGCAACAAGGTTTGCAATACCTTTAAAGCTCAGGTCGGGATTGGATTCCTGATTGCCTAATTCCACGGATTTAAGATTGGGCATAGCTGTTAAAACAAGGGCAAGCTTATTTGCGTCCCTGTCGCTCAAAGCCTCAAAACTGAGTGTTTCTGCGGAATAATCAAGCACTTTGCCTGAAATAACCGGCTCATACTCAAACTTAAGGTCGGGACGAACAGAAGAAAATGCAGAGATAACATTCAGAATCTCGCTTTCTTTATCCGATGCAAAGCTTACAGTCTGAAGACTGGGGAGATATTTTACATTTCCGGCGGTAGATTTCAGCGCATCATCACTGAAAGCACCTTCCGGAATCTGAATAGCAGCTTCGGTATTATCCACACTTAAACTATCTGAAAGATTTACAGTGTATCTGACGGCAACATCAGGATGATTTTCCTGCCAGAGCATAAGCTCCTCGTAGCAGTCGCTGCCCGAAAAATCCGCAGATTGGAGCCTTTCGAGCCTGTCCAGAAGAGGAAGCTCATCGGCGCTGATGATCAGAGAAATTTCCTTTGCTCTTTCGGATACGGCAGCATTTCGGAACTCTACTTTGGCACCGCAGCCGGTTAATATTATGCAGCTGATAACAAGGGCTGTTAATAAGCTTAAAAACTTTTTCACGGTTGAAAAAAGCCTCCTTGGTGTAAACAGGTGTTAATCTTTATTATCGAGCGGGGGAATGGGTATCTGACCGGGGCCGAAATACAGAGGATCGTTATAATAATATGCGTAGGACTGGTTGCCTTTGCCGTAGCCCATCTGACTGTAAAGCAGCTTGTAGCGATCACTTACCGTATTTGCACTTGTAAAGCGCCAGATTCCGCCAAGGGGAGACTCGGTAGTTGCATCTATATCGCAGTTGGGGGCACATTCACGCATCTTTTCAATCTGCTCAAGAGGGATGGGAGTGTGGGCGCCTATCCACAGGCGCTCAAGATTTTCAAGCCCGTAAATCGGTGACAGGTCATGCAGTGCATAGCACTGGGCAATGTTCAGGTGACGGAGGTTTTTAAGCCCGGCCAGAGGACGGAGGTCATCAAGACCTGTTTCAAAAAGCTCAAGATACTCAAGCTTGGGACAATCTGCAAGGGGACTTGCGTCACACCAGTCATTCATTGCAAGGATAGCAACCTCAAGATCAGGCATATATGATACAAAGTCAATGGAATCCAGAGTACGGTTATGACCGAGGTCCAGATATTTAACCTTGGTGCAGTATTTAAGACCGTCGGTGTTATCTTTTCGCAGATCTCCGCCCATACCGGGGTTTGATGCCATGATATGCTCAACATCGGTACGCACGCTGTAACGGCCGAAAACTACACGCCATACTACGTTGGTGTCGGGCAGAGCATCTCTGATTTCTGCCATTTTTTCATTGGACACACCGCAGGAATCCATATCCAGGGTTTTGAGGTTTCTCATGCAGCTTGCAATTTTGAATGCAAGCTGGCCTTCATCATCCATAGGAATATGGCGCAGAATAAGCTCTTCGTCGCTGAGGCTGATATCTTTTCCGAATGCGGAGAAGCTGTATTTAAGCTCTGCCAGAGGGCAGGCTTCATGAATGGCATATATTGTATCCCATGAAAGGGGAGCGTCAACAGACTCCTGACCGAGATCAATGCTTGCAAGCTGCTTCATTGCAGGAAGAAATGCGGTAAGTGAGGCTAAATCCTCAGAGTGTACACCATTAAGATCAAGTGCTGTGCTTTGCGTGGAATAGGTTTTACCATTCAGGGTGAACTCAAATTCACAGCTCAGATCAGGATAAGCGGACGTAAGTGCGGAAAGAATCTCAGGATCGGGGTCGGCGCTGAGCTTTACGCTTTGAAGCTCAGGAAGATACTTTATAAGCTCCATAGCCTGAGAAAGCTGGTCTTTATCATAGCTGCTCAGGTCAAGTGCGGTTTCGGAATTTGCAGCAACCTGCCCGTCAGGCAGAGTTACAGTATAAATTACCTCCACTTCTGGGTGCTTTTCGGCCCAGAGAGCAATTTCCTCAAGCTCGGTGCTGCCGGAAAAATCTGCTGATTTGAGATTTGAGAATCTGCTGAGATATTGAGTTTCTCCGGGGGCAAGAACAAGTGTAAGAGTCTCTGAATCTATGGGAAAATGGCCGTTTTCAAAGCTTACTTTTTCGGTGCAGCCGGCCAGCAGTGTGCAGACAAGAAAAAGTGAAATTAACAGCAGTAATCTGCTCTTTTGCTTCATAGTATTTCCTCCAGTAATAATGCGGAATGAGCTTTAATATAGCGGGTCATTCCAGTAGAATGCGTAATCGGCATCAGTATAGCCGAACTGTTCTTTAAGAAGCTTATAACGAGGATGCAGAACCTCCTGCAGCCAGCCGGTTTCGGCATACAGCTTAAGGCTGAGTTCGGTGTATCCTAAAAGACGCCATGTACCGCTTGTGGGGTCTACGGTTACGGTATCTATAACACAGTCAGGAGCGCACTCCTGCATCTTTGCCACCTGTTCGGGGGGAACGGGGTCTATGCTGCCTATCCAGAATCTTTCAAGCTCGGTTAGATTATAGATAGGGGAGATATCAGTTACATTCTGGCAGTTGCCTATGTTGAGATGACGAAGCTCTTTAAGACCTGCAAGGGGACTTAAATCCGCAACCTGTGTGGAGTTGAGCTCCAGATACTCAAGCTTGGGGCAGCTGGCAAGGGGAGTAATATCGGTGAGCGGGTTCATTGCGAGAACCAGAACCTCAATGTTGGGAGTGCCGTAAAGGAATGAAAGGTCATAGATTGAGTTGTTGTGACCTAAATCCAGATATTTAAGGTCGGTGCAGTATTTAATAACACCTACCTCATCGTTGTCTATAACGCCGCCCTTGGAGGGCTTGGAGGCAAGAATTCGCTCAACATCTGTTCTGACGCTGTAATTATCACCGAACCATATACGCCAGATAACCTTGGTATTGGGATTTTCCTCTCTGATGCGTGCCATATTTTCGTTGGACACGCCGCAGAAATCCATATCGAGAACCTTGCAGTTCCTCATAATAGGCATTGCGGAACGGACTGCTGCGCCCTGATCGTCCATTTTAACATGGCTGAAATTGAGATTTTCAGCATTTGCATTTACGCTCTGTCCACAGAGAGTAAAGACGTAGCTCACATTTGCACCGGGGCAGGCATCTTCTATACGGGATATGTCATCATATGTAAGATCGTTTGTATCCTCGCTGCCCAAATCCAGATTTTTGAGATTTGTCATACAGCTGAGCGCTGCACAAACGGTATCAACATCTGTCCGTTTGAGTGAGGGATATGAAAGACTCTCTGTATCTATGCTGAGTGTTTCACCGAAAAGCTCGATGGTGTAAGATATCTTTGCCTTGGGAGCGGCGGCATGAATGGCAGAAATCTCTTCACCGCTTAAAGATGAGCCGGGAACAGCCTGACCCAGATCTATGGATTTAAGGTTTCTGGTATGGCCGAGCAGCTTTGCCGTTTCTTCAACCATGCTGCTGTCAAGGCCTGTAAGATCAATAGCCTCAGCGTTAATGCCGATGTCCTCGCCCACAGGAAAGTGAAGCGTATAGTTAACTTCTACCTCAGGATGAGCTTCCGACCATGCTTTAATTTCGTCATAGCAGGTGCTGCCGGAAAAATCAGCAGATTTGAGGGCGGTAAAATAGTCCAGAAGTTCAAATTCCGATGCCTGAATGGGAAAGCTCAGGCTCTCAGAATCGGCAGGGAAAGAGCCTCCGGAAAATGTTATTTTAAGAGGCCCGTTAACAGGGGCATATACGTGCCCGTCTCTGACAGGACCTGAATAGCTGCAAAGCAGCAGGAAAATAACAAAAGCTATGGATATGATGGCTGTTGCTATACGTTTTGCTTTCATAAATAAAGCCTCCGAAAACTGAATGTTCGATTTGCTGTCCAAATTCAGGCAGAAATTAAAAATCATGGAAAAACATATTTATTCAAATTATTATACCATTGGCAAATGCTATTTGCAAGATAACCGGCTTATTGGGAAAAGCCAAAATACACAGTAAAATACAGATTGATTTACTGTTGACAGTAGCGCTGACGTGTTATATAATCCATATACCCTAGGATACAAGTAGGAATTAAACACAGCCCAGTGGCAGGAGAATAAAAATGAAGCAGAATTCCATCCTCCGTCGATGTCCCGGCCTGTAAGTTCAACATATAATAGTAAGAACAAAAGGTTATTAAGAAAGGGACTGGAGAATGTTTAAAGATTTAAGAGAACTTATAAATGCATATAAAGCAAGAGACCCGGCAGCCCGCAGCTCGCTTGAAATTCTGCTGCTGTATCCCGGTGTGAGAGCGGTGCGCAGCCATCGCAGAGCACACTGGTTTTATGAGCGTAACCACAGCTTTATCGCAAGATTTATCTCTCAGCGCAGCCGCAGAAAGACCGGCATAGAGATTCATCCCGGTGCAACCATAGGCAAGCGTCTGGTTATGGACCATGGTATGGGAATAGTAATAGGCGAGACAGCGGAGATAGGTGATGATTGCCTTATCTATCATGGAGTTACGCTGGGCGGCACCGGTAAGGATACCGGCAAGCGTCATCCCACTATCGGCAATAATGTGCTCATCGGAGCAGGAGCAAAGGTTCTCGGACCCATAGTTGTAGGCGACAACAGCCGTATAGCTGCAAACTCTGTTGTTCTCAATGAAATTCCGGAGGACAGCACGGCGGTCGGTATTCCGGCTAAGGTTGTAAGAATTGCGGGCGAGAAGGTTAACTATGTCCGTGAGGTGGATCAGGTTCATGTTTCTGACCCTGTAAGCCTGGAGCTTGCAAACCTGCGTAAGGAGCTCAATGAGCATATTCAAAGAGAAGAGAATCTGAATAAGTGATTTAACTAAAGCTCCCCGTAAAGGGGAGCTTTGAATTTACAGAAAAAATTTAGAAAAATTCAGAAAACCTATTGACAAATACAAAAATATTTGTTATATTAGCAAAGCTGTTGCCGAGTGGTGCAGCTGGTGAGCACGCCGGCCTGTCACGCCGGAGGTCGAGGGTTCAAGGCCCTTCTCGGTCGCCAC
>JAHHRR010000067.1 GCA_020025655.1 Oscillospiraceae bacterium
AAAAAAGCCTCCGTCCCTCCAAAGGGACGAAAGCATAGCTTCCGCGGTACCACCCAAATTCGGCTCTCGCCGCACTTAAGGAGCTTAACGCGCTCTGACGCCGGTGATTGGCCGGAGCTCCCGGGCGAACTAAGCATCTGCAGCTCAAAGGGCTCACAGCCGACGACCCTTATTCTCTGAAAGCTGTCTCAATACTATATTCCCGTTCATAGCGTTTTCAAGTTTAGCACATTATAACCAAATTTTCAAGAGAAACTTTGGAATTTGCTACAAAATCAGCATTTGACTAATGGCTTAAAGGTGATTATAATTAAACTCGTTGCATAGACTTTAGCAAACTTAATTTGGAGGGCGCTATGAAAAGACTATGCCTGCCTCTGGTTCTGATTTTCTGTCTGCTGCTTTCATCTTGCGGCGGCAGGGCTCAGGCAGAGCGCTTTGAACAATTTTCTACCGAGCTTGCCGGCAGCACTTCCCTGTCCTTTACCTCTCAGCTGCGCTGTGAGTATGAGGACAGAAGCGTGGATTTCATTCTCAGTTATTCTGAGGGGTCTGAGGGTGCTGAGGTGAAGGTTTTAAAACCGGATTCAATTTCCGGTATTACGGGACATGTTAAGCCCGGAAACTCTGCACTGGAGTACGGAGAGATTATTATTGATACCGGCGATCTGGACAAGTACGGTCTAAGCCCCATGACGGCTCTCCCCTCTCTCACTCAGGCTCTTAAAAGCGGTCACATTGAGAGCTGGTGGGAGGAGGACAATTCTGTTGTTTATGAGCTGAGCTGTGACGAGCACCTTACTGTCAGGGTATGGTTCAATTCTCTGAACATGATTCCTCAGAAAGCAGAGCTAATAAGTGAAGGACAGGTTAAAGTTTTTTGTCAAATTGAAAACTGGACAAAGGAGTAAAAATAAATGGACGATCTTCAAAAGAGAACATGGGCTGAAATCAGCCTCAAAAATATAAAAAGCAATTATGATGCCATAAGAGCCACTCTGCCTCATGGCTGCCGTTTTCTGGGCGTTGTTAAGGCTGATGCCTACGGTCACGGTGCTCTGCCTGTATCCATGATGCTTCAGGAGGCGGGGGCCGACTATCTGGCGGTTTCATGTCTTGATGAGGCTATGGAGCTGCGTCAGGGCGGCATTACCATGCCTATTCTGATTTTGGGTCATACCCCTCCCAAATACACCGAAACACTGATTGACAACAACATAAGCCAGACCATTTCCTGTCTTGCAAAGGCAGAAGAATATTCTGCGGCTGCATCAAAGCTGGGAAAAGAGCTTAAAATTCATATTAAGCTCGATACCGGCATGTCCCGTCTCGGTTTTCTCTGCTCCTGTGATCACTATGAAGAGGGGCTTAAAAATGTAATCTCCGCCTGCCGTCTGCCCGGTCTTATTCACGAGGGAATTTACACTCACTTCGCTGTTTCAGACGAAGAGGGCGAGGAAAACGAGGAATACACCAGAGAGCAGTTTAAGCTTTTCACAAGCTTTATTGATGATTTAGGCAAAAAGGGTGATATTCATTTTGAAATACGCCACTGTGCAAACAGCGGTGCAACCTTAAATTATCCGGAAATGGCTCTGGATATGGTGCGCCCCGGACTTTTGCTCTACGGCTACGGTGACAGTAAAGGAAAGCTTGGTTTAAAACCCTGTATGCGCCTTGTTACAACCGTCAGCACTATTAAGATTTATGAACCCGGCACTTCCGTAAGCTACGGCCGCCGCTACGTTACCGACAAAAAGGAGCGCATTGGTGTGCTGGCTATCGGTTATGCAGACGGTCTGCCCAGAATAAGCTCCAACAAATGCTCTTACGCCGTGTCCGGCGGCTTTGCTCCCCAGAGAGGAAGTATCTGCATGGACATGTGCATGATTGATCTGAGTGATCTGCCTCAGGTGGATGTGGGAAGTGAAGTGGAAATTTTCGGAGAAAATAACAGTATTTACAACATTTCCGATGCTGCCGGAACTATCCCCTACGAGCTTTTATGTGCTGTTTCAAAACGTGTCCCCAGAGTATATAAAGACTGATTTTAAAGCTGCTTTGCCAAATGGTAAAGCAGCTTTTTTGAACGCAGGTTAATTTTTTTAATTATCAGTTAACGGATATTCACTATCTTTTTAAAACCTCTCATGTTAATATAATTTCTGCAAGGGCCCTTAGATTTTTAAAAAGGTGATTTAATATGATGATAGGAGAAGTAATCAGAAAATACCGCAAGAAGAAAGAACTCACTCAGGAAGAAATGGCAAATCTTCTGGGTGTAACGGCTCCGGCTGTTAACAAGTGGGAAAATGGCATTTCCATGCCGGATATAAGCCTGCTCTCCCCTATCGCGCGGCTTCTGGATGTGTCTTTAAATGAACTGCTGTCTTTTAAAAGCGAACTTTCCATTAGGGAAATTCAGGAATTAAGCCTGAAATTAGATCAAATTTCTGAAACTGAGAGCTACGAAGCCGCTTTTACATGGGGCGAAAAGCAGATTGAAGATTACCCCAACTGTGAAAAGCTCATATATAACTTTTCAGTAACGCTGGACACAAAGCGCTATATTATGCGAATACCCGACAGCGAAAAATACGATTCCCGCATTTTAAACTGGTACGAAAAGCTTTTAAACAGCAGCGACGAAAGTATGAAAATTTCCGCCGCCGATGCCCTTTATAACTACTATCTCAGAAACGAGAATTACAAAAAGGCCGCAGAATATCTCAGCTGCTTTTCCATGGAGAGTCTTGAAAGGAAAAGGAAAACGGCTGTAATTTACGAAAAGGCCGGTGAAACCGAAAAGGCTTACAAGGAATATGAAGAAATTCTGATTTCGACATATCGGCTCAATACTATGGTTTTCAACAGCTTGTTTTCACTGAAATGCAAAGAAAACGATGTGGAAATGGCAGAATACTATACCCAAAAACAAAAGCTCCTTGCGGAGCTGTTTGACAGCGGCGAATACAGCATTATAGCCGCAGATATGGAGTTAGCGCAGTTTCAGCAGGACAAGGATAAAACCCTTGCCTGTGCCGAGCGTATGCTTCAAAGTTTAAACAGCTTATACAGCTGCTCTTCTTCCCCGCTGTTTTCACACATAATCACAAAAGTACCTGAACCTGATGCAGCTCAAAAAATGCGGGAAAGCATAATTTACAGCCTAAAATATGATGAATCATTTACTTATATGAGCTCAGACCCACGGTGGAACGAACTTTTAAGCAAATAAAAAGTCGGCGTGATTTATATCACGCCGGCTTTTTTATTATTCAGTTCTCTCCCCAGGCAGGTCCACATACTGTGGTTCATAGGATAGTGCAGGAAGAATTTTTTCGATTAAATCAGCGGTAGAAATCTTCAATGTTGAAGTATTGAGGCAGGGATGACAGCCGAAATATTCATCTTTAAGCAAGTCTCTGTCTATAACAAGATGAACTTTCTTTTCTTTGTCGTTCATAAGTCCCAGAACACTTACGGAACCGGGAGTAATGTCAAGCAGCTCACTCATGTGCTCAGGTGATGCAAAGCTCAGTCTTGCAGTACCTATCTGCTTTGAAAGGAGCTTTGTGAAAAACGGCTTTTCGCCGGGCATAAGCAGGAGATAAAACTCCGTCTGCTGGCGATTTGTAAGGAAGAGGTTTTTGCAAATCTTTGCACCCAGAACCTTTTCCACATCCTCGCACAAGGCTATGGTATCTGCCGCATCGTGGTCGGCTCTCATATACTTAATGCCAAGCTTATCTAACAGCTCATAGCAACGCATTTCTTTAGCCTCTCTGCCCTGCGCTCCGCCTTCATGCAAAATACTGTCTATAAACATATATCACCTTTTATTAGACGGCAGCCAAATACGCTGTTCCTCTGCCTTCTTTATAAGCTCCTCCCTGAAATCCGGGTGAGCGATAGAAATAAGCTTTTCGGCTCTCTGCCATGAGCTCATACCGGCAAGGTTTACACAGCCGTACTCGGTGACAATATAATAGCTCTGGCTTCTGGGAGTTGTAATTATATCGCCGTTAAACTGAGGTAGAATTCTGGAATGCTTCTGACCCTTTTTATCGGTAAATGTGGAGCTCATACAGAGGAAGGATTTACCGCCCTTTGACATTGAAGCACCGGTTACAAAGTCCAGCTGTCCGCCTGTTCCGCTGATCTGACGCAGTCCGGAGCTTTCGGAAGAAACCTGACCGTAAAGGTCAACGTTCAAGCAGCCGTTAATAGACACCAGATTATCATTCTGCGCGATAACATTAGGATCATTAACATAGCTCATGGGATAGCCTGCAACAGAGGGATTATCATCAATCCAGTCGTAAAACTCTCTTGTACCAACAGCAAGGCCAAGTAGTCCTTTACCCTTATGGAAGTTCTTGCGGCGGTTTGTAAGCTTACCCGCCTTTGCCATTAACATAAAACCGTCAGAGCAAAGCTCAGTGTGCATACCGAGATCCTTAAGGTCAGAGTCAGCAATCAACGCTCCGAGAGCATTGGGAGTACCGCCTATGCCAAGCTGAATAGTAGTACCGTCTTCGATATGAGGAAGAATGAACTCTGCAATCTTTATATCCTCTTCACTCGGCGGAAGCATGGGAGGTGAAAACGGCTCTATATATCCGGCTTCAACTACATAGTCAACCTCGGAAATATGAACAAGTTCACCCTCGCCGCCACGAATTCTGGGCAAAGCTTCATTGACCTCAAGAATAACATGGTCGGCTTTTTCTATAATAGCTCTTGCAACACCGGTGGAGCCGGAAAGGTTAAAATAACCGTGCTTATCCATGGGTGTTACGCTTATCATTGCTACATTAACAGTAAGGAAATTTTCATAATACCATGGCAGGTTTCTAAACACCATAGGAGTGAAGAAAGCTCTTCCCTGGTCGCACATTTTTCGCTCATAGCCGGAGCAGTGCCATGTGTTATATACAAAATGCTCCATTGTGGGGTCACACTCAATCACCTGAATGGGACCTATGGTAAGATTGCCTCTTACCTTCACATTATGAAGCTCATCTTTTCGCTTTGCAAGTGCCGCATCAAGCTTTGCAGGAAAAGCAACATTGGACGCATAGTCTATCCAGTCGCCGTCCTTTACTATTTTTACCGCCTCATCCGGAGTGCGGAGTTTTGTTTTGTATTCAGAATAAAAATCCATTTAATCACCCTATAGAATTATAACATAGGATATAAAAAAATAAAAGCGGCAAAACCTGCCGCTTTTCCTACACACATAAATTAAAAAGGGGCGCATTATCATGCGCCCCCGAAAGTATGTACTTTTATGAAAACTCAGGCCGAATTAAGCCTTTGCTTCCTCTTTCTTGCCCTTGGCGAGAACCTTTACGCCCTCAACAACAAGGATAGCAGCAAGAATGATCAGGCCGATAGACCAGAGCATCTGGAACCAGTCGCCCCATGCAGCAGCACCAGCGAAAATAGCCTTAACCTTACCGATTATGGTCATTACAAGAGAAGCACCGGTAGCAACGAGCATGAAGGTCATAGGTACGTAGAACATCTTGTTGTTCTTACCGATGTTAGCAAGCCATGCAGCAACAGCCAGCATAGCGATACCGGCAAGCAGCTGGTTAGCAGCACCGAATACGCCCCAGATCTGGTTCAGGCCCAGGAAGCCCATGCCGCAGCCGACGATTACCATGATAAGGGTAGATACGAAGGGCTTAGCAAAGAATCCGCGAACACCCTTGATATCCTCGGGCTTCTCGCCTTCCTTGACAAAGAGCTCAGAGAACATGTAACGTGCAAGACGAGTACCGGAGTCCAGAGAGGTCAGAGCAAAGACGGAAACTGCCAGAGTCAGCAGAGTGTAAACAGTGTCGTATACGGGGTTGGAAGCATCAGCAGCACCACCGAACATGGTAGCAACTGCGGTTGCAATACCACCTGCGAAGATGGTAGGAGGTGCGGAGAGCTTGAAGACATCGCCGCCGCCTGCGTCAACCTTGTTGAATACGATACCGACAGCAATCAGGGAGATGATAGCCAGAGCAGACTCAACAATCATAGCGCCGTAGCCGATAACCTTAGCGTCCTTCTCAGAGTCAAGCTGCTTGGAAGTGGTACCGGAACCAATCAGAGAGTGGAAACCGGAAACTGCACCACATGCAACAGTGATGAACAGAGTGGGGAACAGGTACTGGCCTGCGGAGGGATTGAAGGAAGTGTATGCAGGGAGAATAATCTGCATGTTGGAACCAACGATACCAACAACAGCGATGATCATCATGCCGTAAAGCAGGAAGGAGCTCAGATAGTCACGGGGCTGGAGCAGCATCCAAACAGGAAGCAGAGAAGCAACCATAACGTAAACTGCGATGAAGAGAACCCAGAAGGTACGACCGAGGTTGACACCGACGTTCAGGCCGATAGCAACGATAGCGATAATACCGATGATACCAACAACGGTAGCAGGACCTATCTTAGCATTCTTTCTGTATACGAAGAAGCCGAAGATAAATGCAATAACAATGAACAGCAGAGAAGTAGTAGCTGTGGATGCATGCTCGGAAACGTTAGCACGGCCAACAGTGAAGATGGGGCCTTCGGACATGAAGGTACCTGCAACAACTGCGGTGAAGGAAGCGATAACGAGAATCAGAACGAGCAGTGCAAAGACGGTGAACAGTCTCTGAGCACGGACACCCATGTTAGCCTTGATAACTTCACCAATGGAACCACCATTGTGACGAATAGAGGCGAACAGAGCACCGAAGTCATGAACAGCACCGAAGAAGATACCACCGATGACGACCCACAGGAAAACGGGGACCCAACCGAAAACGGAAGCCAGGATAGGTCCGTTGATGGGGCCTGCGCCAGCGATGGAAGAGAAATGGTGGCCCATCAGTACGGCGGGGTTAGCAGGAACGAAGTCCTTTCCGTCATAACTGGTGTGTGCCGGGGTTTCACGTGTGGGATCTACAC
>JAHHRR010000068.1 GCA_020025655.1 Oscillospiraceae bacterium
TCCGCAGCCTTCGCCCATAAGCCGGCGTGAGCGTCTGCATGAACAGGGACCCACTGAAATAGCTTTTGCATTATCAATAATAGTGCTTATTTCGTCATATGAAGCAGTTCTCTGATTATGCTCAATTGCGCTCATAACAGGCATTACACGCACAAATGACATACCTTTTCCCAGAAGCGGCACCAGCACCTCAAATCTTTTTCTGGTGTACTCCTCAAAGCAGTCTCCGATAATAGGATATTTTTCCACCAGCTCCTTGTTTGCCAGAACGTCCTCTATAATTCCCGGAACCCAGTTTGCGTAGTAATACCCCTTATTTCCGTCGTCCAGAGTTTTCATGTGTATCATGCCTGTCTTCATAAGCTTTTCAATCTGGAATTCCACTTCCCTGATGTCACGCTTTGATCGTCTCGACAGCTCCGCAGCTGTGCGAGGAGTATTGAAACGCATATGAGACATAATATCACACATATCGTCCGTAAGAGCCAGATCAAGAACAATATATTCCGGATCATCATATCCCACGCCCATGTAAGTCAGGCTTTCCAGACTGATTTTAGTGGCCAGTTTAAGTATGTTCGGGCGCTTCGGTCTGTCTTCCATTCTTTTCATATTGCTTCCCCCTAAGCATATTTGATATGTTTATAAATTACCAACACGCTCCTGCCCCAATGCCAAATTATCAAAAACTGTAAATACAGAGGCGATGAACCGTACATCGCCTCTGCGTAGAAATCAGGTAATTTTATTTACCGGCTTTTTTCCTTTCGGTAACAATTTTGCCTATAATCTTAGGTGCATTTCCTACAACACGTCCGAGAGTATTGTAATATCCCTTGCTGTTATAGTCGCTTACACGCTCAAGATGTATAGCGTCGAATTTGCACTTTGTTGTGCAGATTCCGCAGCCGATGCACATATAATCGTCCACAACAACAGCACCGCATCCAAGGCAGCGGTCTGCTTCTTTCTTAATCTGCTCTTCTGTAAGAACACCACGAAGGTCCTTAAAGGTCTTGCGTGCTTCTGATGCAGCGCCGTTTTCTGCGCTCTGGCGAGGTGCAGTGTCAAAGCAGTCGATGGAAAGAGCAACATTTGCAGTATCCAGAGCCTTATAGTCACGGTTGTCTCGACCAAGTCTGAGGTCATGACCGGGATGTACATAACGGTGAATTGAAACTGCTGCCTCTTTGCCGGCTGCAATAGCATTTATTGCAAATTTAGGTCCGGTAACTACATCGCCGCCTGCAAAAACATCCGGCTCATCAGTCTGGTAGGTAGCGGGGTCTGCAAGGACATTGCCCTTGGGACCGAATTTTATTCCTGTCTCAGCCTCTATGCCGCACATATCAATTTTCTGTCCAACAGAAGAAATAACGGCAGAAACCTTCATTTCTTCAAATCTGCCTGTACCGACAGGCTTTCTGCGGCCCTTTTCATCCGCTTCGCCCAGCTCCATAATTTCAAGACGAAGAGTCTCTGCTTTTCCGTTTCCGCTGATTTCGGCGGGAGAGACGAGGAACTTGAATTTAACGCCCTCTTCCTCTGCTTCGAGAATCTCATCGTCTGCTGCGGGCATTTCGTCTCTGTCTCTGCGATAGACGATAGTTACGTTTTTTGCGCCCAGTCGTATCGCAGTGCGTGCAACATCTATTGCAACATTACCGCCGCCGATAACTGCAACATTGTTTCCGATTTCGACCTTACGGCCGAGGTTTACATCTCTCAGGAAGTCTATTCCTGTATATACGCCGCTGAGATCATCTCCGGCACAGCCCACAGATACACCCTTAGATGCGCCGATACCGAGGAAGAATGCTTTATAACCCTCTGCACGAAGCTGGGGCAGAGTAATATCTTTTCCGACTTCAACTCCGGTTTTGAATTCAACGCCGATTTCACGGAGAATGTCAATCTCTGCGTTTACAACTTCACGACCGAGCCTGAATTCAGGAATGCCCATGGTGAGCATACCGCCGGGTTTTTCCTCTTTTTCAAATACAGTTACAGGATAGCCCTGCCGTGCCAGATAATACGCACAGCTGAGGCCTGCGGGGCCGGCACCTATAACAGCAACCTTCTGAGTGAACGGACGTCCGATTGTATTATGCAGCTCCGGAACATATCGTGTCTCTGCGTGCAGATCCTTCTCAGCTATGAATTTCTTAATGTCATCTATTGCAATAGGCGAGTCAAGCTTACCTCTTGTGCAGGCTTCCTCACAGGGCTTGTTGCAGATACGTCCGCAGACTGCGGGGAAGGGGTTTTCAGTCTTTATAAGCTCCAGAGCCTCTTTATATCTGCCCTCAGCTGCAAGCTTAATGTAACCCTGAACAGGAATATGAGCAGGACAGGCGCTCTTACACGGGGAGGTTCCTGTTTCAACTACATCACTGCGGTTTGTGCGGTAATCGAGATTGTATGTACTTCTCTTGAACATTGAGGTTTTAGCCGGCAGATTGCGGTCAACTATCTCGACAGGCTTTATTTCGGTCAGCTTCTGGCCAAGTTTCAGTGCGTTCATCTGACAGTACTCAACGCACTGACCGCAGGCAACACAGTTGTCTTTATTTACAACTGCCCGATAGTTTGAGCTCATGCCCTCCGGCTTACGGAACATCTGTGCTATGCGCAGGCTGAGACATGAACATCCGCAGCAGTTGCATATAGCATTAGCTCCTTCAAAGCCCGGTGTCTGGTTTACTTCGTGTACAAGTCCGTTTTCCTCTGCACGTTTAATAATTTCGTAGGCTTCCTCTTTTGAAATAAGCCGATGTTCTCCGTGTTCTGAGAAGCTTATGGCATTATCGTTGAGATATATACACATATCTTCTTCCAGATGTCCGCAGCCTTCGCCCATGATGCGGCGTGTTCTTCGGCATGAACACGGACCAATGGAAATGGCAGATGCATTTTCTATAAGAGTTGATACCTCATCGTATGAGGCAGAGTGGCTGTCATTTTCGATAGCGCTCATAACTGGCATAGCACGCATAAATGACATACCACGTCCGAGCATAGGTGCAACAGGCTCAGTTCTGCGCCTTGTATATTCCTCAAAACATTCTGCAAGAACCGGATATTTCTCGCACTGCTCATTCTTGCTCAGAACGCCTTCCATAATTCCGGGAACCCAGATAGGGTAGAAGTATGAGACTGTTCCGTCTGCTTCAAATTTGCAGCGGATAAGGCCTGTGTCAATGAGTTTATCAAGCTCATACTGAACCTCATGCAGGTCTTTGCTGCAGCGCCTTGAAATATCCTCCGCTGTACGTGGCGTGTCGAGGCGCATATGCATCATGACGTCGCACATCTCGTCACTTACGATAGGTGCAAGAATCTTGTACTCAGGGTCATTGTAAGTAATGCCTGTGTAAGTAAGACTCTCAAGACTTATCTTCGTTGCCAGCTTCAAAATATTAGGTCTTTTTGCCATTGTTTCCACGTTAATCCCCCTAAATAATATTTTTCCGTTCTTTAATAATTTGTCAGATTATTAACTTGCCCAAATTATACCATATTGTTATATGTATATCAATGTACACTTATACAATATGTATCAAAATTTTTGTTCTTATCGCTGATTATTGATATGTTTAAACAAAAAACATACACCGTAAACGCTGAGGGTAAATTTCAAGGTTTATCTATATTTATCATAGCTTTACAAAGCAAAAATGCGGTACAGTCTCAATTCTGAGCTGTACCGCATTTTCAGTAAATTCAGTTATTAAGTTTTGTCACTCATCTTCCAGAACGTGAATTTCTTTTATGTTAAAATCCAGTCCTGAAAGAACCTGCTTATCAAAGCTGCCGCAGTTGGGGCAGTAGCCCTCGTTGGCAACTACATTAAATATCTCGTCGCACTCCTCACACTCTGCCATACCGGGAACCATTTCCAGCAGCAGCTTTGTATCTTTGAGCGGAGTACCGTCAACTACAACCGGATAGACTTTTTCGACGTATTCCGGAACAACAAGCGAGAGCTCTCCAACCTCACATACTATTTCTTCAATATGAGTTATCTGATTCTCTCGTGCGTAATCCATAACCGTCTTGCACATACTTCTAACTATGCCGATTTCATGCATACCGAGTCACCAGTCTTTACTTTTTAATTTTTTTCTTTTCTACTATGATATTTCCAATAGCCTTGGGAGCATTGCCCATAACTTTAGTAAGCGTTGTGTAGTAACTGTTGCCCTTAAAATCAGCAATCTTCTCAAGGCGTATTGCATCAAACTTGCATCTGGTAGTACAGATACCGCAGCCTATGCACATATAATCGTCAACAACAACGGCTCCGCAGCCGAGGCAGCGGTCTGCTTCCTTCTTAATCTGATCCTCGGTAAGCACACCTCGTAAATCCTCGAATGTTTTTTTGGCTTCCGCTGCAGAAGCTTCCTGAGCTTTCTGACGGGGAGCTGTATCGAATGATTCGAGAGAAACTGCTACATTGCTTGTGTCGAGAGCCTTATAGTCTCTGCGGTCACGGCCAAGAGTCAGGCTCTGTCCCTTATGTACGAATCTGTGAATAGAAACTGCACCCTGTTTACCGGCTGCAATAGCATCTATTGCAAACTTAGGTCCGGTAACAACATCGCCGCCGGCAAATACATCAGCTTCACCGGTCTGGTATGTGTAGGAATCAGCAAGAACATTGCCCTTGGGACCGAATTTAATTCCGCTGCCTGCATCAATTCCGCACATATCAATCTTCTGTCCGATTGAGGAAATAACAGCAGAAACCTTCATATCCTCAAAGCGGCCTATTCCGACAGGCTTTCTGCGGCCCTTAGCATCAGGTTCTCCCAGTTCCATAATTTCAAGTTTGAGGCTCTGAGCCTTGGTTTTTCCGCTTATTTCAGCAGGGGAAGCCAGGAATCTGAACTTTACGCCCTCGGCTTCAGCTTCAGCGACCTCATCAGCTGCTGCCGGCATTTCATCTCTGCCTCTTCTATATACTATTGTAACATTTTTAGCGCCCAGTCTTACGGCTGTACGGGCAACGTCAATAGCAACATTACCGCCGCCGATAACAGCAACATCATTTCCAATTGCAGGCTTGTTGCCGAGGTTTACATCCTTCAGGAAGTCGATGCCTGTAAATACTCCGGGCATATCATCGCCCTTGCATCCAACAGAAACGCCCTTTGAAGCACCGATACCGAGATAAAATGCCTTATATCCCTGTTCACGGAGCTGATTGAGGGTTACATCCTTACCGACTTCAACACCGGTCCTGAATTCAACACCGATCTCTTTAAGGATTTCGATTTCCGCATTAACTACCTCACGGCCGAGGCGGAAAGAGGGAATACCCATCGTCAGCATACCGCCCAGAAGCTTTTCCTTTTCAAAAACAGTAACAGGATAGCCCTTTACTGCCAGATAGTATGCGCAGCTGAGTCCGGCGGGACCGGCGCCTATAACGGCAATTTTTTCGGTATAGGGTTTGCCGGTCTGATTAAGCATCTTCGGCACAAACCTTGTGTCCGCATTAAGATCCTTTTCTGCAATAAACTTCTTTATATCATCAATAGCAACGGGGGAGTCGATTTTACCTCTGGTGCAGGCATCTTCACAGGCCTTGTTGCAGATTCTTCCGCAAACAGCAGGGAAGGGGTTCTCTGTTTTTATAAGCTCAAGAGCTTCTTTATATCTGCCCTCGGAGGCAAGCTTTATATAGCCCTGTACAGGAATATGAGCGGGACAGGCACTCTTACACGGAGATGTACCGGTTTCTACTATATCGCTTCTGTTCTCACGGTAATCCACGTTATATGCGCTTCTTTTAAGCATAGAGGTCTTGGCATCTATTTCACGGTCAGCAATAGCAACAGGCTTAATCTGGCTGAGCTTCTGGCCAAGACGCAGAGCATTTGTCTGACAGGTTTCAACACACTGGCCGCAGGCAACGCACTTGCTTCTGTCCACCACAGCACGATAGTTAGAGCTCATGCTCTCAGGCTTACGGAACATTTCAGCTACTCGGAGCGAATAGCATGAACATCCGCAGCAGTTGCATATAGCGGTTGATTCCTCAAAACCGGGGGTCTGGTTGATTTCATGAACCAGTCCGTTTTCTTCGGCACGCTTAATGATTTCGTAGGCTTCCTCTTTAGAGATAAGACGGTGCTCACCGGATTTGGAGAAGTTTATGGCGTTATCATTGAGATACATACACATATCATCTTCAAGATGACCGCAGCCCTCACCCATGAGGCGGCGGCTGCGTCGACATGAACACGGTCCGACAGAGATTGCTTTTGCGTTATCTATAAGGGTAGTAATTTCATCGTGGGATGCGGTACGGCTGTTATTCTCGATTGCGCTCATAACAGGCATAACACGCATAAAGAACATACCTCTACCCATTACAGGCACAACAGGTTCCGTTCTTCTTCTGGTATATTCCTCAAAACATTCTGCAAGGACAGGATACTTCTCGCACTGCTCCTTATGGCCCAGAACGCCTTCCATTATGCCCGGAACCCAGATGGGGTAGTAATAGCCGTCTTCGCCGTTTTTATCGGCAACTCTGACGACGCCGCAGTCAACCAGCTGCTTTAAAATATGCTGGGTTTCTTTCAGGTCTTTTTTGCAGCGTCTGGACATTTCCTCCACTGTACGAGGCGTCTCGAGTCGCATATGCATCATAACCTCACACATTTCATCTGAAATGATAGGCTCAAGGATCTTATACTCCGGATCATTATATGTAATACCGGTATAAGTAAGGCTCTCAAGGCTTATTTTTGACGCAAGCTTGAGAATATTAGGTCTTTTTGCCATAATAATCCCCCTCAATTTATTTTTGTTTAGGCTAAGTTTACTATATCATAATTAAATTCTATATGCAATCTGACATTTCGTTAAC
>JAHHRR010000069.1 GCA_020025655.1 Oscillospiraceae bacterium
TATTTGCCTTTTCGGTATTTTAGTAAAAAAGGGCAGAATTTACGATATATTTCGTAGATTCTGCCCTTTTTCTTTTTCCTGAATAGCAAATGAAAAACAAAAACGCCTGTTTTACAGGAAATCAGGCTTTTTGTCAGGTGAAATTTTAATATTTATAGTTTTTAGCGTAATTCTTTTCCAGAGAGTTGACAAAAAGCTCGTATTTCTCATCCAAAACAAAATCCGGGTTCTTTACTGTTCCGAACAGAAGATCAGCTTTTTCGTTGTCTATGGGGATGTATTTAAGCGATGGAGAATTGATAAAAATTGAGGACTCCAGAAATGCACTGCCGACTCCGCACATTTGAGATTCGGAAATAAGACTGAGTACAGGGTCTTTTGAATTGAGAACAAAGCGGATTTTTCTGGAATTAAAGTGACGTATAAATTTACTGGACTGGATTAAATGCGATGTAGAGTAAAAAATAAGCTCACAATCTGAAAGATCGTCGAGAGTTACGGAGCCCTTTTCAAAAAAAGGATGTTTTGGTCCGACTATTAAATAACTGTGAGTTCTGAATAATGGCGAAAAGGTCAGCCCTTTTGCAGAAATTATCTGCTTATATGCCTGAAAATCCAACATGGGTATAGCGATTATTCCCATTGAGGCAGTGGAGGCTGCTGCCACATTATCAAGAACGGACATTAAATTATCACTTCTTATTTCACATGATAATTCGGGAAGATTATTCGCCAATTTGAATTCATAGAAGGAGTCCGCAAGAGAAAACAATTCGTTGTGCAGGAGATACATTTTTGATGTGTCCGGTGCAGCTGTTTTGTATTTTAACAGTAGAAAATCGAGCTGCTGATAGATTGCCGAAAGGGAATCTATCAGTTCCTGCCCCTGCTTGGTAGGAGTAATTCCACGGTTTGTCCGATTGAAAATCTGGATGTTCAGCTCATGCTCAATTTCTTTAAGTGCAATGCTCAAGTTTGGCTGAGAAATATACAGAGCTTTGGCAGCTTTGCTTAAAGAACCTTCCTTTGCAACTTGGAGCAGATATTCTATATGCTTCAGTTCCAATATAAATCCACCTTTCTTTTTAACATTATTTGCCGATAGCCATAAATGTTAATATTTTATCATAAATTTTCTATACAGTAAAGGGGAGGCATTATAAGGTTTTTATATACTTGCCTATATAGATAAAATATTAACACATAATCGAAAAGCCTGTTAAACTGTTAACAGATACAGTAAGAGACACAAAAAAATACACAGGATGAAAAGTTAAAAAATAAAAAAATATAAAAAGGTGGTAATTACAAATGGCAGAGAAATCAACAGCAGCTGCACTCTTCTCTCGTTCAAAGCCTGAAATGGCTACCAACGAAGACCTGTACGGATGGGCAAAGGAACTGGTCGATCTGACTTTACAGTATCCTCAATATCGCCGTTACGGTACAGAAGGCGACAATGCAGCAACAAATTGGATTGCTGACAAATTCAGAAGCTTCGGCATCGAGAATGTTGAGCAGCAGTACTACGATGTAAACATCCAGCAGTACGATGACTATCATCTCTTTGTAAACAATGAAGAGATTCCTTCATTCTTCATGCACGGTGCTACATTCACCAAGCCCGAAGGTCTGGACGCTGAGCTTGTTTATCTGGGAGATCATGTTGATCCCAACGAAGACTATACCGGCAAGATTGTTCTTGTCGACCTGCCCAGTCAGGACAGACTGCCGACTACCGCTATCGCAAAGTTCGGTACTTTCGTCTACGACCCTGAGGAATTCTTTAACGACCAGCACTCTATCAGTGCAGGAGTTCCCAGAAACTTCCCTGTAAGCTACTACTCAGCAGCTGACCGTGGAGCAGCAGGCTTCATTGGCATTTGGTGTGACTGGCTCAGCGGCAGCGCCAAAGTGTACCCTGACCCCACCTTCCGTGTGCAGCCCCGTATCCCGGGTATGTTTGTGGGCAAGTACGAAGGTGAGAAGCTGGTTGAACGCCTGAAGAACGGCGAGAAGCTCACCGCAAACATGATCCTTCAGGGCGAAGCAAAGACTACCAAGACCAACAACGTGGTTGCTATTCTTCCCGGTCAGAAGAAGGAAACCATCCTTGTAAGCACTCACCACGACTGCGGCTTTGCAGGCGCTGTTCAGGACGGCTCCGGTGTTGTCACTCTGCTGGGTATTGCAAAGTATTTCTCAAAGATCCCCAGTAACTTCAGACAGAAGACCCTTGTTTTTGTAGCTGACTCCGCTCACTACGACTTCAACTACCCCATGGGCGCAAACAAGTTCCTCGAGATGAACCCAGAGATATTCAAGAACATTGTCCTTACTGTCGGTGTAGAGCACATTGCTGCTTACTGTGAAGAAACCAAAGAAGGCTTCATCCCTGCCGGCGGCCCCGAACCCAGATACATTTTTGCTCCTCCCAATAAGATGATTCAGCAGATTTGCGCAAGCGCTATTGCTTCCAACAACATGGTGAGAACCGTTATTCCTCCCTGCGGCGCAGTTAACTTCCTGGGTGAGAACCAGAGCTATTTCCTCAGAAACTATCCCAGCATTTCCATGATGTCCGGCCCCAAGTACCTGTTCTCCGAAGACGATACTCTCGACAAACTGCCTAAAGAGCATCTCCAGTCAGCTATGGCAACCTTTATCAGCATCATCGACAAGTGTATGTACCTGCCGCCTGTCTGGATCTCCAATATAGATATGTAATTTAAACAATAAACCGGGCTGCGTATGCTTAGCCGACGCAGTCCGGAACGCTAAAAAGAGAAGGAGATTTATATGAGCAAATCTAAAGTTGAAGAAAATGCCGGCCTGGATTTGCCAGCAATACAGTTATCAAAAAGAAGAAGATCGCTGTGCTTTATAATTATATACTTCCTATTTATGCTGGATATTATAACCCGCAGCGGTATAAATGTTATATTCCCCTTTATTCAGACCGACTTAGGCCTGACCGACGCACAGGTCGGTATTATGGGCACGGTTCTGTCGCTGACAATGGCAGTATGTGTTCTGCCTTTCTCTTTCCTCGGTGAAAAGTATTCAAGCAAAAAGGCTATCACCCTCTGCGCCTCTGTCTGGACTATCGGCGGCGCTATTGCCGGTAAGGTCACCAGCTTCGGCGCACTGCTCGGAGCCCGTTTTGGTCAGGGCCTCGGCTCTGCATCATTCAGCTCACTTTCAAACGGTATGGTTACCAGTATGTACCCCAAGAGCAAATGGGGCAACAAAATCGGTATCCTGAACACCGCTCAGACTCTCGCAGTTGCTTTTGCATCCATCCTGTTTGGAACAATTTCCAAGAACATGGGCTGGAGAACCGCATTCTTCATCCTTGCCGGAATGAGCCTTGTGGGCGCTCTGCTCAGCTTGCTTTTACCTGATCCCAAGAAGGCAAACGGGAATGAGACTACTGAAGAAAAAGCTGCTGAAAAGAAGAAAATAAGCTTCGGCAACGCAGTTAAAACCATATTCACCAACCCTGCACTTGTCTGCGTCAGCATTGCCGGCGGCATTTCCAATATGCTGATTCTGGCTATCCTTGCGTGGGCTTCCTTCTTCTTTATGAGAGAGATGGGCCTGTCCGTTGGCACTAACTCTATTTTAATGACCGTTATTGCTCTCGTTTCCGCAGTCGGTTTCCTGCTGGGCGGTATTCTCGTCGATAAGTGGTATAAGCGTGACAAGAGAGGCAGAGTTTTCCTTCCTGCTATCTCCCTGACAGCTGCAATGTTCTTCCTTGTTGCAGGCTTCAAGCTCTTCCAGCCTATCCTCATCATGCTCGGTGCTACCTGTGTAACTATCGCACTTACCACTTTCCATGTTACTGTTCAGGAGCTTGTTCCTTCCTGGTTTAAGTCCTTCTCCTACGGCTTTATTACCCTATGTATGCAGGGTATCGGTGCTATTGGCCCCGTGCTTACCGGTACTCTCTCGGATAAAGTCGGCCTTCCCAATGCACTGGCTATAGTTACGTGCGCTCTGGTTGTTTCGGTAGTACTGCTGCTCATCGCAAGCAGGCTGTACATAAAGGCTTACGATAAGGCAAGAGCTCAGGAAGCGGAATGATAAATACTATGAAGACGGCTGCTGCATAATAGACACCGCTTCAAAGTATCAGATTCCCTCAGACACAAGATACATCAAATAAACCAGTTTGCCGCAGAGCGGTTTTGCGGCAAACTGGGTTAATTTCTGCATGAAACTGTGTATGCCATTGTTTGAAAAAAGGTTTGTATATGAAAAAAATATTAAAAGAATATATTATCTGCACTATCGGTGCATTTATGTTCGTTATGGGCATAAATTTTATAATTGCACCTTTAGGCCTCTATAACGGAGGATTTGTCGGTATTGGACAGCTTGTGCGCTATGCTCTGGAAGAATTTGCACATATTCATGTTGAAGCGTTCGATGTAGCAGGTCTGGTTTATTTCCTCTTGAATGCACCGCTGTTTATCCTCGCATATAAATCCATGAGCAAGCAGTTCTTTGCTAAAACAATTTACACAGTTGTATTGCAGACAATACTGCTGTCGGTAGTTCCCATTCCGGAGCATTCCTTTACTAACGATGTCCTTACTGCCTGTATTGTGGGCGGACTTGTTGCCGGAGTCGGTGTAGGTGTCATCCTTCAGGCTGGTTCCAGCGGTGGCGGACAGGATATACTTGGCGTATACTGCTCCAAAAAGTATCCCGGCTTCAGCGTGGGTAAAATCACACTGATTGTAAATGCTCTGGTTTATGGCTGCTGTGCAATACTCTTTGACATTGAAGTAGTTGTGTACTCTCTGATCTATACCGTAGTGATGAGCGAGGTTATAGATATGATACACACCCAAAATATCAACAACAGCGTTATGATCATTACAAAAAAGGCAGGCATTGAGGATTTCCTGATTGAAAAGATCAGGCGTGGTGTTACCGTGTGGTCAGGCTATGGCGGGTACACCAAGGAAAAAACTACAATCGCCATGATGTGCCTCTCCAAGTATGAGATTCACACACTCAAGAAAGAACTTTATTTGTTCGATAAGGACGCATTTGTTATTGAAAACGAAAATATTCCTATTTTCGGCAACTTTGAAAAACGTATGGAATCATAAAAAATTTTGCGTAATCCTGTTCCGATGCTTTGCTGTTGAAGCGGCATCAGTACCGGAGATATAAAGAAAGGACGTATTACATGGATAAAAAATATGAAGCCCTGTTTACTCCGTGGAAGATCGGCAATGTTGAAATAAAGAACCGCATTGTCCAGTGCTCCATGGGCGGCACCTCACTCTTCGGATGGATGGAGCCTAACCACCTTGACAAAGAGGCAGCTTACTTTCTGCTCAACAGAGCACAGGACGGTGTTGGCCTTATACTTCCCGGTATGCAGTGTGTCCGTGATATGATCGGTATTCCCGGAAGAAAATGGCTTTATCAGAATGATAAACTCTTCAGAGAGCTGAAAGAATACATGGTCGAGTTCCACAAGACCGGTGCAAAGCTCTTTATTCAGCTGGCCGCAGGCATGGGTCGTTCCATGGCAATTAACGGCACGATGGCCAAAATCGCTAAGAGTGACTTCCTCAATAAGCTTGTCAGCCCCATCATGGATGTTCAGTACTGCTGCGCATCATGTTCTCCCACTCCTAACCGCTGGGATGAAAATATCATCTCACACGAGCTGACTGTTGACCAGATTCACGATATGGTCAAGGCTTTTGCTCTCACTGCAAAGAGACTGAGAGAAGCCGGTGTTGATGGCGTTGAAATTCATGCTGTTCACGAAGGTTATCTGCTTGACCAGTTCACCATGAAGAACTGGAATTTCCGTACCGATGAGTATGGCGGATCTTTCGAGAACCGTTATCGCTTCCCTGTGGAAATCGTCAAGGCTATCAAGAAAGAAGCAGGTGAGGACTTTCCGGTATCTCTGCGTTACTCAGTAGTTTCCAAGACTAAGGGCTGGGGCAAGGGCGCTATGCCTTATGATAACGAATTTGAGGAGTTCGGCCGTGACATGGAAGAGTCCGAGATAGCTATCAAGTATCTCTCCGATGCCGGTTACGATATGTTCAACTGCGATAACGGTACTTACGATGCATGGTACTGGGCACATCCGCCACAGTATATGCCTGACAACTGCAACCTCAAGTATGTTGAGCACATAAAGAATTACACTGACAAGCCCGTCGTCTGTGCAGGCCGTATGGATCCTGCTGTCGGCGCACAGGCTGTTGCCGAAGGCAAGATCGACGGCGTTGCTATTGCACGTCAGAATCTTGTTGACCATGAGTGGGTCACCAAAATCCGTGAGGGACGTCAGGACGAAATCAAGCCCTGCATCCGCTGCCACAACGGCTGCTTCAATATGTCCAAGTACAAAGGAACCGCAAACCTGCAGGCAATGGATGACTCGATGCACCTTGCCCGCTGCGCATTGACTCCCTCCACGATGCAGCATGACAAGTACAAGATTGTAGCCACCAAGCACCCGAAGAAGGTTGCAGTTATCGGCGGCGGCATCGGCGGTATGGAGTCTGCTCTGGTTCTTACAAAGCGTGGACACCATCCTGTTATCTTTGAAAAGACCGGCGAACTTGGCGGCCTGTTCCTTACTGCATCCGCAATGAGCTTTAAAGAGAACGATAAGGAACTCATCAAGTGGTACAAGAGAGAGGTTGAAAAGGCAGGTATAGAGGTTCACCTCAACACTGAGATTACCGATTTC
>JAHHRR010000007.1 GCA_020025655.1 Oscillospiraceae bacterium
GCACCGAAGATATTTGACTTCATGTCCGGATAGTCGGCGCTCATAGTTTTAAGCATTGCCTTAAACTCAGCCCGCTTTGAAGTTTTATCCATGGGGCAGGTATTGCGTACAATGGGAATGTTGAGCTTTTCGCCTACGTTTGTGATTTTCTGTTCGCCGGCGTAAATGAGCGGGCGAATCTGGGTAATGCCCGAGCGGTCGAGATAGGTTACAGGGCGGAAGCAGTTGAGCCTGCCTTCAAGCAGAAGCGACATCATAAAGGTTTCCACAGCATCATCAAAATGATGACCCAGAGCAAGCTTGTTTATACCCTTTTCACGGATGAAATCGTTCAGCGCACCTTTGCGCATTTTGGCACAGAGGGAACATGGATTGCCCTCCTTGCGTACATCAAAAACTATCTCCTTGATGTCTGTTTTGAGGCAGGTATAAGGCACATCAATCTCACGGCAGAGCTGTGCGATGGGTTCAAAATCCATATCCTCAAAGCCTAAATTTATGCTGACAGCCTCTAAAGAGAACTTTTTAGGGTAGAAACGCTGGAGATGATGCAGGGCAAGAAGCAGCACTGTACTGTCCTTACCGCCGGAAAGACCGACAGCTATGCGGTCGCCTTCGTCTATCATATTGTAATCATCTACGGCACGTCTTACAGTGCCGGTAAACTCATTCAATGTCTTGTCCATAACACACCTCGGAAATATTGTAAAATCGAATTGAGAAATCAAGAGCTTTTAAGAGATAATGCGAGCTTTTGAGAGATTTAAAAACGCAGATTAAAATAGCCGTTGACACTTGCAGCTATATATGGTATAAAGATAGAGCGCGTTTAGAGCTATTGTAACAAGCTGCGCCTTAATTGTCAAAACATTTCATTCTATATGGAGGAGAGACCCTATGTCTACTACTATGCTAACCAAGGAGACCGTTGATCGTAAATGGTACGTCCTTGACGCAGCCGGCAAGCCCCTGGGCAAGACCGCTGCTGTCGCCGCTGACCTGCTTCGCGGCAAGCTCAAGACTAATTACACTCCTAACGTTGACTGCGGTGACTATGTTGTTATCATCAACGCTAAGGATGCAGTCCTCACTGGTAAGAAAATGGAGCAGAAGTACTACCGTACTCACTCCGGTTTCCCCGGTGGTCTGAAAGAGACTCAGTATAAGCACCTGATGCAGAACAAGCCCGAGCTGGCAATGACCATTGCTGTTCGTGGTATGCTGCAGAAGAACACCATTGCAAAGAGCCAGCTCACCCGCCTGAAAGTTTTCGCAGGCCCCGAGCACAAGCACACTGCACAGAAGCCCGAAGTTTGGGATCGCTAAGGAGGTAAAGAATAATGGCAACTTATAAGTGCAAAAAGCCCTATATGTACGGTACCGGACGCAGAAAGTCCTCCGTGGCCCGCGTTCACCTCATTCCTAACGGAACCGGCGCTATCACCATCAACGGCCGTGACATCGACGAGTACTTCGGCCTTGACACCCTGAAGCTGATCGTTCGTCAGCCCATGGTCTGCACCAACACCCTCGGCAAGGTTGACATCGAAGCAACCGTTACCGGCGGCGGTGTATCCGGCCAGGCTGGTGCAATCCGTCACGGTATTTCCCGTGCACTCCTGCTGGTAGACGATAACTACCGTGCAGCTCTGAAGTCCGCTGGTCTGCTGACCCGTGACCCCAGAATGAAAGAGCGTAAGAAGTACGGTCTTAAAGGCGCACGTCGTGCTCCTCAGTTCTCCAAGAGATAATCATTTCTCGGATATTTACATTGCGGAAGTCTTTACGACTTCCGCAATTTTTTTATACTGAGGAGCGCCCTTGAAGCAAAGCTCCTGCGGTTACAGCTGAAATTCTGCCGCCGGCAGGATTTCTTAACGCTCCAACAGTTGTCCAATAGATAATCAGATATTTCCGGAAATAAAAATCACCTGTCAAAAATGACAGGTGATTCTGAGTTTTCCTGCATATACAAATTATATGCGGTCAGTATGATGCACTTAGATTACTGATAAAATTAGATTGCATTACCGGCGTTGAAGCCTTCACGGATGTTCTTGTATCCGTTCTTTGCGCTGCTTGCGTCACCAACGGCAACAACCTTGCAGCCGCAGTCCTTCAGCTCTTCAACGAGCGGGTTATAGCTTCTTACGCCCATTGCGTTAACAAGCATATCAATGTGCTTGAATTCGACAGGCTCGCCGTATTCCTCTACATAGATTGTTCCGTCACCAACTCTGGTGAGCTTGGTGTTGGTATGTACATCAATATTGTACTTTCTGATGTGCTCGAAGAGGCAGGACTTAACCTGTGCAACAGCATCGGTTATAATTTCGGGAGCCATCTCAACGATCTTTACGTTGCAGCCCTGAACAGCAAGGAATATAGCGGTTTCTGCACCAGTCATGCCGCCGCCTGCGACAACAACATTCTTGCCGTATGCAGTTTTTCCACGGAGAACCTCAACAGCAGTCTTAACATAGTCTCTGTTATCCAGACCGGGAATGGGGAGGAACATAGGTTTGCTGCCGGTTGCAACGATTACTGCATCGGGTTTTTCCTGCTCAACAATTTCCTTGGTAAGAGGAGTGTTGAGGCGGACATCAACATTGTAAAGCTTCAGAAGACGTCTGTAATTCATAATAAGAGAAGCATACTCGGTCTTTCCGGGAGGAGTCATTGCAGCCAGCCACTGACCGCCGATCTCGTCGCTTGCTTCAAAAAGGGTAATTTTGTGACCGCGTTCGCCTGCACCCTGCATAGCTGCAAGACCGGAAACACCGGAGCCTGCGATAAATACCTTCTTGGGCTTTTCTACGATGGAAAGATCGTATTCAGTCTCACGGCAGGTGTGGGGGTTTGCAATGCAGTTAACTCTGTTGCCGACTGCAGTTTCGCCGGTGCAACCCTGGTTGCAGCCAATGCAGTGGATGATTTCGTCTTCTCTTCCGGCTTTTGCTTTGTTGGGAAGATCAGGATCAGCCAGAGAAGCACGAGCCATAACTATATAGTCTGCCTTGTTGTCACGCAGCATGGCCTCGGACATATAGATGTCATTGTAGCGTCCGACAGCGAGAACAGGGACATTAACTGCGGCCTTTATAGTTGCAGCATTGTTTGCAAAACTCATGACGGGGATAAATCCGGGTCCGATAATAGTCTGCTTGGAAGCAAACATACCCTGAGTGCAGTGCAGTGCATCTACACCGGCTTCTTCGAGCATCTTTGCCATGACAACTGCTTCGGGAAGCTCAATACCGCCCTCTACATAGTCGCAGGTGTTAAATCTGAAGAAAATAGGATAGTTGGGGCCGACAGCTTTGCGACACTCTTCGAGAACTTCCAGAGGGAAGCGCATTCTGTTGATAAGGCAGCCGCCGTATTCATCGGTGCGCTTGTTGGAGAAGCTGGACATGAACTGGTTCAGCAGATAGCCATGTGCGCCGTGAATTTCGATACAGTCAAAGCCGCACTTCTTGGCTCTTGCTGCACTTTCACCGAATGCCTTGACCAGCTCGTGAATTTCTTCAACTTCCAGTGCACGGGGGACATAGGGAACAGCTGGCTCCTTGAGAGCGGACGGAGCAACGGGATGTGTAGAATAAGCAGTGAGAGATCTCTGACGACCTGCATGATATAACTGAGCGCCTATAAGACCGCCTGCTTCGTGTACACGTCTTACAGTCTCGCTCCAGGCGGGAATCTGATTGTCGTTCCATAAAGAACCTACTACGGGATCGCTACCGGCATCCTGAGTTACGCCCAGATCCTCGGTGAAAATAAGACCCCAGCCACCCTGTACCTTTCTTACAAGGTAAGAGCTGACAGCTTCGTTAGGAGTGCCATCGGGGTTGCCCATATGAGAAGACATGGCACTGACAACGAGACGGTTTTTAAGTTCCATGGTACCGATTTTGCCAGGTTCGAAAATCTTAGTCAGTTTCATTAGTTCGATTACCTCCATAATTAGTGCAAAATAGCTTGTTTTTACGCTTTTTATATTAACGAAAAATTTCACAATTTCAAGAACGCACTTTAAGGTGCGCTCGAACTTCAAGGTAAGTAGGCACAAAAACGTAACTAATTGATATAAGTGTGACAATGTGGTAATCTATTCATTGTTAAAAAATACGCATATATTTCAGCTTCAACCGGTATTTAATCCTGTTTTAAAATAACGAAGATAGAGTCATAAAACTGTATGAGCATGAAAGGAAAGATACTATGAAAACAAAAGCTAAAAAGATTATGAGCATGATTCTGTGCATGGCAGCAGCTGCTGTATTGATTAGCGGCTGTGGTGCGGCATCTACAGATGGCGGAGCCGGCGGTGGCAGGAGTTACAGGCTTGCATATCAGTGTGCGTACAGTGCAGGCGGCGGCCCCTTTGTTTATGCATCTGAGCTTGCAGATACGATAGTAGCGTGTTCCGGTGGCAGGGTCGCAATGGATTGTCTTGCTACAAACTCAATTGTTTCAACAGTTGATATGCTGGATGCAGTGGCAAACGGTACCTTGGACTGCGCAGAGACAATAGCAGTAAGCTTCCCTGATGACAGCCTCGGTCTGCTTAGCACTCTGCCGGTAGGTATGACCGCAGAGGAGTACATGGGCTGGTATCTGAGCGGAGAAGGCCAGAAAATCCTTGATGAGGTAATGCTGGAAATTGCTCCTAATGTAGTTGCATTCCCCTGCGCTATGGTTGACGCTGAGATACTTTATCACTCAACTACTCCTATAAAGAGTATTAGCGACATAAAAGGACTTAAAGTCCGTGGATTATCTGACTGGGCAAAGATACAGACCATGCTGGGAGCATCAGTTGTTACACTGGATGGCGGAGAATGCTACGAAGCCCTTTCCAGAGGAACCATTGATGCAGCAGAGTATTCCACTCCTTTTGCAGACTATGCAGCCGGATATCATGAGGTAGCACCTTATATGACAGTTCCCGGCATTCACTGCCCCGCAGCTACTCATCTTCTGCTTATAAACAGAAATGTATGGGAGAGCATGGATGAACAGCTCCAGAGCATCATAAAAACCTCCTGCAAGGCTATGCTTATTCAGGCAATAAGTGAGGATCGCATGGCAAATGTTGAGGCATGGGGCAAATTTGAAGAGCTTGAAGCAGCAGGAAAGCTCACAATTTTCAGACTTCCTGATGAAGATATCGACACAATATATGAAATAGCACATGAATATTATCAGGAAAAGTGTGAAACCAATCCGCTTTTCGCAAAGGTTTATAATTCTCAGCAGGCCTATCTGGAGACCGTCGGCAGCTGGGAAAGCGCTTCAGCTATTGAGCGCTGATACTTACCGGATACACATCAGATATAAGAGATAGGAGCATAGATATGGGAGAACGTAAAGGGAAAAAAGGATTTATGAAAAGCTATATAAATGTAGCTGAGAAAATATCTGATATTTCCGGTATGGTAGCTGCATATCTGCTTATTCCGCTGGTGATAGTGTTTCTCATCGAGATTATATCGAGAAATATCTTTAACCATCCCACAACATGGGCCTATGGAACTTGCTTTATAATCGGCGGATGTTCAGCACTGTTAGGCTTTGGATATGCACTTAAAAGCGGAGCTATGGTAAGAATTGATATCCTTTATACAAGACTGCCTGAAAAGGTGCAAAATATTCTGGATATAATACTGCACATATTGGTTTTTATGCCTATTACAATAGGTGGTTCATATCTTTGCATATGCTATGCTGTGGATTCGGTTATGACAATGGAGACACTCAGCGTAGGATCATGGAATGCTCCTATATGGCCGACAAAGATTGTTATGGCAATAAGCTTTGTAATTCTTGCAATGCAGGGTCTGGCGGAGATCTTTAAGAATATAGAGAATCTCAAGGCTCTTAAACAGGAGGCGAATAGATAATGGTTAGCGGAATGACTATTGCAATAATCATGGGTGCATTGCTGCTTGTACTGATTTTCTCCGGATATTATCTGTTTGCAGCCATGGGTGGAGTTGCCATAATTGCAGGCCTTTCGTTCTGGGGCCCGGATGTATTTCAGAGCGTATACTTCAGCATTTTTAAATACTGTAAAGATTACAGCCTTCTTGCGGTACCGCTGTTCGTTTTGATGGGACAACTTCTGAACCAGTCCGGAATTGCAAAGAAACTTTTTGATAATCTCTCAGTGGCACTTGGCAGACAGAGAGGTGGTATGGCAATAGCGGCTACTCTTATAGCAATCCTCTTTGCTGCTACTACCGGCATTGTGGGTGCATCCGTTGTTTCTATGGGTCTGCTTTTTACAAAGCCCATGCTGGATGCAAAGTATAATAAATCCCTTACTGCGGGTGTTATCATCTCAGGCGGTACGCTTGGTATTCTGATCCCGCCCAGCATCATGCTGGTATTCATGGGTTCAGCAGCCAATGTATCGGTAGGAAAGCTTTTCTACGGTGCTATGACTCCCGGTGTGCTTCTGGGTGCTGCATATATCATTTATATTAAGATTATTGCGACCGTAAAAAAGGATTATGCACCTCCTATGCCTGAAGAGGAACTTGAAAAGTACAGCCGTAAAGAAATTGCCATAGGCTGTATAAAGCACGTGCTTCCTGTTGCAGTTGTAATTTTATCTGTTCTCGGAGCAATCTGGCTTGGATGGTGCCCGGCAACTGAAGCCGCTGCACTTGGTGTGTTGGCATCATTTATAATTGCTCTCATATATCATTCAATAAATTTTGAAGTTATAAAGAAAACACTTATTGAGACTATAAAGCTTACAAGCATGGTTTATGCAGTTTCTGTATTCGGAAACCTGTTTGTTACAGTTTTCATGCGTCTGGGCTGCAGTACTGCCATTACTAAGCTGTTTATCGCAATGCCCATAGGAAAATGGGGCGTGTTTGCCATCATGATGGCTACCGTCTTTGTTCTGGGCTTCCTGATGGACTGGATTGCCGTGTGCATGATTACTATTCCGATATTCGTTCCAATTGCGACTGCAGTAGGTTTTGATGCGTGCTATTTCCTCAGCATGATGGCACTTATCATGCAGACAGCTTTCCTGTCACCCCCTATGGCGGCATCTATTTTCTACTTCCAGGGAGTTGCAAAGGATCATATAAGCACCGAGGAAACTATTCGGGGTGTATGGCCGTTTATGGGTATACAGCTTGTGGTATTCCTGCTTTGCACAATATTCCCCGGCATAGTAAGCTGGCTGCCGAATATGCTTGTTGGATAAAAGCAATAAAAAAACCTCTCTTTAATAAAAGAGAGGTTTTTCCTTTTTTGGGGAAATACATATGTCACTACATTATTATATAATGCAGCTGACAGCGAAATCAGTATTTAAATGTAATGTTAACTTCCCGTTCTCCGTTTTCAGAACTATGTGAGTATATCAGTTTGCCATCTTCGTGTTTACCACGGCTTCTGCTCAACAGGTCATCTTTAGTGAATTTGGGATTTGCAATAGCACCCCAATCCCTCATGAAGTAAACAGCAGGAACCAGCAGCCATCCGGCTTCGGTGAGAGTGTATTCAACACGAAGAGGTTTTTCGTCATATTCTGTGCGGAGAATTATATTATCCCGTTCCATCTCTTGAAGCTGCTGAGTAAATATTTTATGTGAAATTTTATAAGGAACTCTGCGCTTTAACTCACCGTAACGACATACACCGCCGGGCGCTTCTGAAAGGTACCATATTATATAAGGTTTCCATTTACCGGTAACAGCTCCAAAGGCAAAACTTAAACTACAGTTTTCAAATGTATGTTTAAAATTTTCCATTTTACTATCAGTCTCCTCTTTTTGTTGTACATTGTAACATACACAATAAATTTTGTAAATTGGCACGTTTCATATAATGACCCAATAATGCGGTATAAATACCTCAAATAAAGAATATATTGTATTTAATCCAGTATTCTGCACTTAAAAGTAAGGCTATGATGCAAATTATGATGTATACCCCCGAGCTGAAGGCAGCTTGAGAAGGTTTGAGCATTTTTCCTTCTGTGGCATAATATGCAGCCATGTAAACGGGACTCTGATACAGAAAAAACCACGGGCATACAACGGCGTATACAGTAAAACACGCAATCCATGGGTTAATGCCGATTCCGATGGTAAAAGGAATAAGAAAGACCATGTAAATATTTATAAGAGCTATTTCCGATACTATAACAAAACGCAGAGCAACTGTGCTGAGTGCGATTAGAAGTATGTACTGATACGGCTTGCCTGCAAAATATGAGAACAAAGGGGTAAAAAGCCTGATAAACCATTCGTTTATACCGAGATATTTGAAAACAGAAGTAATTTCAAGTACAACGCCGATAAAAAGCACAGCATTCCAATTCATGTCAGAGCAGAATTCCCGGCTGTTTATAATATTGCAGCTGATACATATGCACAAAGCGGTAAGGGATATTATATAGGCGGGAATTCCGTGCAGATTTTCGGTCATCCACAGGATCATGGTGGCGGTTATTATCAGCGCCATAAGCCGTTCCTTTTTGCTCATCGGGGGAAGCTTTTGGGTGAAAGCATCTGTGGAGACTGTCTGACCGGATTTCGGACTGAAAAAGAGCCAAGTGCAGAACAGACTTAAAGCGGTGACGATCAGAAACCATGGGAGAGCGGCCAGAAACCACCGGCTCATGGTGAAGTAATCGCTGTAAGGCTGAGGTAAAAGGCCGCTAAGGGTGTATCCGTTGACGGAGGCGCTTATAAACAGCGGTCCGGGACTTCTGATAGCTGCGAGCATGGCAAAAAACAGACCGGCGGACTCTTTGCTTTTGAGTTTGTAGCCGGATGCTTGACCTATGCTCATAGCGAGCGGGGCGAAAACTGCGGCCTTTGCACTCATACTCGGAACAAAAGGTGCGCTGATAAAGCCGACAGCAGTAAGCCCTAAAACTCTGCCCATAAAGTTTTTCGGGAAAAGATTCATGATAAATCTTGCCAGTCGATCTAAAAGACCGCATTTTGACAAACACAGTGTTAAGCCGAAAGCGGACAGCAGAAGCCAGAGACTTGGCTTTGAAAAAGCACCCAGAACTATCCCGCAGGGTACCTTGGAAAACACTATAAAGCAGACGGCCAGAAAAAGTGCGGTAACGTAATCCGGCAGAGCAGAACTTATCCAGAGAATTATTGCGGCGGTTAATGCGCCTAAAGCCACGGCGGCATCAAAACCAAGTTCTGCCTGTGTTGCAGCGGTACAGGCCGCAGCGGCAGAAACAGAAAGTAAAACAAAAACAATTTTTTTCATAATCAGACATTTAAAATAACTGCCCCGCAGATAAAATCGGGGCAGTTAGGAGAAGTATATATTATTTGAGGAGTGTATTATGTAAGCGGCAATCTGAGATTAGAAAGCACCTTTGTAAAGGCAAGTGGGGTTGTAAGGATAGAGAATACCGTTCTTCTCAGTGGTGTCGCAGCCATCAAGAGCCTTGAGCAGCTGTTCGAGAGTCATGGTAATCTGAACTTCGCCGTAGCCCAGAGCACCGGTGGCACGGTCACCACGGCAACCGAGGGACAGACCAATCTTGCCTTCCTTAACAGTGCGCATCCAGGTATCAGCACAGTTGGATTCACCGCTGAAGGGGAACTCGAGACGCTCCCAGTTGGTCTCAACATAGCAGGCCATAAGGTGGAATGCAGCCTGAGTAGGCAGACGCAGAACAACACAGTCAGCCTCTTCGATGTCGCAGTTGCAGAATGCAGAACAGACCAGAGCCTTGTAGGGTTCTTCAGGCAGGAACTGCATATTGGATGCAATGTGCTTCTTTGCATCTTCCTGATCGTGATGCCAGGGAGTGGGATCCTTATAAAGAATTGCGCCGTCAATGTATTCCTGAGTAATCTTCATAAGACCGTTGTTCATTGCGCAATAGTAACCGGAGAAGTGCTCAGCGGTAATACCGAAGGTACCCTGAAAATGGGATGCCATACCAATGGTTTTGCAGGCATTACCTTTATTCTGACAGAATGTAACATTGGGAATGGCGTCCAGCTCTTCCTGAGTCTTTGCAAACTTCATTGCGACAGGATGCTGAGTAGGACGAAGGGTGAGCATTACACGGTCACTAAGGGCTTTCCACTGTTCTTTTGTATATTTCATAGTAAGAACCTCCAATTATATTTTGTCGGAGAATACCGGCATTAAATTCAAAATTATATTTGCGTCTCACATATGTTGAGTATTGATTCTTAATTTATGTGAGACGCATCATACTGTCAGCAGCTAAATCAGGCAATGCCCCAGCCGCCGACGTTAAACACAGATTCACCTGTCATGTAGGAAGCGTCCTCAGATGCAAGGAAGCAAGCAACAGCGGCCTGCTCGGAAGGCTGTGCCATGCGCTTGATAGCAAGTTTAGGAGCAGTGTAGGTGGGGAAACGATCTCTTGCACACTGGCCGACCATGGGAGTATCGGTAGATCCGGGGCAGAAGCAGTTTGCTCTGATACCATAGGGAGCCAGCTCTACGGCAATACCACGGGTGAACATGGAGATAGCGCCCTTGCTTGCTGCATAGCAGGTGGTGTTGGGAGTAACGCAGCGGAAGTTAATAGAAGAGGTGTTAACAATAGCGCCCTGAGTACCGTGCTCGATGAAAGCCTTTGCAGCAGCCTGAGAACCGTTGAAAACTCCACGGTAGTTTACGTTGAAAATACGATCGCTCTCTTCGATGGTGAACTCAAGGAAGTCCTTGAAGATATTAACGCCGGCATTGTTGAATATAGCATCAAATCCGCCGAATTTATCGTATGCAGTCTGAATCATTGCATCTACATCAGCACGATCGCTGACATTGCACTTTACGCAATAGACATTGTCTGCACCGAACTCTTCGATTATGGCTGCAAATTTATCGGTCTGTATATCACCGATAACAACTTTGCCGCCGTCCTGAATATAACGGGCTGCGATTGCTTTGCCGATTCCGCTTGCGCCACCGGTAACAACTGCTACTTTACCTACAAACCTATCTGAATTTGCCATGATGAAAACTTCCTTTCATTTTCTGTATCTGTGTTTGTGAAAAATCATCTTATGACTATGACGTTTAGCTGTAAAGCTATAAAGCAATTTTGGGGATTGCTTTCGTTTGTTGCGTGTATAGAGTACACTCTGTGTCATACTCTACAACATTGACAATAAAAAGTCAAGTTAGAAAAAACTAATAATTTGACCGAAATGCTGTTGCCAATATTAGCTACTATTCACAAAAGTGAGATTTTTTTAACAAAGCTCTAAAAAGCCCTTTACAAATCCAAATCTCGATGATATTCTTATGGAGCGTACTCTATAAGACATCCGTTCTTATACCTGAAAGCAAATTTGGTTTTAAGGAGACCATTATAAAATGACTCTAAAAACACCTAAACAAGTGAAAACACTTGAAACAAAAGAGAAGATATACATGGCAGCCGATACCATATTAAAGAAAAAAGGCTTTGCCTATCTAACTGTAAACAACATATGCAATGTCGCCGGAGTTTCAAACGGAACTTTCTTCTACCACTTTAAAACCAAGGACGATTTGCTCAGCTACTATATATTTGATAAGTTTGCTGAATACAGACTTAAACATGATTTTGATAATTCAGTAAAGGATCTGAGCTTTGACCGTCAGATTATCGCCTATTACAGCGCCTGGGGAAATTATATGAATGAAATCGGCATAGACTTTTTCTCCAGCTTCTATAACACAAAAAACTATTCTCTCGATGTAAGGCGGTTTAATAACCGCACACCTATGACAATGTGGAATTTCCCCGGTATGTGTCTGGAGCAGGCACAGAAAGAGGGTCTCATTGATGACAGGCTGCCTGTTGCTCATTATGCAGAGGTGCTTGCAACAATAGTTAAAGGTGTAGCCTTTGACTGGTGCCTCAGTGGCGGTGCTTTTGATATGCACGATAGAATAGAAGAGGTTATGCATCCTTATTTAAACAGTATAAGAAAGCATAATCCGTAATTCAGTTGGCACAGTATTCAGACGAAAATAAACGAGTACACTCTTCCGGTGGAATTAACCATGAAACGGCATTTTTGGGGAATGTCAGGTTATAAATTCCGCTGACTTGTTGTCTGAGTCTTGTATCATACAAAAAATTATAAAGAGATTTTTTAGGAGAGTTTTCAATGGATATAGCAATACTTATTGGAGCAGTTCTGCTTATCAGCGTTTTCTGCTATAAAAATGTACCTACACTTTTCGGCGGTATTATTGTTTCCCTGCTTCTTATGTTCATCTACAAGATGGATGTTTATGATGGCCTGCTCAATATCTACATGGGCGGTCTGGTCGGTTTTGCAAAACAGTGGCTGATCCTCTTCACTCTGGGTGCTTTGTTTGGCAAACTGCTTGAAGTTACCGGCGGTGCAGACAGCCTTGCACGCACAATTCTGAAGGTTTCCGGACCTAAGAATGTATCTCTTGGCGTTTGTATCTTTACCGCCATTCTGGCTGCAGCCGGAATTTCCAGCTTTATCACTATGTTCATCGTATTCCCCATTGCATTAAAGCTTTGCCGCAAAGCAAACGTCAGCCGTGCAGTTGTTGTTGCGGGCTTCTCACTTGGTCTTAACCTCGGTCTTGCACTTCCTTACGTTCCCGTAACAAATAACGTCCTTTGCGCTGACTACTTTGGAACTACTGTTGGTGCAGGTGGATGGCTTGCAATTTTCTGCAACGTAGTATTCCTTGTTGTCGGTATTCTTTACATGAAGTGGTATGAAAAGCGCCTTGATGCAAAGGGTCTGGGCTATGCACCTGCTTACGGCACCGGTGCTGCTCAGGATGAGGGCGAGCTTGACATGGAGGCCAAAGGCCCTCACTGGGTTACCTCTCTCATTCCTATGCTCATTCCTATCCTTGTCCTTAACCTCTTCAAGGTAAAAGTTGAGTTTGCACTTCTCTGCGGTGTTGCAGCTATCATTGTATTACAGTTCAAGTACCTTCCCCGCAAGTGGGAGGAGAACCGCAAGGTTATGTCTGATTCCATCTCCATGAGCCTTACCACCATTATTAACGCAGCTGCAATCGTCGGTCTTGGTGCTGTTATTCAGAACTGCCCCGGCTATATGTCCGCAGTTGAAAGCATCCTGTCCTACAAGGGCAGCCCTCTTATGATTACCTTTATTGCAACTAACCTCATTGCAGGTATTGCAGGTTCCTCTACTGCAGGTCTGGTTCTTGCAGCACCTGTTCTTCAGCAGGCTGCAGCTCTTACCAATGCTGCTGCATTCCACAGAACCACCGTCTTTGCTTCTCTGGGTCTTGACTCACTGCCCACCGCAGGATTCCTGCAGACTGAGTGCACTGTTGCTGGTGTAAAATTCAAGGATGTTTATTTCCCTGTTATTTTTGCACTGACCGTAGCACTTACTCTCTTCCGCGCACTCCTTTACATGGGTCTTTGCGCATTATTCGGTATTGCTTAATCATTCTTTCTGATTAAAAAAATACTTCCCGCAATAACGGCACAGCGGTTTACCGCTGTGCCGTTATTGGCTTTTTATGAGGGAATAGAGCATTTTTAACCAGATTCCAGAGAGATGTTTTAACGGGAATAAATATTCCACAATTTTAAGAGCAATTGTGGAAAACCTGCCGGAATCGTCCGACTGTAAAAAATTTTCAATTTTGACAGCCGAACTGACAATAATTAGACAAATCCGCAGATTAGACTGTTGCAATAATTGAAATTTCATATATACTGTGCATTAGATTAAAGAATCCTAACATTCTTTCGGACGTAAAACGCAGAAAAACTTATCGAACTGTGTTCGATAATAACGCAAAATCAATATGAAAGGAATACTCTTATGTCTAATGCAGTTCTTAGAAAAAAAGCTCAGCAGGCTCAGGTTATTTTTGACCAGCTGGTAGATGATTACAGCATCAAAGCCATTCCCACAACTTTCGTGGCAGAGCCCGGAAGAGCAGCTCAGTTTAAAAAGGCGTGCTTTACTGAAAACCCGTTCCCCGGCCCCTTTGCTGCCGCAATGGTCGGAAAGAGACTGCCCGGTGTAAATAAGCTTTTTAAAGATGAAACCATCCTCCAGACACCCGCAATAGCTGCTGTTCTTGCGGCCTGCAGCTCGGTTGCAACAGAAATAGGCGAGCTGCGGGGCGATGATGTCCATGGTGCTGAAACATACTGCGATGTTGCTTTTGCAGGTTTACAGGCTATACGCCTTTTTATGGCAGACAATAAGGGAAAGAAGTTCCAGAAGAGACGTTTCGATTCGGCTGCTTCTGTAAACAACGCAATTAACGGTTCCTTCTATAAATATAAAGCCGGAGACGGAAGAGATGTATCTTTCCATGTCTATTATCAGGATCAGCAGAGAAAGCTGTTCGAGGCTATGGGAATGTCCAAGCCCTCTTCCAAATACACCTTCTTCTCAATCGGAAAGGATAAGAAGGAGATTGCTGAAAAGGTTGCAGAGAAAACTGCTCTCGAGCTTGAAGAAATGGCATTCGATGCCGGTGCCTGTGCCTGCATGATAAGAAGCAGAGAGGAATGGGAAAACAGCGAAGTCGGCAAAGCAGTCTGCGCAATGCCTCTTATTAAGGAGGAAAAATTCGGTGATGCAGCTGCACCTGATTACGGCAAACCCAATTCCAGAGGCCCGCTTTCCGGAATCAAGGTTCTGGACCTGACTCATATTATTGCCGGCCCCGCCTGCTCAAGAGTTCTGGCCGAGTACGGCGCAGATGTACTTATGATCCGCAGAGGCAAATATATGGAGCAGGAGCAGGCCATGCTTGAGCTTGACGGCTGGGCAGGTAAAAACTCCATTCAGCTTGACTTCAATAATCCCGAGCAGCTTGCAAGAGCTAAGGAACTTATTAAGGAAGCTGACGTTATTACCTATTCATATCAGAACGGTACGCTGGATCACTTCGGCCTGTCCGAAGCAGATATCAGAGCGCTTAACCCCAATGTAATATATGCAAATCTTAACTGCTTCTCCGACACTGTATGGAAGCAGCGCCCCGGCTGGGCTCCGTGCGCAGAGGATATCAGCGGACTTTCAGTTCGCAACGGCAGCATGGAAAAGCCTGTTAACCTCAACGGTGTTCCCCTCGATTATTTCCCCGGATTTATTCTGGCACTGGGAACTCTGCTTGCAATCTCCCACCGGCTTAAAAACGGCGGCGGATACAAGGTTTCCACATCTCTTACCAGAGGTGCCCAGTATCTCCATGAGTGCAGCGATCTGTGCGAAAACCGTCAGGGCGGCGTAAACAGCAGAGTTATGGAATACACAAGAGAGCCTGTATGGGATTCCGTAAGACACTATGTTTCAGTTGATGCGCTTCAGGGTACTGTCGGTTTCCCCGGCCCTGCCTGCTGCAATACTGCTTATAGGCAGAATCTCAAAAATCTTGTATTTTCCGATGGCAATACCGGCTGGAATCAGAAATAAATCTGAAAATTTAATCCCCCGGCGGGGCTTGCGGCTGGTGTAAAAGAATGTTAACATAGCATCAGATGAGATGCTTAAGGTCTTTCATGTGTTCCCCCCAACATATGAAATACAGCCTGCTGAAGTAGCAGCTTTGGCAGGCTGTAAAACAAAACTCACTCCCGAAGTTTTTTAGCTTCGGGAGTTTTTTCGTCAGGAGAAGTTAAAAGCTTTTTGTTGAATGTAATAAGAGAAATAGGTATAATAATTCTACATGAGAATTTAACTTTCCGCAGTGCAGGAGCTTTTGAAAGGAGATATCAATGGGTTACGAGATAGATGCCCGAGAGCAGTATCAGGCAGCATTGAAGGCCGGAAAAAAACAGTACCGAGAAGATATCCATAACGGAAATTATCCGTACCTTCAGGTTCTCGATGAGATACTTGACGGCAGTATGATTGCAGGCCAGCTGTCACTTGGACTGCTGGAAATCCCGTCTAAAATGATAGTAGGCACTAAAACTGCCGGCAGAACTACGGCTTTTGCTTCAAACTTTATGCCGCTGCTTTCAGAAGGCTCCGAGTTCGGTGCAAAATGGATGCAGCTCTGCTCTGCCCATCTCAGCGACGAGGGCATAAGAGATCCTATCAAATGCTATGAGTATCTGGGAAGATTTTATGTTCTGGAGGGCAACAAACGTGTAAGCGTTTTTAAAAGCTATGGCGCACCCTCTATTCCTGCCTATGTTACAAGACTTATACCTACCTATTCGGATGATGAGGAAATCAGAAGCTATTATGAGTTTATGCGCTACTATCCGCTGACAAAGCTGTATCAGCTCCGCTTTACACAGCCCGGCAGCTTTCCGAAGCTTCAGACAGCACTGGGCTATGAAGTAAACCACAAATGGACGGAAGACGAAAAGCGTGTGTTCCTCTCCGGATTTTATAACTTCGAGACAGCGTTCAACAGGCTTAAAAATCCTGCGCTGCAGGTTACGGCGGCTGATGCGCTGCTGGTATGGCTGAAAGTCTATCCGTTTGATGATCTGCGGTTCAGAGCGCCATCGGACCTTACAGCTGCTTTGCAGACAATCTGGCAGGATATAGGCGTGCTTGTAAAAGAAGAGCCTATCGAGGTAAGCACTGAACCAAATGAGACAGAACCTGAGACAAACTTCCTTGAAAAGCTTAAAACCTCCGTGTTTCCCACAAAATCAAGGCTGAAGATTGCTTTTATCCATGAGCTGACCCCCAGAAAGAGTAACTGGGTGAGAAGCCACGAAGTTGGACGGAAGAGAATGGAAGCCGCACTGGGAGATCAGGTGGAGACTGTTGTATATATGGATGTGGGTAACGCCGAGAGAGCTGATACCGCAATGGAAGATGCTATCAAAGACGGCGCACAGGTTATATTTACAACTACTCCGCCGCTTATCGGTGCCTGCCGCAAGGCCGCAGTGCAGCATCCTGATGTTAAGATATTAAACTGCTCGGTGTCCATGCCGTATACAGGCGTAAGAACTTATTACGGCCGGATATATGAGGGTAAATTTATTTCCGGAGCTATTGCAGGCGCAATAAGCAGAAACGATCATATAGGCTATATTGCAAGCTATCCTATTTTCGGTGTTCCGGCAGGCATAAATGCTTTTGCACTTGGCGCCCAGCTCACAAATCCCAGAGCAAGAATAGACCTCAGGTGGTCGTGTGTGCCGGGAGATCATCTTGATGAAATGAAGGAAATGGGAATTGACGTTGTTTCCACACTGGATATTCCGGTAAGAGACTGGGAGAGCGGTAACTGGGGTACATTCAAGATAAAACCTGACGGTACAACCGAAATACTGGCATCCCCTTACTGGAACTGGGGTACCTTCTATATAAAGCTGGTGCGCAGCATACTGGACGGCAGCTGGGACAGCCTTAATTCCAGCCCCGACGGTCAGCGTGCCATTAACTACTGGTGGGGAATGGCAAGCGGAGTTGTAGGCATAAAGCGCACAAATGCAATTCCTGCCGGAGTCAGCGCACTTGCTAAAATAATCCAGAACAGTATCGTAAATGACAGCATTACGCCTTTCCACCGACCGATACTGTCTCAGGATGGAGTGGTAAGAAATGACGGCAGCAGAGACTTCACCTATGAAGAGATTCTGAATATGGACTGGCTGTGTGATAATGTAGACGGCGGAATACCGGAATTTGATATCCTTACCCCTAAAGGACAGGCAATAGCCAGACTGCAGGGAATATACAGGGACGATATACCGCCTGAGATTGAAGGTGTTCTGTTATGAAGCTTCTTTTGCTGTCAGACCATGAAAGCCCTTATCTGTGGGATTATTACCAGCCGGGAAGATTAAAAAAGTATGATCTGATACTATCCTGCGGAGACCTTAAGGCTGATTATCTCAGCTTTATTGTAACCATGAGCAACCGTCCGCTTCTTTATGTACCGGGAAACCATGATGCAAACTATAATGTACATCCGCCCGAGGGCTGTACCTGTATAGATGACAAGATATATGTACACAACGGCCTCAGAATTCTGGGTCTGGGCGGAAGTCCGGTGTATAACGGCGGCCCAAATCAGTATACTGAGCGGCAGATGAACTGGCGCATTAAAAGGCTGGGACTTAAAATAAAAATGGCAGGCGGAGTGGATATTGTACTCACCCATGCTCCGGCTGCCGGCTACGGAGACGCAACTGACTATGCCCATAGGGGCTTTGAATGTCTGAATGAACTTATGGATAAGTATAAGCCGCAATTCCTTATTCACGGCCATGTGCATATGAATTACGGCCACAATATCCCCAGAGAGCTGGAGCGTGGCGGCACAAGAATTATAAATGCCTATGAGCGCTATGAAATTGATATCTGATAAAAAACACCGCCTTATGTGCGGTGTTTTTTCAATAAATATGCAGTAAAACTGAATATCACATGGGATTGACGTAAAAAGTAAATAAGAGGAATTTGCACTTTTGTAGAACCTGCCTAGGACTAAATCAGCTTTAGATAAAATCTATACTTTATATAATTCTTTTATCTGAAAACAAGCAGACTGTATTCTGCAAGAATACCGTAGTTTGTATATAAAATGTTTTAAAACTAGTGCAAATTGAGTTCTTTCAGATAAAATTAGAAAATATTGTAAATAACAATTCCCCATAACAAACAGGGAATTTCAGTATAAAAAAATCAACATAAACTGCCCGATTAGTGACTTCTAACTACACCCTTTCTGCCATTGATTACAAAAAAATAATATTATTCATCAGCGGTATTGACATTTGTGCAATAGAGAGTAAACTCGGCTTTGTCAAATTAAACAGAAAAAAGCATGATTGAAAGGGATGAAAGTTAATGAAAATTGCCATGATAGGCTCCGGTGCGGCAGGCAGTGTATTTGCAGCTTACCTTAAAAAAGGCGGAGCGGATCTATACCTTGTTGATAAATACAAAGCCCATATGCAGCAGATAGAGGAAAACGGACTCAGATTCATTTCCCCCGAGGGAGAAGAGGTTCTAAAGGGCTTCCACACTTCGGATTCAGCTGTAAATATAGGAAAAATGGATATTGTGATTCTGATGGTCAAAGCCACTCAGAGCGACGATGTAATGCCTGATGTGCTTTCAGCCATAGGTGATGATACTGTTCTTGTATCTCTCCAGAACGGTCTTGGTAATGAGAATATTCTGTCACGCTATCTGCCGAAAAACAGAATAATCTGCGGCTTCGGCACAATAGGAACCGAGCTTCCTCAGCCTGGTACCTGCGTTTCAAAGCCTGAATCCGGTGTCATTATGAATTTCGGTGCAGCTGAAAAATCAGAACTTTGCGACAGCGTCGGAAATTATCTTCAGGATTGCTTTATAAAAGGCGGCTGTGAGGCAAGATATGTGGAAAACATCAAGCCGCTTATATGGAAAAAGGCTATTTCAAACTCAGGTTACAACACTTTAAGCGCCATGACAGCCTTAAATGTGGGAAATCTTCTGGCCGACGAAAGAGGACAGAAGCTTATAAAGAAAGTCTGGGAGGAAGGCTGCTGCGTCGCTGAGGCTGACGGAGCGGGAGACCTCAGAGGCGAGATGGAAAAGGAACTTCCGAGACTTCAGGAGGGCTTTAAGACCTACTACCCCTCTATGGCTCAGGATATGCTGATGCACCAGAGAAAGACAGAGATTTCGGTTCTGAACGGCGCAATCGCTGAGTACGGAAGAAAGTACGGAATTCCCACTCCTTATAATCAGATGCTAACTGATCTTGTGTCCTGTATAGAAAGCAATTACGAAAACAGGTATAAAAAAGCATAATAAATAACAGGAGGTTATATTATGAAAATAGCAATGTACGGTTCCGGAGCAGCAGGCAGCGTATTTGCCTCTTATCTGCGTATGGGCGGCGCCGATATGGTGCTTATTGACAGATACAAGGAACATATGGACAAGATTGCAAAGGATGGTATGAACTTTACCATTCACCATAATGTTGACGGCGAGTTTGTTGACGATGTACGCCAGCTTACCGGATTTACAACCTACACCGATGCAAAAGACTGCGGTGTAGTTGATATAATTATCTTCATGACCAAGGCAACTCAGCTGGATCAGGCAGTTCAGGATGCACAGCCCTGCATCGGCCCCAATACCGTCGCAGTTTCCCTTATTAACGGTCTTGGCAACGATGACACTCTGCTTAAGTATCTGCCCAAAAGCCGCTGCGTAATCGGCTCTGGTGTTCTGGGTACTGCACTCACCGGCCCCGGTGCCTGCGTATCTACTCCGGCCGCAGGTGTTCAGATGAACTTCGGCGGAATTGAGCGCTCCGAGCTGAGCGACAAGGCCTGTGAGTACATGGAGCAGGCTTTCCGCAACGGCGGCTGCGATGCCTACTGGAGAAAAGACGACATTTACTACTATGTCTGGAAAAAGGTTCTTGTAAACTCCACCGTCAACACTGTATGCACAGTTTTAAGACTTAAAATCAATCAGGTCGGTGCAGACAAATACGGCAATATGCTCTTTGAAGAGGTTGCAAGAGAGGCTGCTGCGGTTGCAACTGCAAGAGGCACCAAGATTGACGCCGACGACTTCATTAACCATGATCTGATGGATGTTATTAAGAACGTCGGTGACTATTACCCCTCAATGTGCCAGGATGCTCTGATGCATAAGCGTCAGACAGAAATTTCCGTTCTTAACGGAAAGATTGCCGAGTACGGTAAAGAACTGGGCATCCCCACTCCTGCCAATGAGATTTTAACTCAGATCGTTTCTGCTATCCAGAATAACTACGATCTGCAGTATGTAGGATAATTCAATAAATTAAGCACAGCTTTGAATCTGTTCTCTTGCGAGGCATGGTTTGAGGCTGTGCTTTTTATTTTCAAGACCATTGCCGAATATAAAAACTGTGATATAATTAAGACAGCAAGGCTGTACAGAACAGGACAAAGCGGACTGATAAACAAAATACTGCACAAAAATGTCCGATAATGAAACGTGCAGGCAAGCACAGCGAAAATAATTCTGCAAAGGAGCGATTTTATGAAAGACACTGCACTTATTGTTATAGATATGCAGAGAGGATTTTTAAATGAGGAATCCACCTGCTACATTAAAGGCGCAAAGGCTACCGTGCCGAATTGCGCCAGAATGATAAGAGGATGCAGAGATATGGGTATTCCCGTATTCTTTGTCAACAGGCTCTATCGTGCAAACGGAAGCGATGTTGAGCATACAAGATTCCACGGCTGGCTCAAGGGCGGCAAGCCCATAAGCCCGGGCTGTGATGAGAGCATTTCTTCTGATATGCCGGAGGAGTTCTGCCCCTGCGAAAAGGACTATTTTATTAAAAAACCCAGATTTTCAGCATTTTTCCAGACAGAACTGGACATCGTTCTGAGACGCCTCGGAGTGCGGAATGTTATCCTTATCGGTACTACCACGCCTAACTGCATCCGCACCAGCTGCTATGACGGAATTTCACTTGAGTACAATGTGGCAGTTGTAAGCGACTGCACTTCTTCTGCTACCGACGAGATACAGAAATCAAATCTCCGTGACATGGAAAACATAGGCGCACAGATAATTACCTCGGAAGGCTTCCTCAGCGGAGAGGAAGTACTCAGAGACAGTACGGCTATCGTGCAGGAGTATGTGAAAGAACAGGAATAATAAATATTCTTATGGCAGAATAAGAAAAATTCAGAGCAAAATAGTTCCATATGTCAAAAAATAGCGAGAAGTCATGCTTGAATTAAACCTTAAAGTATGGCATACTTAAGATACGGTAAGTTGAAAAATCAATCTTCGGAGAAATGAATCTGCCGAAGTAAAAAAGTTCTCCGCAAGGTAATACAAAACGGGTATGACCTGGGAGAAAATTTATTAAGGAGGATATCCGGCATGAAAAAAACCACAAAAATTCTGAGCGTACTGATGGTTCTTGTTATGGCAGCAGCTTTAATGTCTACAATGGCATTTGCAGCACCTGAGCATAACTGGGATGCAGAGAATCCTGAAGCAGTATGGGCAGACGACTATTCAAGCTGCACGGTTAGACTTAACTGCCTTGATGAAGGCTGTGAGGCAAAGGCTGAAAAGTTCTATACCGCCAAAAACCACGAAATCAAGTCTGAAGTTGTACCTCCTACCTGCACAGAAGACGGCTATACCCGCCACACAATTGTGGACCCCAATACCTACTGGTCCAACGGCCTTTATGTTGACAGCGATGTAGTTCCCGCTACCGGTCACAATACCACCATCACCGAAACTGTTGACATTGCAAACAAGAAGTACACTGTTGTAACAAGCTGCAATGACTGTGATTACAGCTTTACAGAAGTATACGATATCGTAGAAACTGTACAGCAGCCCACCTGCACCGAGGACGGCTTCAAAAAGTACGCCGCAGTTGTAGGTGATACCAATGTTGAGCTGACAGACTATACCGAGGTCATTCCTGCACTGGGACACGATGTGGGCGAGGGCAAGTTTGCTCCTACCGGTGATGTATGGTTCCACTACCAGCACTGCAAGCGCTGCGATAAGAATGTTAACCCCCAGCCTCACGAGTGGGGCGAGTGGAAGGTAACCAAGGAACCCACTGACCACGAGAGGGGCGAAGCCATCCAGTTCTGCAAGGTCTGCGGCGGAAATCAGACTTGCGAGATCCCTGCAAGAACTCCTCAGACCGGTGATGACAGTATGCTCGGCCTGTGGGTAGGCCTGCTGATCCTTTCCGGCGGTGCAGCTGTTTCTCTTGCCGTTAGAAAGAGAAAAGAACACTGATAATTAAACACACATAAAAGCTAAGAAAAGCCGACGGCATATGCCGTCGGCTTTTTTATATATAACTAGAAAATAAGTTCAGGCGGGCAGATATGCCCGTTTATTATTTGAGATTATTATACTGTTCTATGGCGATAGTCAGAAGATCAAGACCCCGTATAATGTCCTCCTCCTTTAATACATAGGCCATGCGAACCTCATTCAGACCCTTGCCGGGGGTAATATAAAAGTCCTTGCCGCAGGTGAACATTACGGTTTCACCCTGATACTCAAATTCATTGAGTAGCCAGTGCTGGAACTTTTCTGCATCGTCAACGGGAAGTGCAGCCATAACATAAAAGGCACCCTTCGGCTTCTTAAATACGATTCCGGGAATCTGACTGAGCTTTTCCACCATAATATCACGGCGGTGCTTGTATTCCCTGCGTATATCTTCAAAATATTCAGGCCCTACGCTGTAAAGCTTTGCGGCTGCGGCCTGATCTATGGTGGAAACGCAGATTCGGCACTGGCACCACTTCAGGGCATGGGCCATAAGCTCACGATTCTTGGATATTAAGACGCCGACTCTTGCGCCGCAGGCGGAAAAGCGCTTTGACACAGAGTCGATAACAACCACATTATCCTCATAGCCTTCAAACTGCAAAGCACTCATAAGGGGCTCGCCTTCATAGGTGAATTCTCTGTAAACCTCATCACAGATAAGGAACAGATTATGCTCCTTTGCGATATCCAGCATAAGCTTAAGCTCGTCCTTTGAAAGTACGCAGCCGGTGGGGTTGCCGGGATTTGTAAGAAGTATAGCTCTGCTGTGCTCATTTATGCAGGCTTCGACCCGTTCCCTTACGGCATAGCGGTAGCCCTCGTCGGGTGAGGTGGTAATGGGATGAATTGAAGCTCCGGCAAGAGTTACGGCGGTGTGATAGTTAGCGTAATAGGGTTCGGGTGAAATAACCTCGTCACCGTCATCCAGAATAGCAGCCATCAGCATCTGAATGGCCTCGCTGCCGCCGAAAGTTGTGAGTATATTTTCATCCTCAAGCTCAACTCCGATATTGCGGAAGTAGCCCTCAACAGCATGGATAAGCTCAGGCAGTCCGGGTGGGTCGCAGTATTTCAGAACAGGCTCGTTAAAGTCCCTGAGAACATCATAATAGGCCTTTGGCGTGAGAATATCGGGCTGACCGATATTGAGGTGATATATCTTTTTACCCCGGGCTTCTGCGGCATTTGCCTCACCGGTAAACACAAGCAGAGGGGATTGATTGCATTTTTCTATTTTAGATGAAAATTTCATTATAGATTCCTCCTTTGCGATATTTCATCATAATTTATTATTTTACCCCGTTTTACAATGCAATCAATGAATATGATGTAAAAATTATCAGTACCCTTGCCCGTAAAATTTAAAAATGCTAAAATGAACTATCAAAAAGAAGAGAGGGCTGAATATGCTCAGACTTATTTTAGGAAAAGCGGGTACAGGTAAAACTGCCGCCCTTATAGATGAGATAAAAAATGCGGTTGAAAACCGGAAGAACGGATATTTCTTTATTGTGCCCGAGCAGTACAGCCATGAGGCGGAAAGAGAGCTGTGCGGGGCCTGCGGAGACAGTCTATCGCTGTATGCCGAGGTTTTAAGCTTTACGGGCCTGAGCCGTTATGTTATGACAAGGCAGGGCGGCGGTGCTGCAAAATATCTGGATAAGGGAGGCAGACTGCTTTGCATGGCACTTGCAGTAAACAATGTCTCTTCGAGACTCAAGGTATACAGCAAGGCACCGGGTAAAGCGGAGCTTCAGGCAATGCTTCTTTCGGCTGTGGATGAGTTTAAAACTGCCTGCATTGACGGTCAGCAGCTTATGGAGGCTGCCGAAAACTGTGACGGCGGTCTGAAGGATAAGCTCATGGATATGGCACTTATTTTAGAGAGCTATCAGGCGGTTGTCAGCAGGGGCAATGCTGATCCTGCCGACAGGCTGAGCATTCTTGCACAGCAGATTGAGGAATCGGGCTTCGGAAGAGATAAGCATATATATGTGGACGGGTTTATTGACTTTACAAATCAGGAAAATCAGGTTATCAGAGCGCTGCTGAAAAACGGAGCGGAAGTCTGTGTTTGCATGAATGTGGATAGACTGGACGGAGATAACGAAATCTATGAACTGAGCCGCATATCCTGCCGCAGACTTCTTGCTGTGGCAGAAGAGCTGGGCGCAGAGACGGAGATTAAAATAATGGAGCGGGAGGCCTCCGGCTCGGCGCTGGACTTCTTTGCCGAAAATATGTTCAGCTATGATAGTCAGTGCTTTTCCGGAGACGGCTCGGAAATAGAGCTTTGCGTTGCAGATTCCATAAGCTCCGAGTGCGAATTTGCAGCGGCAAAGGCGCTGGAGCTTACACGGGATAAAGGACTGCGCTGGCGTGACATAGCAATAGCGGTGCGTGGTTTTGAGGATTACAGAGCGTGCCTTGAAAACAGCTTTAAGCTTTACGGCGTTCCCCTCTATACCACAAGAAAAAGCTCACTTATGCAAAAACCGCTTCCGACCCTTATTGCCCTTGCCTATGAAATAATTGAGGGCGGCTGGGATACCGACGACCTTATAAGCTATATGCGCACCGGCCTTACGGGACTGAGCGATGCCGACTGCGACACGCTATCGGACTATATTTTCCTCTGGCAGCTTAAAAGCTCCGCATGGCACCGTGCGGGTGACTGGACACAGCATCCTGACGGCTACGGCGGAAAACCGGACGAGGAAAGTCAGGAAAGACTCAATAATATAAACAGGCTGCGGTATGAGCTTGCCGGACCGCTTTTAAGCTTCCAGAAGAGCGCAGAGCTTGCGGACACAGCGGAGACTCAGGCGGCGGCACTTGCAAATTTCATGGCAGAGCTGAAACTGCCGGAAAAGATGCAGCAGAGGGCGGAAATGCTTGAGCAGCGGGGAAATCTTACGCTCAGTCAGGAATACCGCCAGCTTTGGAATATAATTGTAAACGCCATTGAGCAGAGTGCCGCCATTCTCGGCGACAGTCCCATGGATACTCAGAGCTATGGCAAGCTCTTTATGCTCATGCTCTCAAAATACGATGTGGGCTCTATTCCTGCCGCTCTCGACAGAGTTACTGCCGGAGATTTTGACCGTATGCGCAGAAGACATATAAAGCATCTTATAGTTTTAGGCTGCAGCGATGACAGAATCCCTCAGGCGCAGAGTGATCAGGGCGTATTTTCCGATGAAGAACGCCAGAGACTTCTGGAAATGAATATTGATCTGGGTGGAAATGCTGAACTATGGCGTGAGTTTTCACTTATATATAACTGCCTGAGCCTTCCGGAAGAGGGTCTCAGCCTGTCATATTCACTGGCAGGAAATGAAGGCGGCGGATTGCGCCCGAGCTTTCCTTATAACAGGGCAGCGGCGATATTTAATAAAGAGCCCCGAAGGCTCAATATGGATGATATCAGAATTTCAGCTGAGACTCCGGCACTGGGACTTTGCGCCAATTCATTCCACAGCGGAAATCCTGTTTCTGCGGCTGCCGCTGAATATTTTGAAAAGAAGGAGCCTGAAAGCTACAACAGGCTTAAAGCGGCATCTGAGCTTTGCAGAGGTAAGCTCTCTGCTCAGGCTGTGGAGGAGCTTTACGGTAAAAAGCTGCGGCTCAGTGCTTCGAGAATAGACAGCTTTGCCCACTGTAAGTTTGCCTACTTCTGCCAGTACGGGCTGAAAGCAAAACCCTATGAGCCGGCAGGCTTTAAGCCGCCGGAGATAGGCACATTTATGCACTATATTCTTGAAAATACGGTGAGAGATGTAGTTAAGCAGGGCGGTTTCAAGACAGTTTCGGACGAGGTTCTGCACGAATGTGCGGATAAATATATTAAGGCATATGTCCACGAGGAATTAAACGATTTCCATGAGAAAACCAAGCGCTTTATATACATTTTCAATAGGCTCTGCAAGGATGTTCACCAGATAGTTTCCGATACTGCCGAAGAACTCAGGCAGTCGGATTTTGAACCGATAGATTTTGAACTGGACTTTTCCAAGGCTCAGGATATTGAACCCTTCCGACTTGAGGATGACAGCGATCTTGCGCTTATAGGTATTGCAGACAGAGTTGACGGATGGGTTCATGACGGAAAGCTGTATCTGAGAGTTGTGGACTATAAGACGGGAAGAAAGAAATTTTCGCTTTCAGATATTTATTACGGCATGAATCTCCAGATGCTTCTGTACCTGTTTACCTTAAATGAGGGAGGAGCGGGACATTATGGAGTGCAGGAGATAGTTCCGGCAGGTGTTGTATATGTACCTGCAAGAAATTCGATTATCTCCATGGCCAGTGATGCCGGAGATGAAAAAGCAGAGGACGAACGACGCAAGGAGCTTAAAAGAAGCGGTCTTGTGCTCAATGAACCGGAGCTTATTAACGCATGGGAAAAGGGCGAAGACAAGAAATACATTCCCCTTAAATTTAAAGGCGGCGTGCCTGCGGAGGACTCTATTGCAAGCCTTGAACGAATGGGCAGACTTTCAAGACATATTAAAACCTGCCTGAGTGACATGGCAAAAGAGCTTCGGAGAGGCAGTATTGCCGCAGACCCGTATTATAAAAACCAGAGCGAAAATGCCTGCCTTAACTGTGATTACTATGATGCCTGCCACTTTGCCGACGGTGAAAACGGCGAAAAGTGCAGGTTTATGCCTGAACTGAAAGATAGAACTGTATGGGAGCTGCTGGAAGGAGGCGGAAAAGATGAGTGAATTTAAACCAACGGCGGCGCAGAAAGCTGCCATAGAGGAGAGGGGAAGCACCGTTCTTGTATCCGCCGGTGCAGGCTCCGGAAAGACAAAGGTTCTTACCGAAAGACTTATGGGGTATATAAAGGATGAAAGCAACCCTGTTGATGTGGACAGCTTTCTGATAATTACCTTTACGAAGGCTGCCGCAGGCGAGCTTCGGGGAAGAATTATGGAGGAGCTTGCAAAGGCTTTGGCGGCCGACCCCGGCAACCGCCGTCTAAGACGGCAGAGCGCACTGTGCAGAAAAGCGCAGATTGGAACCATCCACTCTTTCTGTGCAAAAATTCTCAGGGAAAACTCTCAGGCGGCGGGAATTGCACCTGATTTTAAAATCCTTGACGACGACAGAGCATCTACCATGAAGTCATCTGCACTGGAAAGAGTTCTGGACAGACGCTATGAGAATCAGGAGAAGTATAAAAACTTCTCGCTTCTTGCCGATACAGTGGGCGCAGGCAGAGATGACAGCCGGCTGGGCTCTGTGGTCATGGCGCTGAACGATAAGATGCAGACCCATGCAAGACCTGAAAACTGGGCAAAAACACAGGTGGAACTTCTGAATGCACCTATAAGTGATGCGGGCGAAAGCCTCTGGGGCAGAGAAATTTTGACACAGGCAAAATTAAGCGCTGATTACTGGAGAGATGAGTTTTCATGCCTCATTGAAGATATAGAGTCCGATGAAAAAATAGCAAAGGCATATCTTCCCAGCTTTTCGGCGACCTATGAGGCATTGCAGGAATTATCTGCGGCACTGGATTCCGGCTGGGACAGAGCTAGAGAATGCCTGCCGGTTCCGTTCCCCAGACTGGGCAGCCTGAGAAAGCCGGATGACCCGGATTTTGCAGAAAGGCTTAAAGCCAGACGTGAGCGCTGCAAAAAATCCATGGGAAATCTCGAAAAAAGCCTTTACGCAGACTCCAAAAAGCTTCTGGAGGAAATGACGCTCACTGCTCCTGCCATGGAGGCGCTGCTGGAGCTGTGTCTGGACTTCGACAGAGAGTATGAAAACGACAAGCGAAGGGCGGGCGTGCTTGACTACAACGATCTTGAACATCTGAGCGCAAGACTGCTTACAGACGAAAACGGCAGACCGACAGAGCTGGCAGTACAGATTTCAAAGCGTTTTACCGAAATAATGGTAGACGAATATCAGGACGTAAGCCGTGTTCAGGATGCAATATTCCATGCAGTTTCAAAGAACGGGAAAAACCTTTTCCTTGTAGGCGACGTTAAGCAGTCCATATATCGCTTCCGCCTTGCGGACCCTGAGATATTTACAGAGAAGTATCTGAGCTTTAAAGATGCGGGCGAAGCGGCCCCCGGAGAGCCCAGAAGAATTATGCTTCAGGAGAACTTCCGTTCCAGAAAAGAGATCCTTGAAGGGGCAAATGCCGTTTTTTCAATCTGTATGTCAAGGCAGATTGGTGACATTCAGTATGGCAAAAACGAAGAACTGAAGTACGGTGCTTCATACGAAGGGGATGTGCCTGTACCGGAAATACTGATTCTCGAACGGCCGAAAACCGATGAGGACGAGGAAAGCCCCAATAAAAGCGTAATTGAGGCGCAGATGCTGGGAAGAAAAATCAAAGAGCTTATGGAATCCGGCACTATGGTAGAGGACAGGGGTGTTAAGCGGGCGCTTGAATATGGAGATATTGCAATTCTGCTCCGTTCTGCAAATGCCGTAGGCCCAGTGTACCGCAGAGAATTGTCTGCCATGGGTATTCCGGTGGATTCGGGGCTGAGCGGAGGATTTTTCAACTCCCTTGAAATTTCCACGCTTATTTCCATGCTTGCTATAATAGATAATCCGCATCAGGATATCGCTTTGATTGCGGTTCTGCGCTCACCCGTTTTTGCATTCAGCGGAGATGAGCTTTCTGCCATACGTGCCGAGGATAAAAAGGGAAGCCTTTATGATGCGCTTTTAAAGCACAGCGAAAATGACGAAAAGTGCAGGAGCTTTTTAGATACATTAGATAAATTCAGAGAGCTTGCGCCGGATACATCGGCCGCAGAGCTTCTGTGGAAACTTATAGAAGATTTACAGATAAGCGCAGTGTGCGGAGCAATGAATGACGGCCCTGTGCGCAGAGCAAGAATAACAGCGCTTCTTGAAATGAGTGAGGGCTTTGAAAAGAGCGGGTACAGAGGGCTGCATCGTTTTGTGCTGTGGCTGAGAAATCTAAGCCAGCAGGGCAGAGAGCCTGCAATGAGTGCAGGTGACGGCTCGGCTGTGCAGATAATGTCAGTGCATAAATCTAAGGGACTTGAGTTTCCTGTTGTATTTCTTGCGGATACTGCAAGGCTGTTTAATAAACAGGATTCAAGAGAAACAGTGCTTGTGCATCCTGTTCTGGGACTTGGCCCGAAGCTTACAGACCTGTCCCGCCGCATTGAATACCCGACCCTTGCGAGAAATGCCATAAAGCAGAGACTGGAAAGAGAAACACTTTCTGAGGAGCTGCGGCTTTTGTATGTGGCAATGACCAGAGCAAAGGAGCGGCTGTATATTACAGCGGCGATGAAGGACCCGGTCAAGGTTCTGGATAATGCCCTGACTGCGGTTTCAAATCCTATGGCACCGGAAATTCTCAGTCAGGCCGGTGCGGTTATCAACTGGCTTATTTATTCCGCTCTTGCGGACAACGAAAAGCACATAAAGCTTAAAATCTGCACCGTTGAGGAAAACGAGGAAACGACAGTGGAGGACGAAAGCAGGGCATTGCCGGACGAGGCTGCTGAGAAAGAGCTTGAGCGCAGACTGGCCTTTGCTTATCCTCACGCAAATGTGGAAAACCTCCCGTCGAAGCTTACTGCCACGGAATTAAAGGGCAGAATGGAGCTTGATGAGGAGGCAGAGGACATTGTTCCGAAGCCTCACAGACCGTTTGCCATGCCTGACTTCACAAAAAAGGACAAACCGCTTACAGGCACCGAGCGTGGCATTGCCACCCATCTGCTTTTGCAGTATATGGATTTCAGCAAAGGCTCCAGTGTTGAGGATGTAAACAGTGAAGTTGAACGACTCAGGGCGGCCCGATTCCTTTCAGACAGAGAGGCTCAGGCGGTAAATGCAAAGGCGGTTACAAAGCTCTTTAATTCCGAGCTGGGAAAACGTATGCTTAAAGCGGAGAATATCCGCAGAGAGTTTAAATTCTCCCTTTTATGGGATGCTCAGGAGCTTTATCCCGAGGCAAAAGACGAAAAGCTTCTGATGCAGGGTGTTGTGGACTGCTTTATGGAGGAAAACGACGAGCTGGTTATTATTGACTACAAAACCGACTTCGTAGGCTCCAAAGAAGAGCTGCGCAGAAAAAAAGAATTTTACGCCATTCAGATGGAGGTTTATGCCAAATCTCTGAGCAAAATATGCGGTAAAAGAGTTAAAGAGTGCATCCTGTATTTTATTTCCATAGGCGAGGCACTTTCCTTGGAATTTCAGTAAAAATTTCAAAAATACTTGCAAAAACCGATGCACTATGATAGAATTCACTTTGCGCCTTGTAACTATGCGTTGCGCACAATCAAGGTAGCATATGACGAGGAGTTATGATTATGAAAGCAGGAATTCATCCCGATTATAAGCAGACTACCATCAGATGCGCTTGCGGAAACGTCATTGAGACCGGTTCCACCAAGGAGAACATCACCGTAGAAATCTGCTCCAAGTGCCACCCCTTCTACACCGGTAAGCAGAAGCTGGTCGATACCAGCGGACGTGTTGACCGCTTCAACAAGAAGTACGGCATTAAGTAATAGGGCAAACTATAAAACTGCCTGAAAACTTCAGGACGGGCCACGACATTTGTCGTGGCCCGTCCTGCGTTTTACAGCTTTAAGGAGGTATTTTCATGCTGGACTGGAAAAACAAAAAAATAGGTATTGTACTATCCGGCGGCGGTGCCAAGGGGACATATCAGGCCGGAATGTTTGAAGCCCTTGAAGAGCTGGGCCTTAAAGAAAATATAGAAGTAATTTCCGGCTGCTCGGCAGGTGCTATGAATGCAGCAGCTTACAGCTGCCTCGGCCCTAAGGCCGTTTATGAAGGTACTTTAAGGATAGGAGATACCTTTAAGACCTCAGCAGTGGTGCCGGAGAGAACTGTCAGAGAAAGCCGCAGAATGGTGGATGAGGGAAAGGTAAGCCTCGATGAATTCTTCCACGAACAGCGCTTTGCGAAGTTCGATACTGCCCGATTTGATAAGTTTATGGAAGAGACTTTAAGCGAAGAGAAAATGTCCGCTCTCAGGCACAAGATCTACATCTGCTGCTACAATGTGGAAAAAGAGAAGCCGGAATATTTCTGCCTGAACAGCCTTGATTATCGCAGTCAGCTTGATTTAATAAAGGCCAGCGGCAGCCTGCCGTTTCTGTTTCCTGCGGTTGAATATAAAGGATATCACTATCTGGACGGCGGCGTTGTGCCTGCCATATGTAAAAATCCCGAACCGAAGGACAAAATTCCCCTTCTGCCCCTTGCAGGAGAAAAGCTGGATGCGGTGCTTGTGTGTTTCCTGAATCCTGAAGATACTGTGGACAGAAATCTTGTAGAGGACGGAATTTCATATCTCGAGCTGCGGCCAAGCAGACCGCTTGAGGCCATACCCGGAATGGGAACACTGGATTTTACGCCCGAGGTGCTTGAAGATCATAGGAAGCTTGGATACTCCGATACAATGAAGCTTTTTAATAAATAAAAAATACCCCTTGTGATGAACTGCTTTAAGCCGGTTATTAAAACCCTGCCGTTAAGCGTTCTGTCACAAGGGGAAATTTTATATAAAGGCGTATTCTTTCAGCCGCATAAAGGCTTCTTTAAGCTTCTCGTGGGGAAGTGCCAGATTCATTCTGATTGAATCCGGATATATAAAGTCCTCGCCGTTTTGCCAGATTACACCGCACTTAATGCCTCTGAGCTGTAAATCGTGAATGGAGACATTATTTTTACGGCAATATTCTCCGCAGTCAAGAAACAGCATATATGTACCCTGAGGGCGCATAGCTTTAACACCGGAGAAGTTTTCCTCAATAAAACCGCAGGCAAAAGCATGGTTACGGTCTATTACGGAGCGCATCTCGTCTACCCACTGCTCACCTTCGGGAGAGAATGCACCGATAAGGGCGTGCATTGAAAGCACATTGCACTCGTTATAGCGGCTCATACGACTGCGGCGGCACAGTCTGTCCCGCAGGTACTTATTATAGATTATGTGGTAGGAGCCTACCAGACCCGCAAGGCTGAAGGTCTTACTGGGAGCATAAAATGCAATGACACGATTTTTCGCATCTTCAGAAACAGACTGAGTAGGTATATGCTTATAGCCCGGCATGATAATGTCTGACCAGATTTCATCGGACACAACAATGCAGTCGTTCTTTGCGTAGACCTCCATTGCCTTTTCGATTTCCCATTTTTCCCACACTCTGCCGGTGGGATTGTGGGGAGAGCAGAAAATTGCAAAGTGGATATCATTCTCCCTGAGCTTCCTGTCCATGTCCTCATAGTCCATGCGCCAGATACCGTTTTCGTCACGCACAAGCTCGGAATGGACGATATTTCTTCCGATATCCTCAATGGTATGGGTGAAACCTACATATGTAGGGCTGTGGAGCAGAATTTTGTCTCCGGGATTTGTAAAAGCCTGAATTGCAGAGCTTACACCGCCCAGAACTCCGTTTTCATAGCCGATATGCTCTTGTGTAAGTCCTTCAACGCCGTTTCGCTTATTCTGCCAGGATATGATAGCATTAAAATATTCATCACTGAGGGGAAAGTATCCGAAAGACGGAAAGCTCAGGCGCTTCTGCACTGCCTCCAATACCGGAGGAGCGGCGGGAAAGCTCATGTCTGCCACCCACATGGGAATGGGCTCAAAGCCCTCATCCACCTTGCCGTCGCTGAAAGGAATAACATCAGCGGCAATTGAATCCTTTCCTGCCCGATTGAGCATTGTTTCAAAATCGTATTTCATATCAAATGTCCTTTTTGAATTTAATATAAGCCCCGGAACAATGTCCCGGGGCAGTTGATTGAGTAAAATATATAACTTAAAGCCTTAAATATAAACGGCTTTATGACTTCCTGAGCGGAAAGCCGCTGAATGAAACTTGGGTTTACATAATCCTTGAATCATCAAGCCGCAAAAGTTATATTTATAGATACCTTCTTCAAATTTTCGGATATGTTTCGTAAGGCAGTGGAATTCTCAGCTGAGGAAGTCTCTGAGCTTCTTGGAGCGGCTGGGATGGCGCAGCTTACGCAGAGCCTTGGCCTCAATCTGGCGGATACGCTCACGAGTAACATTGAACTCTTTACCGACTTCCTCCAGAGTTCTGGTGCGGCCGTCTACTATGCCGAAACGCAGCTCAAGAACCTTTTTCTCTCTGGGGGCCAGAGTGTCCAGAACCTCTTCAAGCTGCTCACGCAGCAGAGAGAAGCTTGCGGCCTCGGAAGGCTCGGATGCATCCTCATCGGGAATGAAGTCACCAAGGTGTGAATCCTCTTCCTCACCGATAGGTGTTTCAAGGGAGACAGGCTCCTGTGCGATTTTCAGTATATCTCTGACCTTCTCAACAGGCATATCCATCTCTTCTGCGATTTCCTCTGCGGAGGGGTCGTGACCCAGCTCCTGCAGAAGCTGACGGGAGACACGGATGGTCTTGTTGATAGTTTCAACCATATGAACAGGAATACGAATGGTTCTTGCCTGATCGGCAATGGCACGGGTAATGGCCTGACGAATCCACCATGTTGCATAGGTGGAGAACTTGTAGCCCTTTTCGTAATCGAACTTTTCAACAGCCTTTATAAGACCCAGATTACCCTCCTGAATAAGGTCAAGGAACAGCATTCCACGGCCTACATAGCGCTTTGCAATGGAAACAACCAGACGGAGGTTTGCTTCGGTCATGCGGCGCTTTGCCTCTTCGTCACCCTCAGCCATGCGCTTTGCAAGTGCCAGCTCCTCATCGGGAGAGAGCAGAGGAACCTTACCGATTTCCTTGAGGTACATACGCACAGGGTCATCGGTTGAGAAGGTGTCCATAAGTGCATCGGTGTTGTTGATTTCCTCTTCGGAAACTTCTTCTATTTTTGAAAGGTCGGATTCGGATATACCGTCATCGTCAATGGGGGGGAGAACGTCAGCAGAAGAAATGTCTATATCAATTCCGTTTGCCTCCAGAGACTCATAGAACTTGTCCATGACCTCCGGATCAATATTAAGCTCTTCGAGGCATTCAAGATCCTTGGTAGAGAGCTTGCCTGCTTTTTTGCCCTTATCCAGCAGCTCCAGCAGACGCATCTCAGGAGTTTTGCCCTCCTGCTCTGCCTCTTTCTTTTTGGATGCAGCCTTTTTCTTTGTGCGAGGTGCGGAAGATTTCTTGGCGGGAGCTGCAGCGGCCTCTTTTTCGTCAGCCTGCTTTAAAAGCTCGTCTGCCATCCTCTTTAATTCCTCATTGGTAAACTTTTTATCTTCAGTCATTTACCCCTCAAACCCCTTTCTTTCTCTAAGCTTCTGCGCCATTTCGTTCAGATCGAAATCCTTGCGCTGAAGCTCTTTTTGTTCACGAATTTTATTTATGTAATCCCGGAGACATCTGCCGGCCTGTGATAATTCCTCAGGCTTATGGAGAATGTTCACCAGAAGAGACATCTCAGATGATGAAAGCTCATCGCTGAGCACAGCAGTGCTTATATTGCTGCCCTGCTTTATTTTTGCTCGAATTACGGAATATATGTGTCCCAGAACAGGGGAAGAAAATTCCTCCGGTTCCGGAACCCGGTTTTCCTGCATAAGAGCGGGCTCTAAATACAAGAGCCTTATTACACCCTCTTCTGCAATGGCAGAATAAGGATTTTCATAACGAAGCTCCTTTTCCGCAGGCTGAAGCAGCTGCGAGGGACGGCTTTGCTCCTTTTCGTAGATGGTCTGCTTTGAACGCAGAAGCCTTTTCCTGCGACGCTCCACCTCTGCAATAACAACGTCATCTTTTAAAGACACTGACTGGGCAAGTTTTGAAGCATAGACCTGCCGTGCAAGAGGATCTGCAAACTGAGCCAGAAGATTTGTGGCTTCATTTAAAAAGTCCACCTTCTGTTCGTCCTGAGTCAGATCATACTTGTCTCTTACAGTCCTGAGACGATAATCAAGCTGATTTTCAGAACCCTCAAGAAGCTGCCGGAAGGAATCCGGCCCCTTGAGCTTAATATATTCGTCAGGGTCCTTGGCACCTTTAAGCCTCAGAACCTTAACCTTTACATCCAACTTTTCAAGAATGCCGATGGCACGCTTTGCAGCAGTCTGACCGGCACCGTCATTATCATAGGCGATAATAACTTCATTTTTATAACGGGAAATAAGCCTCGCCTGCTCGGCGGTTAAAGATGTTCCTAGAGAGGCTACCGCAGAATCAAAACCTGCCTGATGCAGAGAAACCACGTCAATATTTCCCTCAGAGAGAATTATATATCTGTCTTTCGACTTTTTAGCAAGATTCATGCCGAAAAGATTACGGCTTTTACTGAAAACAAGGGTTTCGGGGCTGTTCATGTATTTCGGCTCGCCGTCACCCAGAATTCTTCCCGAAAATCCGATTACATTTCCCCGAACATCTATAACAGGGAACATGAGACGGTTCCGGAAAACATCATAATAGCCGCCCTTTTGACCCTTGCGGAGCAAACCTGCGGTGTACATTTCCACATCGGAATAGCCCAGTGCCTTCATGGCATTTCTGAGACCGTCCCAGCTGTCAGGCGCAAAGCCCAGACCGAAATTGTTGGCAGATTTTCTGGATATCTGCCGCTTATACATATATTCCTGAGCAATGGCACCGCTGGGCAAGCGGAGCTGAGAGAGATAGTAACGGGCGGCGTCCTTGTTGAGCGCCAGCATCCGTGCTCTCTGTCTGCTTTCCCGGTCCTGATTTTCCTGCGGAACCTCCATTCCGGCACGCTTTGCCAGAAATTCAACCGCTTCGGGGAAGCTGAGGTTTTCAATCTCCATTATAAAGTTTATAACGCCGCCGCCTTTTCCGCAGCCGAAGCAGTGGTAAATCTGCTTATCCGGAGATACGGAAAAGGAAGGTGTTTTCTCGCTGTGGAAAGGACAGAGGCCGAAGAGATTCGAGCCGCTCTTTTTGGAGAGCCGTACATATGAGGAAACTACCTCTACTATGTCGTTTCTGTCCACCAGTTCATTTAAAAAGTTTTCGGGAAAAGCCAAAATCTCACCTCCTGTAAGTTTCTATTTAACAGTCCACGCAAAGGGAATGAAAAGCTCGTCGTACTTTTCCATTGCATACCCGTCAGTCATGCCGGAAATATAGTCAACAGCGGCACGCTCCCTGCCGGAATGTTCCACAACAGTACGGAAATCATCAGGCAGAGCCTCAGGGTGTGAAACGTAATATTCATAGAGCCTGTATAATATGCCCTCTACCTTCCGCTCCTCACCTTTTGCAATGGGGTTTTTGTATATATCTGAGTACATAAAAGCATGGAAAAAATCAAAAGTCTCTTTCATCTCAGGAGACATTCTGATTTCTCCGTCCTGAGAGTTTAAAATAAGGTCGGTCAGGATAGAATTTATTCTGGCGGAGTTGGTTTCTCCGCAGCCGGAACGGATTTTCTCAGGTACATCCTTTTCCGTCAGAAGTCCGGCTCTGATTGAATCATCCAGATCGTGATTTATATAGGCAATACGGTCACAGAACCTTACGGTTGTTGCCTCCAGAGTATCATCAGGCGCACCATAGGTGTGGTGGAGAATTCCCATCCTTGTTTCGTAACAGAGGTTCAGCCCCCTGCCGCCTTTTTCCAGAATATCCACAACCCGCAGACTCTGCTCATAGTGCTTGAAGCCGAAAGGAAAAATCTTGTTGAGCGCCCTTTCACCTGCGTGACCGAAGGGTGTGTGACCCAGATCATGACCGAGGGCAATGGCTTCGGCTAAATCTTCATTGAGCTTCAGCGCCCTTGCCACTGTACGGGAAAGCCTGTTAACCTCTAAGGTATGGGTAAGCCTTGTGCGGTAGTGGTCGCCTTCGGGCTGAAGAAACACCTGAGTTTTGTGCTTTAAGCGGCGGAAAGCTTTACAGTGGGTTATCCTGTCAATGTCACGCTGAAAACAGGTCCGGATATCACATTCAGGCTCATTGCGCAGCCTGCCTGCGGACTCTTCGGATAAAACTCCGTAAGGCCCGATAAGCACCCTTTCTGCTTTTTCCCGCTGGATTCTGGGACAGAACATAAAACACAGCTCCTTCCCTAAATTTGTGGCATCATAATACTCTTCATACTAAAGATACGACGTATAAATCAATTTCCCTTTATTTTTTTGAAGAAATTTAAAAATATTGCGAAAAAATCAGCCGGCGTTCCTGCCGACTGATTTTTTTACTTAATGGCAACGGCTCTGAAAGCCTCGCCTGTCTTTTTAAGGCATATACTGCCGCTAGAAATATCAAAAATACGCTCGGAGAAGGGCTGAAACTTTTCCTCAGGTACAAGCAGCTTAATAGTTACATCTGCACCGTAAACCATGTCGGAAATAATGCCGTCGTAAGCGGCAGCCTCCAGCTTAAAGCGTTCAAGAGAGGCATAGGAACAGGGAAGCTCGGTTTCTGTCCATGTGCGGACTACGGATATACCGGCAGCATCAAGGGCATCCTTTGCGCTTTTTGTATATGCCCGAAGCAGTCCCCCTGCACCCAGCAGAATTCCGCCGAAATATCGGGTGACGACGCAGACAAAGTTATTTATACCCTCTCTGCGGAAAACCTCCAGCATCGGAATACCTGCCGTACCCTGCGGCTCGCCGTCATCGGAGTAACGCTCCGGCCCGTCTTTAATTATGTAGCACCAGCAGTTATGCCGTGCATCATAATATTTCTTCTTCATCTCGGCAATAAATTCTCTGGCTTCTTCCTCGCTTTCGACCGGCCTTATATGGCCAAGAAAACGGGAACGCTTTTCAGTGAACTCTGCCTCGCCTGCGCCTGAGGGAATGAGATATTCGTTCAATCCTCCCAGTCCTCCTTTTCCTCCTTATAGCCGGGGATATAGGCTTTTATTCTGCCGAAAAGTTCAGGCTTTACTATGCACTCAATCTCAACACCGGAGTCTGTATATTCCGTAGAAAGTACAGCGGCCTCACGGTTCAGAATATCAACAAGTCCTGCCGCAGAATATGGCAGTACAAGCTTTACCTGACGATTTCCTTTGTCGAGCAGCTGAGAAAGCTTCTCAATAAGGACATCTGTGCCCTCACCGCTTTTGGCGGAGATACACACCACATCATCACCGTGAGGAAGAACGCCTGAATAGCGGTCACACTTGTTGTATACCCGCAGAACAGGAGTATTGTCCTCTTTAAGCTGGCTGATAAGCTCATCCGTTATTCTTGCCTGCTCACGCCACTCGGGATTGGAGAGGTCTATAACATGGATAAGCACATCTGCATAGCGAAGCTCCTCAAGAGTTGCCTTAAAGGCCTCAATAAGATGATGGGGCAGCTTTCTTATAAATCCGACGGTGTCGGACATTAAAACCTCCAGGGTTTCATCTATACGCAGACGGCGGGTGGTAGTATCCAGAGTATCGAAGAGACGGTTGTTGGCGGGAATATCAGAACCCGTCAGGCAGTTTAAAAGAGTAGACTTTCCTGCATTGGTATAGCCCACAAGAGCAACTACCGGCATGGCGTTTTTCTCTCTCTGACGGCGCTGGGTGGTTCTGATTTTGCGGACCTGTGCAAGCTCTTCTTCAAGCTTCTGAATCTTACGGCGTATATGTCTGCGGTCGGTTTCAAGCTGAGTTTCACCGGGACCTCTGGTTCCGATAGGCGAAGGGCCGCCGGAGGCAGTCTGGCGCACCAGATGACTCCACATACCTGTAAGTCTCGGCAGCAGATATTTATACTGTGCAAGCTCTACCTGAAGCTGACCTTCTCTGGTTCTGGCTCTCTGGGCGAAAATGTCCAGAATAAGTCCGGAGCGGTCAAGAACATTCTTGCCGGTTTCTTCGGTCAGAACTCTCATCTGGGTAGGTGACAGCTCGTTATCAAATACAATTAAGGTACAGTCGTTTGCCTCGGCAAGTTCTTTTATCTCCTGCACCTTGCCCTCGCCCACAAAGCTGCCCGGATCGGGAGTGGGACGGTTCTGCATCACAAATCCCATTACCTCGCCGCCCGCAGTTTCTACAAGGGCTTTAAGCTCCTCCATGGAAACATCATTGGAGCGCTCGCGCTCGTCCATACTGGCGGCGCTGAGACCGGCTAAAATTACCCGTTCTCTCTGCTGTTCAGTGTTTTCTATATTAAATCATTCCTTTGCCTGTAAATCTAAAAAATTATAACCCAGAATCCCGATTTTGACAACAAATTTTCCGTTAAAAACGGCAGAGAGGGCGCTTTGACCCTCTTTGCCGCAGCTTTTCCCTAAAACCAGGAAGATTTTTGACGCTTGCGCCGCTGCAAGGTCTCTTTGTGCTCCACAAGGATAATGTCTGAACCGATTTTTACGATTGCACTCCAGGGAATAACATAGTCATCCTCCCGCCCCAGAATCCCGAAAAATTTGGCCCGTCCCGGAGTTATAAGAGACAGTATCTGACCGGAGGAATCGTCAAATTCCCCGTCGCAGACATAGCCCAGACGAAAACCGGAATGTACATCAATGACCTCCTTATAGCGGAGAGATGAAAAACAGCTTATCATAATACCACCCCTCAACATTCTATGGCATAAAAGCCAGACTTATGAGGTCTTTTTGGCTTTCGGAATGGAGATTGTAACTATAAGCGAGTTCTCGGTTTCCTGCTTCTTGACTCCTGCATCAATGCCGCCCTGCTTCATAAGGTCTATACTGTGGGAAAGTGAATTTAAAAATACCCGAACGTCCTTCAAAATAAAGCTGCGCTTTTTCTCCGGCTTTTCCTCTGCCGGCTTTAAAAGTGCGTCTATGTAGCTGTCGGTTGCAGAGACTGTCAGCTCATGCTCTATTATATAACCCAGAGCCTTGCGCTGACTGTCGGCATCGGGGAGCCGCAGAAGCGCTCTGCCGTGCCGCTCGGAAAGAGAATGTTCCCTGAGAGAATTTAAAATGTCCTCAGGCAGCCTCAAAAGCCGCAGCTTGTTTGCAACTGCCGACTGGGATTTTCCGATTTTCTTTGCAGCCTCCTCCTGACTCATGCCGAACATTCGGATAAGCCTGTTTATACCGAGAGCCTCCTCTATAAAATCCAGATCCTTCCGCTGCAGATTTTCTACAAGCGCAATCAGCCCTGCATCCTCCATGTTCACATCTATCATTATGCAGGGAACTTCCCGTATACCCGCAAGCTTTGCCGCTCTTAAACGGCGCTCGCCTGCCACAAGCTCATAATTTCCCGCCCGCAGTCTTACGGTCAGGGGATTTAAAATACCATAGGTTTTAATACTTTCGCTCAGGGCCAGAAGGTCCTCATCTTCAAAAATCTTTCTGGGCTGGACAGGGTTAGGGGATATTTCATCAAGGCGGAGATAGATTATTCCGCCCCGCTTTAAGTTGGGTTTCTGACGTAACGTCTGCATGGCTGAGCCTCCTTAGTATTCATGGTACTAGGAGCATACACCGAAGCAGACGAAAAACAGGGCGAATAGGCTAGGGGATATAAAAAAGCCTGCAAAATTGCAGGCTTTGAACTTATTTGCGGAGCTGCTTCTGGAGCCAGTCTTTGCCGTCTGCAAAACGGGATACAACAAAGGATGAAACATAGTCTCCGGCAGCATTCACCATGGTGGCGGGAGGGTCTATAAGATTTCCGAGGGCGATAGCCATGGGGTAGGCAATTGCCAGCTGATCGGGGAAGAAAATGGTGCAAAGCACCAGTTCTCCGGTTCCGCCCCCTCCGGGAATTCCGGACATGGCAACGGATGACAGCACAGCAACTATAATTGCGAGAATTGCACGGCCGCCGGTAAAATCAAGACCGAACAGACCGAAAAGAAAAGCTACCTTCAGAATAGCGCTCATGCCGGAACCATCCATATTCATGGTTGCACCCAGAGGCATGACAATTTCTGCAACCTCCTTTGATACACCGCTGTCCTCAGCAGCTTCTATGTTGGTGGGAATGGTGGCAACAGACGAGCAGGTGCCGAAGGAAACTGCGGCAGGCTTAAACAGATGCCTGAACATTACCTTTGCAGCTCCCTTGCCGCCGCCGAAACGGGCATAAACAGGGGAGGATATGAACATATAAAGAAAGGCCATTATATAATAGAGAACCAGAGTTTTGCCGTAATCGCCTATAAGCTCAGGACCGTAGGTGGCGACCAGATATGCAAAGAATCCGAAAAATCCCACAGGCGCATAATAGGTAACTATCTTTACAGTTTTCATTATGCAGTTTGTAAGGTCTGAGAGAAGCTTGGCGGTTGCGGTTTCTCTTCCGCCTGCCATCTGAACGCCGAAGCCGAAAATTACTGCGGCTATGATAAGGGGCAGAATTGCTCTGCGGCTCCAGAGTGCAGAAAAGTCAGGCACGGTGAAAAAGTTCACTATAAGCTCGGATGCACTTAAACCTGCGTCAATCTCACCGGCTTCAATGTGGATTCCGCTGGTATTGAGAGGGATTAAACGCAGTACAAGATACATAAGCACAGAGGCAATGGCAGTTGTACACATAAAGGTCAGAATGGTTGTTCCCATAAGCTTTCCTGCACGCTTGGGACTTCCCATATTTGCGATAGCAGAGGCTATTGAGCAAAATACCATGGGAACAACGATGCAGAACATCATGTTTACAAAAACTGTTCCCAGCGGTTCCAGAACCTTAGCCTCCGGCCAGAGCCAGCCTGTTATACAGCCGGCGGTTATACCTGCCAGCATGGAGATTATAAACCAGTTGTTCTTCCAAAAACTACCTTTTTTAGCCATATTTGTACTCCTTTTCACGGATTTTGCCGATTTGTTTTTACTATTCTATTATATTGCAATGATTTGCAAAGTAAATTGCTATATATGCTTGAAAACTTGCAAATGATGCGCTATACTCAAAACAGAGAAGGAGGAACACCGCAAATGAATAAAAACGAAAATTTCAGCCGTGAAGGCTATCTCCATGAAAACTATCATTTCTTCCATTTGAAGGATACAGCCGGTCAGGAGCGGGATTTCCACTTTCACGAATTTGATAAGATCGTACTGCTTCTCTCAGGCCATGTGGATTATATAGTTGAAAGCCAGAGCTATGATCTGAAACCGTGGACGGTGCTTCTTGTGAAGCATCATGCTATCCATAAGGCGATAATTGATAAAAAGGAACCCTATGAACGTGTAATAATTTACATGGACCGGAAATATTTCGATCGAATTATGCCTCAGGCCCGGCTCACGGACTGCTTCGAGCTGTCCGATAAATCGGGCAGACAGCTTCTTATGCCTGATGAGGAGCAGAAGGATATACTCCGCACTCTCATTGCATCCTATGAAAGAGCGGAAAAAGATACCGGCTTCGGCGCTCAGGCTATGCGGGACACTATTATTGTGCAAATGCTCATTATAATCGGCCGCATGAGTGCAGCCTCAGACAGCGGCAGTGAACAGCGCTATGACCCGAAAATTCAGGAAGCCCTGTCGTATATTAACGAAAACCTTAAGTCTCCTCTCAGCGTAGAAATGCTGGCAGATCATGTATATTTATCGAAGTATCATTTTATGCGTCTTTTTAAGTCTCAGACAGGAAATACTGTCCATGCTTATGTGCGTCAGAAAAGACTGCTTTGCGCCGCAAGGCTTATAAGAGAAGGTATGCCTGTGAATCATGCTGCCGCAGAAAGCGGATTTTCGGATTACTCTGCATTCCACAGAGCTTTTAAAGAGAGCTTCGGAGTTTCTCCGGGACAGGTTAAAAAATAAGATATCCTAAGCTTATAGGAAAAACGGGGTACGGAAGGTAAATTATTCTTCCGTACCCCGCTTGCGTTTCCACATTTTCTGCCTCAAATGTGGAAAACAAAACCGCTTCTCTTTTGAGAAGCGGTTTTTAAGTTAATATTAAGCTTTGAATTCGTCTTTAAGCACACTGTAAAGCAGCTGGTTGTGGAAACGTCCCTGCTTGTACACGGCCTGACGGCGGCAGCCCTCATAGACATAGCCCATCTTTTCGTACACGTGAATAGCACGCTTGTTGCTTTCCAGAACTGTCAGCTCTACACGCTTGAGATTCAGATTATCGAAAGCATGGCGGGTAAGCTCACGCACACCGAAAGTACCGGCACCCTTGCCCTGATTCTCACGTCCCACCATTATATGAAAAGTGCAGGACTGGTTAATTGGGTCTATATCCAAAAGACTTGCAAGACCGAGTATGCTGTCGTCTTCATCTGTGCATATGGCAAGGCGCACAGCATGGGAGCGATTGTTCATGTAGTTTTCAAACCAGCGTCTGTCGGTTTCCGGATTTATATAGCGGAAAGGTGCGCCGAGACTGTTTATAACCTCGGGATCATTGCGCCAGCGGGTTACAGTCTCCATATCCCGTGCTTCAAGCTCTCTGAATTTAAACAATGTTTTCTCCTTCCTTAACGGTGGAAAAGTTTCTTGGCCTGATATTTAGGCTCAGTGGACACGTTGACTCCGATTTTCTTGAAGAGGTCGGAATCAGTGTGGGAAAGTATTACAGTGGAGTGAGCTTCACAGCCTCTGAGCTTACCCAGCTGGTCAATAGCATAGCCTGCAATGGGGTTTGTAACAGCACAGATGGAAAGGGCGATAAGCAGCTCATCTGTATGGAGTCTCGGATTATGATTGCCGAGATGCTCTACCTTTAAGTGCTGAATAGGCTCGATAATATTGGGAGTTATGAGCAGCAGCTTCTTGTCAATGCCTGCAAGTGCCTTTAAAGCATTGAGCAGACAGGCGGAGGCGGAGCCCAGAAGTGAAGAGGTCTTGCCGGTGACTATTCGGCCGTCAGGCAGCTCGAGAGCAACTGCGGGAGTTCCGCCGTTTTCCTCTGAACGCTGAAGTGCAGCGGCAACAACAGGACGATCGGCAGAGCTGAGCTGGAGAGAATTCATGATAAGCTCTATCTTGTGCAGCTCATTAGGATCGGAAAGACCCTGACGCACAGAACAGGCAGCTGCATAGTAGCGACGGATTATCTCCTGCTTGGAGGCCTCACGGCAGGCTTCATCATCTGTGATGCAGTTTGCAATCATGTTAACACCCATGTCTGTGGGGCTCTTATACGGGCTTTCACCGTAAATCTGCTTGAACATGGCCTCGAGAACAGGGAAAATTTCTACATCACGATTATAGTTGACGGCAGTTTCTCCGTAGGCATCCAGATGGAAAGGATCAATCATATTCACATCGTCAAGGTCTGCGGTTGCTGCCTCATAGGCGAGGTTGATGGGGTGCTTGAGGGAAAGATTCCATACGGGGAAGGTTTCAAACTTTGCATATCCGGCACGGATGCCTCTTTTATGCTCATGGTAGAGCTGGCTTAAACAGGTGGCCATTTTGCCGCTGCCGGGACCGGGTGCAGTAATCACAATAAGAGAACGCTGGGTTTCGATATATTCATTTTTACCGAAGCCTTCCTCGGAAACTATAAGAGGAATATCCGCAGGATAGCCGGGGATGATGTAGTGCTTATAGACCTTGATGCCCAGTACCTCAAGGCGTTTCATAAACTGGTCGGCTACTGCCTGGCCACGGTAATGGGTCAGAACCACACTGCCGATAAAAAGACCCCTTGCTCTGAAAGCGTCAATAAGGCGAAGAGTGTCATCATCATAAGTGATGTCAAGATCACCACGGCGTTTGGAGCGCTCAATATCATCTGCAGAAATGGCAATTATAATTTCTGCCTCATCCTTCATTTCCAGCAGCATACTGACTTTGCTGTCGGGCTGAAAGCCGGGCAGCACTCTGGCGGCGTGAAAATCATCAAAGAGCTTTCCGCCGAATTCAAGATACAGCTTGCCGCCAAAGCAGGAAAGCCGATCTCTTATCTTCTGAGACTGCAGTTTTAAATACTTTTCGTTGTCAAATCCTTGCTTTGTCATAGTATCAAATCCCCATGCCTGTATATTAGTTAAATTTATTTATATATGCTTTTCTGACAAATAAGTTTAACACAGAAAACGGGGAGCGACAAGAACAAAACTTAATAAAAATCCATTTTTGTTACACCTAGCATTTTTTCGCTTTTTTTATGCAGTTCTTTGTGATATAATTAAGCTTGATAAATTATTCCTGAAAGGCAAGCGAAACAATGGGACTTTTTAATAAATTATTCGGCAGTTATTCTGACCGTGAACTTAAAAAAATCTATCCGATTGCAGATAAAGTTGAAAAACTCGAGCCGTCGGTTCAAAAGCTCAGCGATGAGGAGCTGAAGGCCAAAACAGGCGAATTTAAAAAACGTCTTAATGAGGGCGAGACTCTTGATGATATCCTCCCCGAGGCATTTGCTGTTGCAAGAGAGGCTGCATGGAGAGTGCTGGGCATGAAGCCCTTCCGTGTTCAGATAATAGGCGGTATTGTTCTGCATCAGGGCCGTATCGCTGAAATGAAAACAGGCGAAGGAAAGACTCTTGTTGCTGTTCTTCCCGCCTACCTTAACGCCCTTGCCGGCGAAGGCGTTCACGTTGTTACCGTTAACGACTATCTTGCCCGCCGAGACAGTGAGTGGATGGGCAAGGTTCACCGTTTCCTGGGTCTGAGCGTGGGACTTATCGTACACGACCTTAGCGCAGAGGAGCGTAAGGCTGCCTATAACTGCGATATCACCTACGGTACCAACAACGAGATGGGCTTTGACTATCTGCGTGACAACATGGCTCTGTACAAAAACAGCATGGTTCAGCGTGGTCACAGCTTTGCAATCGTTGATGAGGTGGACTCTATCCTCATTGATGAAGCCAGAACCCCTCTTATCATCTCCGGTCAGGGGGACGAGAGCACTGATCTTTACCGTCAGGCTGATGACTTCGTTTCAAGACTCACCAAGAAAGTATATGCTACCATAGACGAAAAAGAAGAAGAGGACGAGAATCTGGATGCAGACTACGTTGTAGACGAAAAAGCCAGAACCGCAACCCTTACCGCCCGTGGTATTGAGCGTGCAGAGCGTGCCTTCAATCTTGAAAATCTTGCAGATATCGAAAATGCCACACTGAGCCACCATATCAATCAGGCTCTCCGTGCTCACGGCATTATGAAGCGTGATATAGACTATATCGTAAAAGACGGGGAAATCATCATTGTTGATGAATTCACCGGACGTACTATGCCCGGCAGACGCTACTCCGAGGGCCTGCATCAGGCTATCGAGGCAAAGGAGCACGTGGATGTACAGAAGGAAAACAAGACTCTTGCAACCATTACCTTCCAGAACTACTTCCGCCTGTACAACAAGCTCTCCGGTATGACCGGTACCGCTGTTACTGAGTCAGAAGAATTCGGTACTATTTATAAGCTCGACATTGTGGAGATACCGCCCAACAAGCCCGTTATCAGAATAGATCATCCCGATGTGGTCTTTAAAAACGAGAACGGCAAGAACAAGGCCATTATTGAGCAGGTGGTAAAGTGCCATGAAAAGGGACAGCCTGTGCTTGTGGGTACCGTATCCATAGAAAAGAGTGAGCAGCTGTCTGCGCTTTTAAAGCACAAGGGCATACCTCACACCGTACTTAATGCAAAGTATCACGAAAAAGAGGCTGATATAGTCGCTCAGGCAGGTAAGCTGGGTGCTGTTACCATTGCTACCAACATGGCAGGACGAGGCACTGATATTATGCTGGGCGGCAACGCAGAATTTCTCGCAAAGAAGGAGCTTCGCAAGGCAGGCTTTGAAGAGGATGTTATTGCAGAGGCTACCGGCTATGCCGACACCGACAATGAGGATATCCTCGCAGCAAGAAAGCTCTATGCCGAAAAGCTGGAGGAGTTCAAAAAAACCATCAGTGTAGAAGCCGAAAAGGTAAGAGAGGCAGGCGGCCTCTTTATCCTCGGTACCGAGCGCCATGAATCCAGACGTATTGACAACCAGCTCCGTGGACGTTCCGGTCGTCAGGGAGACCCCGGCGAAAGCCGTTTCTATCTGGCTATGACTGACGATATCATGCGTCTTTTCGGCTCCGAGCGTGTAATGGGTCTTATGGACACTATGAAGCTCGACGAGGATCAGCCGCTTGATGCAAAGATGCTCTCCGGCGCTATCGAGCAGGCTCAGAAAACTGTTGAAAGCCGTAACTTCCAGACCCGAAAGAGCGTGCTTGAATACGACGACGTTATGAACAAACAGCGTGAAATCATCTATGACGAGCGCAGAAAGGTTCTGGACGGCGAAAACATAAAGTCACACATTATGAGCATGGTAAAGGACTTCGTTTCTTCTACTGTGGCTGACGGTCTTGCAGGTATGCCTGCTCAGAATCAGGAGCAGCTGAACAAGGTGCTCCAGCCCTTTGAAAAGCTCTTTATGCCCCACGGCGCTGTTAAGATCGAGGATCTGGGACGTAAGGCCGACGCCGAGACTGTTAGCGAAGCGGTATATAAAATTGCTCAGGATGTCTATGAAATGCGTGAAAAGAATTTCGGCGAGATAGACGGTCAGAGCTTTATGAGAGAAATCGAGCGGGTTGTCATGCTGAGAGTTGTTGATGAATACTGGATGGATCACATCGACGCTATGGCAGAGCTCAAGCGTGGTATCGGCCTTCGGGGATACGGCGCAGTAAAGCCCATTGATGCCTACAAGCAGGAGGGCTTCGATATGTTCGAGGCTATGGTTCACGGTATCCGTGAAGAGACTGTGCGCAGAATGTACACCGTTCAGGTACGCAGAGAGCAGCCTATCGAAAGAAAATCCGTAAGCAGAAGCACCTCCGCCAACGCAGGCGATGCTCCTGTCAAAAAGATGCCTGTCAAAAAGGCAAAGAAACCCGGCAGAAATGACCCCTGCCCCTGCGGCAAGATGAAGGCCGACGGCAGCAGAAGACTTAAATATAAGGAATGCTGCGGCAGATTTGATAATTAAGAGGTAAATATGGCATTTGTTGAAGAAAAACAGGGAGAGCTTGTCTATATGCGCTCAGAAGTAATCAGAGCAAGACACGCCTTCACCACAAGATACGGCGGAGTCAGCAAGGGTGAGTTTTCATCCCTTAATCTCGGCTCCAACCGTGGCGACGATCCTGAGGCGGTAAGAGAAAATTACCGCAGGGTTGCAGAGCTTGCAGGTGTGGATATCGACGGCTGCGCTGTAACAAATCAGGTTCACAAAAATGAGGTGCGGATAGTTACAAGTGCAGACAGACATATATGCATGAGCAAAACGCCCTATGAGTGCGACGGTATTGTTACCGCAGAGAGAAATCTGCCTATATTCTGCTTTACGGCAGACTGTGTACCGGTTCTTCTCTGGGACAGCGAAAACCATGCCGCTGCCGCTGTACACTGCGGATGGAGAAGCTCTGTAAGCGACATTCTCAAAAATGCAGTGGACAAAATGGAAAGTCTCGGCGCTGAGGCTGAAAATATCTGCGCAGCCATCGGACCGGCTATCGGCTTCTGCTGCTTTGAAACAGATGATGATGTTCCCGCAGCAGTCAGCGAATATCTCCACGGCAATACCGAAGGTCTTTTCAGAAAAAGAGACGACGGCAAGACTATGGTTGATCTGCGTGAAGCCAATAAAAGACGCCTCATCGAACTGGGCCTTAAAGCCGAAAATATTGATGTTTCCGAAGAATGCACCATGTGCAGCCACGAAAAATACTGGTCTCACAGATACACAAAGGGACATAGAGGCAGTCAGGCTGCCTTTATAGTTCTGGACTGAGGAAGGTTATGAAAAATCTCTTTAAAAAATTAACAGCATTTATACTGGCATCCGTAATGATTGTCAGCCTCAGCGGCTGCGAAGTCGGCAAGGACAAGAAAGAAGAGGATGAAATCCCTGAATCCACCGGAGGCCACGACATAGTCAAGGCCAAGGCTGCGGACGATGTGTTCTCTCTGAACTTTAACCGCAAAATGAGCCTTAACCCTCTTATTGCAACCGACCATGCTAATCAGCTCATCTGCGATCTTATGTACGAAAATATGGTTGAGCTGGACAATAACTTTGAGGTAATCCCCAATGTTATAAAAGAGTGGAAAATGTCCGATGACGCAAAGGTTTGGACCTTCACCATAGAGGAAGGCCACGTGTTCCACGACGGCAGCCCCGTTACAGGCAAGGATCTGCGTTACAGCATGGACAGAGCCATTAACTCCGACCGCTTCCGTGGACGCTTTGCAAGCGTGCAGGGTATCGGCCATTCAGAAAATACTCTTGTGGTTACTCTCGGCATACCGGACACCCAGTTCGTCAAGCTTATGAACCTGCCCATTATAAAAAGCGGCAGCTATAACGACAAGCCGCCTATGGGCAGCGGTCCTATGAGTATAAATGACGACCAGACAGAGCTGACTGCCTATGAGGGCTATCCCGGATACGATACTTTACCGCTTGACAAGGTTTACCTCAAGGAATATCCTGAGGCCGCAGATAAAATCATAGCCTATGAGGACTCACTTATTGACGTTGTTGTAAACGATCCCTCAAGCTACACAAGCCTCGGCTTTGCACGTACAAACGAAATCCACAAGTACGCAACCACCAATCTTCACTATGTCTGCTTCAACGAAACTACTCCGCTGGGTCAGATGAATACTTTCAGAATTGCTATGCAGTACGCTTTCGACAGAGATAACTTTGTGGAGCTGCTGCACCAGAACGCCGTTGCAAGCGCCGTGCCTATGTATCCCACCTGCAAGGACTTCCCTCAGCAGCTGAACGACGAACTGAAGTATAATCTGGAAAAGTGCAAGAATATTCTCGACAGCATTGGTTTCAGAGACTATGATGACGACGGATATCTGGAGCTTTTACAGGGCAACGGTGATGACGTTGAACTGAACTTCTTCCTGTGCAACGGCTCAAGCGCCAAAGGCGGCGTTGCCAACCGTTTTGCTCAGGATATGGAAACACTTGGCATCAAGGTAAACGTATACGAACTGCCCTGGGATGAATACATAAAGGCTGTTCAGGAAGGCGTTTATGAAAAGAAGCCCGTAGATATGTATTACGGCGAGGTAAAGCTGAGAAATAATTTCGATATCACTGAGCTTCTGCAGGTCAGAACCAAGGATAACGAAAACAGAAACATTAACTATACCGGCTCCAAGGACGCTGCTTTTGTTGAATACATAAACCAGTATCTTGGCGCAGGTGATGCGGGAAGAGCTGAGGCATACTACAAGCTTTGCGACTACATCTGCCACAGCACCGGTTCACTTATAACAATAGGCTTTGAAAAGCATCAGCTTATAAGCCACAGAGGTGCTATAAAAGGTGTAGATGCCAATGCCGGAAATCCCCTTTACAATTTTGAAAACTGGGAAATCATGCTGGACTGAGCTCAGCAAATACTATAAGACAGGGAGAATGAAAAATGACTGACAGAGAACTTATGTCTCTTGCAAAAAAGGCATCCTTCAATGCTTATGTACCCTATTCACGCTTTTCCGTGGGTGCGGCAATAGAATGCGATGACGGCAGCGTTTACACCGGCTGCAATGTGGAAAATGCTGCTCTGGGCAGCACCATATGCGCTGAACGCACTGCCTGCTGCAAAGCAGTCAGCGAGGGCAAACGCAGCTTCAGACGTATTGCTATATATGCCGACAGTGAAAACTGGTGTACTCCCTGCGGTGCCTGCCGCCAGTTTCTGGCTGAATTTTCTCCTGAAATGGAAGTGCTCTGCGCCAAGGCCGGCGACAGATATGTGAGCTACAAGCTGTCTGAACTGCTGCCGCACGGATTTAACTTCTGAATGGAACTGGAGCAGCTTAGAATATTTCAGGCTGTGGCCGAAAGCGGAAGCTATACCAAAGCCGCAGGCAAGCTCTATAAAAGCCACTCTACCGCTTCCAGAGCAGTCAGCGCACTGGAAAATGAACTGGGTGTGCGCCTTTTTGAGCGGGGAAATAAAATCGTGTCCCTGACAAAGGAAGGAAAGTTCCTGCTTGCGGAGGCGGGAGAGCTTTTGAATCAGGCTGAAAGCATTAAGGCCAGAATAAAAGAAATATAATACAGCATATGAAAATCCCCCGATAGGTTTTAAACTTATCGGGGGATTGCTTTATGTGCTATTTCGGAGACACTCAGAGGGAGGGTACTCCACTGACCTTACCCAGACCGTAGTAAAGCTGCATCATGTCGTTTATCCAGCCCTCCTGACCCGGCATCAGGTCCTCAAGACCATAGACAGGGGAGTATTTTGTGGAAGGGGTTAATATGGGAAGCTCAACATCCCTGCCGCTGCCTTCAAACTGCGAGATGATATCCATACGCTTATCTGACATGGACTTCATATCCAATATATCTGAAAAGCCGAGAATGAAGCTGAGTATAAACAGAATAAGCACAATCAGAGAAAACAGCTTAACGAATTTTACGTTTCCACGGCTTCCTATACTATATAATAGCAGCACGGATGCGGTGCAGAGATAGAAAGTCATGTGTATGGCAGACCTTGCAGGCATATAAGCAGCAAAGGCGAAAACTGCGAGGGATATAAAAGCGCTGAGCGCAAACACAATGGAAACCGCAATCAGTTCCTTATCTGCTCTATAATAAAAAGCCAAAGTGAGGATGATTAAAAACAGCAGACTGAGGCTTATAATATTTAAAGCAGCAGAAGAGAAAAGCTGCTGAATGGCGGCAGTAAAGCCGTATGGCAGATTTTTGCAGATGAAAAGCATCAGAACGGCGGAAAAAACAACTGTCAGACCGCCTGCTATTGAAAAGTAGAACAGCTTTCTCCGTTTCCTTACCAGAATTAAATATGTAAGCAAAGCCGCAGCTGCAAAAATCAGCAGAACAAAACGCCCTGTACCTATCTGTAAAATGAGACTGCGCAATCTGGAAAACAGAGATGAGAAAAGATTTGCGATAATCTCAGGCGAAATCTGTCCACGCTTTCCGGCCATCAGGCTGGGGGCGGTGAAAAGGTAAACGAAGCCTGCACATCCGCCCAGAAAATTCAACGCCAGATAAAGGGGGAGCTTCCTTTGCTTAACAGCAATTAAAATAAGAAATGCAAAGGAGCAGAAAAGAGCTGCTGCCGAGCCGTTTTCAGAATATGCGCCGGCTACAAAAGCCTCTATAATATATAGAATACACAGGATAGGATGACTGCTTACGGGCTTGCCTATGTAATGGAAAATAAAAGGCAGCAGGAACATCATTAAAAATGCAGCACCCCATGAATAGTTACATGAGCCGTCAAGCCAGATAAAGACCTCTCCGAAGGCCGGACAGAATATCCATATCATAAGGGCTGTCAGAATTACGGAGAAAACAGGACGGGAGTTAAAGCGTTTAAAAAATACATACAGCAGCAGTGACAGCAGAACCGGTACCGCTGCATTAACAAGATTAAACACTACCTTATTAAATACAAGAAAGAACTGCACAAAGGCGTGCGAAAATACTCTGCCGTTTGTATACTCCCTGTGGGCGCTTATGGATGCGGGTATGTCACGGATGTGTTCAAGCCTTACATCACAGGCCCAGATATAGCTGTAATTAAAATCATCAGCGAGAAGCGGTGTGCAGAAGTTAAAAATAAGCATTACTGCATAAAGCAATATAAAAAAGACAGCCAGCAGTTTCCTGCTCTGCCTGACGGATAAAGCGTTCATGTATTCCTCCGGAAACGATCAAATCTGTCATAAAAACATACTGATTTTATCATGCGGAGAACCTGAAATCAAGTTTACCGCAGATTAGTTATTAGATACAAAATTATTCAAAAAATTTTGTTTGAAAAAGCGAAAATTCTCTTGACAAATAAAGGGCTTATTGATATATTATTAAGGCGCGTGTGTAGAAGCACAGGCGTATTATGCGAAGAAGCGGGAGATTGCTCGTTAGCGAGGTAACTTCCGTGGAGTATGTCCGGCATTGATTGCTTTCAATGCGAAATCGGGCGGCTGAAATTATCCTGTACACGCGTATATCGCGCGTGTGGATTCAGACCGGCACCAGGCCGGTTTGTTTTTCGGACGCGACCTGATACGCACGGTTGTGTGTACAAGAAAAATTTCATCCGTACGCATAGTAAGGGCGGCTTTGCCGTCACCCACAAAAAACGTACGAAAAGGAGAACACCAAATGGCAAGCACCAACAAGAACATGATCCGTATCCGCCTCAAGGCTTACGATCATCAGCTCATCGACAAGGCTGCTGAGACCATCGTAGAGGCTGCAAAGCGTACCGATGCAAAGGTTTCCGGCCCTATCCCCCTGCCCACCAAGACCGAGATCGTCACCATCCTCCGTTCTGTCCACGTCAACAAGGACAGCCGCGAGCAGTTTGAGCGCCGCACCCATAAGCGTCTTATCGACATTATGGCTCCCACTCAGAAGACCGTCGAGGCTCTTATGAGCGCAGAAGTTCCTGCAGGCGTTGAGATCGAGATCAAGCTCTGATTAACCCAACCCACACCCACATTCTGTAATGACCCAATGTCCGTAACTTGCGAATACGGACGGGTTAAGTTGCCAGCCTCTGAACGGGCCCAACCCCGGACCATGCGAGGCAACCAATAACCGTTAGGAGGAAATATAATGAAAAAAGCCATTATCGGCAAGAAGGTCGGCATGACGCAGATCTTCGACGAGACTGGTAAGGTCATTCCTGTTACTGTCATCGAGGCAGGCCCCTGCGTGGTCGTCTCCAAGATGAGCAAGGAAAAGGAAGGCTATGAAGCAGTCCAGTTCGGTTACGAAGAAGTAACTGAGAAAAAGCTCACTCAGCCTGAGCAGGGCCACCTCAAAAAGGCCGGCGTAGGCATGATGAGACATCTTAAAGAATTCCGTATTGAAAATTCCACCCTTAATGTCGGCGATGTTGTTAAGGCTGACGTCTTCGCAGAAGGCGAGAAGGTCGATATCACCGGTATCAGCAAGGGTAAGGGTTACGCCGGTACCGTAAAGCGTTACGGTCAGGGACGTACTCCTATGACCCACGGCGGCGGTCCTGTTCACCGTCACGCCGGTTCCATGGGTCCCTCCGCTTCCCCCGGACGTATCCTTCCCGGCAAGAAGCAGGCAGGCCATATGGGCGCTGAGCAGGTTACTGTTCAGAACCTCGACATCGTCAAGGTTGACAGCGAGCTCAACATGATCGCTATCCGCGGCGCCGTCCCCGGCCCCAAGGGCAGCATCGTTTACATCAAGAACGCAGTCAAAACTCAGCCTGTCAAGAAGGGCGCAGCAGCCGGTATCAGCCTCAACCCCCAGAAGGCATCCGGTCGTGCAGCAAATCCCCAGAAGGCTTCTGCAAGAAAGAAATAAGGAAAGGAGAGCAGCATAAATGCCTAAAGCAAATTTATTTAACATGGCAGGCGAGAAGATCGGTGAGATCGAGCTCTCCGAGGCCATCTTCGGCATCGAGCCGAACAAGAGTGTCCTTCACGATTCTATCAAGAATCATCTGGCTAACTGCCGTCAGGGCACACAGAGCGCTCTTACTAAGGGCGAAGTTTCCTACACCACCAGAAAACCCTGGCGTCAGAAAGGCACTGGCCGCGCCCGTGCCGGCTACGCAGGATCTCCTGTATGGTACCACGGCGGCGTAGCTTTTGCTCCCAAACCCCGTGATTACAGCTACAACCTCAACAAGAAGGTTAAGCGTATCGCTCTCAAATCTGCTCTGTCCGCTAAGGCAGCAGAGAATGAGATCGTTGTCATCGACGGCCTGCACGTTGATGAAATTAAGACCAAGCCCTTCCAGAGCTTCCTTTCCAAGCTCGGCGTTCAGGGCAAGGCTCTCGTAGTTACTGAGAACGTAGAGGAGAAGATCGTTAAGTCCGCACGCAACATTGCCGGCGTAACCACCACTACCGCTACTATCCTCAGCCCCTACATGATTCTTAACTCCGGCAAGCTGGTAGTCGATAAGGCTGCTCTTGCAAAGATCGAGGAGGTGTTCGCCTGATGAAGACCGCATACGATATCGTTATCAGACCCATCATCACCGAGCAGTCCATGGAAGACCTGGACATCAAAAAGTACGCTTTTGAAGTTGCTAAAGATGCAAACAAGGTCGAGATAAAGAAGGCCATTGAGGAAATTTTCGGCGTCACCGTTATTAAGGTCACCACTGAGAACATTCACTCCAAGCAGAAGCGCACCGGCGCTTACCCCATGGGCAAGACTGCTTCCTGGAAAAAGGCCGTTGTTAAGCTCAGCGCTGACTCCAAGAACATTGAGCTTTTCGAAGGCATGGTTTAAGGGAGGAATAAAGAATGATTAAAACTTACAAACCTACAACTCCCTCCAGAAGACAGATGACTGTCTCAGGCTTCGAAGGCGTTGACAAGCACGTCAAACCCGAGAGAGCTCTGACTGAGGTTTTAAAGAAGAACTCCGGCCGTAACTCCTATGGCCGCATCACCGTCCGTCATCAGGGCGGCGGTAACCGTCAGAAGTACCGTGTAATCGACTTCAAGCGTGACAAGATGGATATGTCCGCTACTGTTCTGCGCCTTGAGTACGATCCTAACCGCAGCGCTTTCATCGCTCTGTGCGAGTACGAAGACGGCGAGCGTCGTTACATCCTGGCTCCTGTTGGCCTGAAAGCCGGCGATAAGATCATCGCTTCCGCTTCCGCCGATATCAAGCCCGGTAACGCTCTTCCCCTTGCTAACATTCCTGTTGGTACTATTATTCACAACATTGAGCTTTATCCCGGCAAGGGCGCACAGCTTGTTCGCTCCGCTGGTGTTGAGGCTCAGCTGATGGCTAAAGAGGGCGGCATGGCTACCCTGAGACTGCCTTCCGGCGAGTTCCGCAAGGTTCGCCTGGAGTGCATCGCAACCATCGGTCAGGTCGGTAACATCGACCACGCCAACATCCACATCGGTAAGGCCGGACGTAAACGCCACATGGGTGTTCGTCCCACCGTCCGTGGTTCCGTCATGAACCCCAACGACCATCCTCATGGTGGTGGTGAAGGTAAGTGCCCTGTCGGTAGACCCGGACCTGTTACTCCTTGGGGTAAGCCTGCACTCGGTTACAAGACCCGCAAGACTAAGAACCGCAGCAATCAGTTCATAGTTAAGCGCCGCAACGAAAAGTAAGGAGGGAAAGAGTTTATGAGCAGAAGTATTAAAAAAGGCCCCTTCGCTGCTCCCGAGCTTCTGAAGAGAGTCGAAGAAATGAATCAGAGCGGAAAGAAGCAGGTTGTTAAGACCTGGTCCCGTTCCTCTACTATTTTCCCGTCCTTCGTCGGACACACCATTGCTGTCCATGACGGTCGTCGCCACGTTCCCGTGTATGTCACCGAGGATATGGTAGGTCACAAGCTGGGTGAGTTCGCACCCACCCGTACCTTCCGCGGCCATTCCGGCAGCAAGACTAACTAAGGAGGAGAGAAAATGGACGAAAAGAAAATTGCCCGTGCGGAGCACAAATATGCCCGTATTTCTCCCCGCAAGGCTGAACTTATCTGCAAACTGATTCGCGGTAAAGATGCAAATTATGCTATGGCTCTTCTTGAGCACACCCCTAAAATGGGCTGCGAGCTCGTTATCAAGGTTCTCAAGAGCGCAATGGCTAATGCCGAGAATAACTTTGAAATGGATCCTGAGAAGCTGTACGTAAGCAAGTCTTACTGCACCGCTGGTCCTATCCTCAAGAGAGGTATGCCCAGAGCTCAGGGCCGTATGTACCGTATAAACAAGCGTACCAGCCACATCATTGTTGAAGTGGCTGAGAAAGAGTAAGGGAAGGAGGCAGAATTATGGGACAGAAAGTTAATCCTCACGGTTTACGTGTTGGCGTCATCAAGGACTGGGAGTCCAGATGGTATGCCAGAGAAGATAAGGTCGGCGATCTGATAGTTGAAGACTACAAGATTCGTGAGTACCTGAAGAAGACCCTCTATTCCGCCGGTGTTCCCACCATTGAGATAGAGCGTGATTCCGCAAAGGTTCGTATCTACATCCACTGCTCCAGACCCGGTGTTGTCATCGGTAAGGGCGGTGCTGAGATCGAGCGCATCCGCAAGGAAGTAGAGAAGATGCTCGGCAAGCCCGTTGCAATCTCTATCGTTGAAGTTCGTACCCCTGATACCAATGCTCAGCTGGTTGCAGAGAACATTGCTCAGCAGCT
>JAHHRR010000070.1 GCA_020025655.1 Oscillospiraceae bacterium
GTGTTATAGGAGGGCATAATTATTGAAACCAGTTTTTCTTCCAATTTGAAACCTCTTGTATATCTGATTATGCGGACTTCTTAAATTCCGCGGAGAAGCTCCAGTGCCTGAGTCTGCTTCATGTCGTAGTCCTCACGACTGACATTGCCGTTCAGGAGCAGCCAGTCACCAAAGTCCATGTCGGATTCAGTACCTTCACGAACTACATCCTCACGTTTTACGACCTTAAAGAAAGTGCTGAATATGATTTTCAGATCATTTATAAACGTAATATTGCTTATATATTCAAGATCATATTCAAATTTTCTTTCCCAGGTAATATTATTTCTGCCGTTAACCTGTGCAAGGCCGGTAAGACCGGGACGGACAGAGTGTCTTTTTCTCTGTTCGTCGGTCATAAAGACCATATCCCGCACAAGCTGGGGTCTGGGACCCACAATTGCAAGATCACCCTTGATAATATTAAGCAGGGACGGAAGCTCATCAAGAGAAGTGCTTCTTAAAAATCTGCCGTAGGAATTAAGTCTTTCTGCATCAGGCAGAAGCTTTCCGTCCTTGTCCTTTGCGTTTGACATTGTACGGAATTTTATAAGCTTAAAAATTTTTTCCTTTCCGGCTTTATCTGTCTTGCCGGGTCTGGGCTGAGTGAAAAAGGGATTGCCTTTCATCGCTGCTGTACCGACAACAGAAAGCACCAGAAGAGCCGGTGACAGAATTATAAAGGCCAGCAAAGACAGGATAAGATCCAAAACTCGTTTAAAAAAATTCGCGTACATCAATTACTCCTCAATCGAAGCAGCTTCTTATAATTCTGATTATCTTATCCTGCTGCTCCGCAGTCATTTTATTATCGCTGGGCAGGCATAAGCCACGGTGGAAAATATCCATTCCCACATCAAGGGGTCTGCCGTCCTCTCCTACGCTGCCGCCGGAGATGTAAGCATTGGTTTTTGCTCTGCCGTTTCCTTCTCTTGTAATGAAGGGGTTCATCCTGTAAATAGGCTGCATATGCATAGGCTTCCAGATAGGTCTGCCCTCCGCATTGTACTTTGCAAGGGTTTCCAGAATTTCAGTGGGACAGCTCTTGCCGGGCTCACTCTGATACAGAGCCTCACATTCGCCTCTCACCTGTCTGCACATTCCTTCGGGTTTTATAATCATGCAGCTGAGCCAGAAGTTAGGCTCGGAATTTTCAGCATCATAAGGATTCATGCTTACAGGAAGTCCCTTAAAGCCCTCTTTGTATCGCTCATAAATTGCCTTTTTCTGGGCAATATGCTCCTCAAGGAACGGAATCTGACCACGAACTACACCTGCAATCACATTGCTCATACGGTAGTTGTAGCCAAGCTCCTCATGCTGATACCACGGTGCATTTTCTCTGGACTGGGTGGACCATTTTCTGACCTTTTCTGCTGCATCCTTATCATTTGTCAGCAGCATACCGCCGGAAGAGCCGGTAATAATTTTGTTTCCGTTAAAGGAAATGCAGTTAAAGCTGCCGAAGCTGCCGGTCTGTACGCCCTTATAGGTTGCGCCGAGGCTCTCAGCTGCATCCTCTACAATAACTGCGCCGTGTGCATCTGCAATTCTTCTGATTTCGTCGATCTTACCGGGAGTGCCGTAAAGGTGAGCAACTACAATCACCTTAACCTCAGGGTATATCTCAAATGCCTTTTCCAGTGCAACAGGGTCCATATTCCATGTATCATACTCAGTGTCTATAAATACAGGGATGCCGCCTTCATAAACAATGGGGTTTACTGTTGCATCGAAGGTCATATCGGATGCAAAAACCTTATCTCCACGCTTTATCCCTGCAAGCTTCATTGCAAGATGCAGAGCTGCTGTTCCGGCGGAAAGTGCAACTGCATACTTTACGCCCAGCTTTTCGGCAATCTGTCTTTCGACTTCATCAATATTTTTGCCGACGGTTGACATCCAGTTGGATTCATAAGCTTCCTTAATATATTCAAGTTCGGTTCCGTGCATGGTAGGGCTGCTGAGCCAAACTTTATTTTCAAACCTTGTAAATTCTTCTTTCATAACTGTAACCTCTCATTTAAAACAATTTAGAACGCAATTACAATTAGTCCGGCAAAATCCGCAGGCAAAAGCTGCGGATTTAAACTGAAGAAATTTAATGCCTTGCTGAATTCAGGGAATAATCAGATGCTGCTGCAAACTTCGCCTTCTTCAATATTGGAGCAGGTTCTGATTTCGGTCTGATGGGCTATCGCTATTGCATTCAGCTCATCAGGATTGCAGTAGGTAGGAACTGTCTGCCTGATTGCCTGAAGAACTTCATCAGCGCTTTCCTTCTGTACCGCATCCATAAGAATCTCGATTTTGTTTTCTACCTCTTCCCTGCCCAACGGCTTGTCACGTTCGATAAATATGAGCTTGTTGGAGGTCTTGTCCAACTCCTCGGTCTTCATAAGCAGTTCCTCATAGAGCTTTTCACCGGGTCTGAGGCCGATTTCAACAATATCAATATCCTCATATGGCTTATAGCCGGAAAGCTTTATCATGCTTTCTGCAAGTTCAAGAATTCTGACCGGCTTGCCCATATCAAGCACAAACAGTTCGCCGTTATGTGCCATGGCACCGGTCTCCATTACGAGGCCGACAGCTTCTTTAATAGTCATAAAGTAGCGTGTAATGCGCTTATCGGTAAGAGTAACAGGGCCGCCTGCTGCAATCTGCTTTTTGAAAAGCGGAATAACAGAGCCGTTGCTGCCGAGAACATTGCCGAATCTGACTGCTGTGAAATCACAGATGCTGTCCTTGCGGCACATAATAATCATTTCACACAGCCGCTTGCTGGCTCCCATAACATTGGTGGGGTTAACCGCTTTATCGGTAGAAATAAGGACAAACTTCTTAACGCCGTATTTCTCGGCTGCATTTGCGGTATTATAAGTACCTACGACGTTGTTCTTTATAGCTTCGCCAGAGCTGCGTTCCATAAGGGGAACGTGCTTATGAGCGGCAGCATGGAACACGATATCAGGTCTTACCTCTCTGAACACCTGATCCAGACGCTGTACATCACGCACAGAACCGATGAGAACATCCAGATTCAGACTATCATGGTACTGGGATATAAGCTCCTGCTGAATATCATAGGCATTGTTTTCATAGATATCGAAAATTACCAGTTTTTTAGGCTTAAGTTCTGCAATCTGGCGGCAAAGCTCAGAGCCGATACTTCCGCCGCCGCCGGTAACAAGAACTGTTTTTCCTTCATAGAACTGTCTTGTAACATCAGAGTTTATAGTCAGGCTTTCACGGAAAAGCAAATCTTCTATGCTGAATTCTCGCAGTGTGCGGCGTCCCTTAGGTTTGCCGTCATAATTCACCATATAATCATAAATTTTAACTTTGCATCCGGTCTTTTTATAGAACTCGTAAAGCCTGTTTTTGTCGCTGGCTTTGGCATCAGGAAGGGCAATTACGATTTCCTGAATAGGCATGGACTTAATGGTTTCAATAACATTTTCATCGCCCATAAGAACGGGAATAGCGTTCACCTTACCGCCCACTTTGTTTTTGTCTACATCTATAAAGCAGTAGGGATTATAGTGGGACATGGGATTGCGGCGCAGTTCGTCTGCGAGGGTTGCGCCGACATTGCCTGCACCCACTATGGCAATATTGATTTTGTGAGGAGCTTCCGTATTCTCAGAATCAATCACTTTCTCCTCGCCGTGCTTATTCTTCTTCATATAAATGACCTGATAAACATATCTGCTCATAAGAGAAGAAATAATAATGGCGGAAAAGACCATTACGCTGAATCCGATACCGAGGTTTATCTTACCCCAGAGCCGTCCCAGAAGCATATAAACAAAAGCCGCCGTAATATCAGCTGAAATAAGCTTTAAATATGTGTTTACATTTGCATATCTCCAGATACACTTATGAACCTTGAATATTCCTCTTGCGATCACAACGCACAGAAAAACAGCAACAAATTTCAGCAGTGTAAAATCTTCATTGACCAGAACGGATGACAGCCTGTACTCATTTAACAGTGCAACCGATACATACGAAAGCAGAATTAAAAGAGAGTCAATGGCAAACAATGTAGACTTTCTTGTGTTCATCAAAAAACTCCTTATCCAACCGCCGCATAACAGTTTTTAATAACAGCAGGCTTAATTGCAGTATCATAATTGTTTGCGTGGTCAGCAGCAAATTTATAATTTATAATTTATATTTTTTAATCAATATTTGAAATTAGGATCGTAGTGGGCATAAAACTCTTCATAGCATAAATCATTTTCCATTATAAATTTTGCTGCCTCTACCCCTACATAACGATAATGCCAGGGTTCATCCCAACCGGTGAGCAGAAGCTTTTTGGTAGGATAACGCTTTATGAAGCCGTATTCTGCGCAATGCTCATCAAGCCATGCATAGAAATCCTGATTCATTTCACTGTACACAAGTCTCGGATAACTTCTGTCAAACAGATCGACCGCAAGGCCCAGCTGATGTTCACTGGTACCGGGCTGCATTGTAATGCTCTTTGCCTCTTCAACCGCATCCTGATACTTGGGGTCAAGATACGACTTGGGGCCGGTAAGTCCCATTCCGTAAGCAATCTGGCTGGCTTTACTGTTAAACATCTGAGCCTGGAATGAATATGAGCGATATGCACCGCCTATGTGAACCGTAAAGCCCGCATCTTCAAGGCCCTGAAGCATTGCGTCAAGATAGGGCATGGCTTCAACGGCAAACATCATGTTTTTCGTGCGGCTGATTTTGGCAACTTCAGGCATAAAAGCAGATGACAGCGGGTGGTCATTATTTGCTATTCTGTACTGCTGCATTGTGAGATCGATATCCGGCCAGATATCCGGAGTAGGCTCAGGAGTTTCCGGCGCATTGGGATCTTTAAACGAAACGCTGTCGCTGCTGACAAAAGCACCGTCCACACCGCCGAAGATTATATTGGTTTTCCGGTCGAGCCTTGACACCACGATAGTATATAGCATAGTGCATAAAGCTACTACTAAGAGAATCTGTAAAGTTCTTTTCCTTCTCAATAGTTGTACCTGCTTTCTACATAATAATTCATTGTATTATAACACCTGATAGACTTCTTTTCAAGCTCAATATCCCGTGCGGAATCTGCGGCAGTACACAACCTCAAAATAAAGTAACCCCAATGAACTACATTGGGGTTAAATAATACATATTACCCTGCGTTGACCCACATAGCAGGTCTGACGCCGCCCAGTTCATTGATTACACTTTCACCACGGGTATAAACAGCACCGTTAGTCTTTACAATGGATGCAAATGTATCAAGATAACCGGGGTCTCTTATCCACCACCAGCAGCTGTTTTCAGTATCAGATACAGTGCCGGTTTTTAAAAGCTCGCCTCTGCCGGATTCAAGGATGTACTCCTCAATCTCAGCCTTACTCAGAAGAAAAACCTTGTCTTCACTTGTTTTGGCGGCATTTTCTGCATTGGAATTATTGGAAAGCTCGGTGGATACAAGTCTCTCCTGCTCTTCTTTGCTGAAGGCCTCTGCCACAAACTCCCCGTTAAGATACTCACGGAGAGAACTGCTGTCCCATGCCTGTGAAGCACCTTCACCGCAGTCATACGGCATATTTGCAAGGCAGTATTTGCTCAGGAGCAGGCCTTTTCCGTTTTCCTCGGCAACTACAATCCATTCAATAGGCTCGGGACCCTCATTTTCTGCATTCTGTTCAAGGCTGCCCAGTTCAATGGTGCTGCCCAGAAGCAGATTAAACTGTTTGGGTGTGGTAAAGCTGACAACACAGCAGATTATTATAATAACCGAAGCAATTACAGCTGTAACAGTAACCATCTTTTTAGATTTGGTGCCTTCGTTCTGAGCTGCTGTATTTACATTGCTGTTATCAAGTTGGCTCATTTTTATCCTCTCATTCGCAAAGCAGAAGCTTTGCCAAAAGCTTATTTTCGCCTTCATACGGCGCGGTTTTTTAGTTTAGCACAGTTATGTGTATAATTCAAGTTTTATTTGCCTTCTATTGGGTATATCTTCCAATTATGCGGTAGTTTACTTATTGATAGTGCACAATTTTTAATACAGTTTTGCAGATATGTATATCTCACGCCTGATTCTCCTCACCATTGAGCGCTGCCTTGAGCTTCTGAAGTGCCTTCTTTTCAATTCTCGATACATATGACCTGCTTATTCCGCAGATATCTGCTGTCTGCTGCTGTGTTTTCTCTTCGCCTCCGCCAAGCCCGTATCTCAGTATCAAAACCTTCTTTTCCTTTTCGGTGAGTTGTTCATCCATGCACCGG
>JAHHRR010000071.1 GCA_020025655.1 Oscillospiraceae bacterium
TTTTTAAGACGTGCATATCTGGGCAGAGAATGCTCCATAGGAAGTTCAGGTTCACCCTGAATAAGAGGAAGAACGTAGTCAATGAACTCGTGCTTAACGCCGTTGTGCTCCTCGTTTATCCACTCAAGGGGAACTTTCTTTTCATAGTTTGCAACAGCTTCAAGGGGGAGAAGCTCCATTACGCACTTGTAGTTGCCGTTTTCGTACTCACGCTTGAAAGCAACCATTTTACCGGTTACACCTCTGACAGCCTGATTTACAGCTTCTTTACCTGCTGCACAAGCCTCACTTACATCAGTAGCGGAAGCCAGATGTGCGCCGCAGCGCTGGAGAAGGCTCAACTCTACACCGCGAACCTTTGCACCGGTGCGCTCTTTAACGACATTTGCAAGCATAGAGGCCAGACCGCCCAACTGAGCGTGACCGAAACCGTCCTGTGCTGCGGTTTTAGCTTCGGAAACGAAGCTGCCGTCAGCATAGTGAATACCTTCGGAAACTGCAACAAAAACGTTGCCGGTCTTATTATATACAGCACAAATATCGTCGAGGAATTTTTCCATATCGAAATCATATTCGGGAAGATAAATAAGGTCGGGACCTGAGCCAAACTCAGTTGCGAGAGCAGCGCTTGCTGCAAGCCAACCGGCGTGACGGCCCATAATCTCAACGATGGTGACCATTCCGGTATCGTATACTCTTGCATCTTTATTCATTTCCATGCATGAAGTTGCAATGTATTTTGCGGCACTTGGAAAGCCGGGGCAGTGGTCGGTGCCGAAAAGATCGTTATCTATGGTCTTAGGAACACCCATAACGCGGCATTCGTAACCGACGGATTCCATGTAACGGCTGATTTTATTGCAGGTATCCATGGAATCATTACCGCCGTTATAGAAGAAGTATCTTACGTTGTATTTCTTGAAGATCTCAAGAATACGCTTGTAGTCTGTATCGTCTTTTTCAGGATCAGCTATCTTGTAACGGCAGGAACCCAGCTCGGAAGAGGGGGTATGAAGCAAAAGCTCCAATTCCTTGGGGTCTTCCTCGTCCATAACATAAAGCTTGTCATCAAGAACACCCTTAATACCGTTTGCAGCGCCGTAAACTGTTGTAATTTCGTCAGCGTCCAGTGCTGCTCTGATAACGCCGTAAGCACTGGCATTGATAACCGCGGTGGGACCGCCTGACTGACCGAAAATACAGGAGCCTATAAGTTTTTCACTCATAAAGAAACTTCCTCTCAAAATAATTTTTAAAAATTTCGTGTTTTGTCTAATGTGCTTATTGATTATGTTTCAGATTAAGGATATAATATAAATACAGATTTGTAAATATGCTAAATGAACAAATTTGTAGATTTTTTGAAGGAGATTTTAAAATATGCCTCTTGTTACTACAAAAGAAATGTTTGAAAAAGCATACAAAGGCGGTTACGCTATTGGTGCTTTCAATGTGAACAACATGGAAATCGTTCAAGGTATCACCGAAGCTGCAAAAGAACTGAACGCACCGCTTATTTTGCAGGTATCAAAGGGCGCTCGCGCTTATGCAAACCACACCTATCTTATGAAGCTGGTTGAAGCAGCTGTTATCGAGACCGGTCTGCCTATCGCACTTCATCTCGACCACGGCGACAGCTTCGAGCTTTGCAAATCCTGCATTGATGGTGGATTTACTTCCGTTATGATAGATGCATCCGCCAAATCCTTCGAGGATAACATAGCTCTTACCCGTCAGGTAGTTGATTATGCTCACGACCACGGCGTGGTGGTTGAGGCAGAGCTTGGCACTCTGGCAGGCATTGAGGACGAAGTTAATGTTTCCGAAGAGGACAGCTCCTATACAAGACCTGAGGATGTTCAGGAATTCGTTGAACGTACTCAGTGCGATTCTCTGGCTATCGCAATCGGCACTTCTCATGGCGCATATAAATTCAAACCCGGAACCGACCCCAAGCTCAGACTTGATATTCTGGAAGAGGTTGAGCGCAGACTTCCCGGTTTCCCCATAGTCCTTCATGGCTCTTCTTCTGTACCTCAGGAATTCGTAAAGACTATCAATGAAAACGGCGGTAACATGCCCGGCGCTATCGGTATTCCCGAGGAACAGCTTCGCATGGCAGCAAAGATGGCTGTCTGCAAGATCAATATAGACTCTGACCTTCGCCTTGCAATGACCGCAAGCATCCGTCAGTACTTTAATGAGCATCCTGACCATTTTGACCCCCGCCAGTACCTTGGACCCGGCCGCGAGGCAATCAAGCAGATGGTTAAGCATAAAATTGTTGATGTTCTCGGCTGCGACGGCAAGGCCTGAAGCTAGTTAAATATCTTTCAGGAGGTGGCAAATTTGAGCAAAACGCCCCAGCATGCAAAGCACGCCGCGCACGCTGCTGAGAAAAGTTCGTCTGTGAAGTTTTCATGGCCCAAGAAAAAGGCCAAAGAAAATCTGACAGAAGCTGAGGCTGTAGAAAATGACTCTGTTAAAGAGCCTGCTGCCGAGAAAACCGGCAGCGAATTTACAAAACAAAATTCTCCTGCAGACGGTATTTTTGATAATATATTACTTATAAGGCTTGTTATAGCCTCTGTAATATTTGCGGTTTCGCTTATTATAAAGATGTCGGCTATTGCAAGAATAATTCTTCTTGTTATTGTTTCAGCTGCGGCGGGATATGATATTTTCCTTAACGCATTAAATTCAATCCAAAAGGGCCAGTATTTTGCCACCCATGTAGTTGTATGTTTAGTTACAGTAGTGTCTTTCTTCATTGGCTTCGGCGCAGAAGGCGCGGCACTTATGCTGCTCTATCAGATCGGTATTCTTCTTATTAAGTTTACCATTGAAAAAACAAGAAAATCTGCGCAGGATCTTCTCCGTTATCAGGATGCGGAAACCGTAAGCAAGTATTCCGAGCTTATTAAGCAGGATGAAGTGGGCCACATGGAAATTGAGGACACCATGCGATACAGCTCCGGCTCCATTTTGAAGCTGGCGATGATTTTTGCAGTCATCTATGCTTTTGCGCTTCCTCTGACCACCAGTTACAGCTTTGCGGTGTCTATTCACAGGGCTTTAATGATAATCCTCATTGCTACTCCTGTGTCTGTTGTTGCGGCTATGCCTGTTACGGGAATCGTCGGACTGTGCTACAGCGCCCAGCAGGGCATCCTCTTTAAAGATGCAGAAGCACTGGAAAAAGCAGGAAGAACAAACGTGGCAGTCATTGATAAAGCCGGCGTTTTCACTGAGGAAATCCCTCGTGTAGTTTCAATATCTTCTGAGATTATTGATAAAGAAACTTTCATGAACTTCGCCTCTCATGCGCTGTATTATTCAGAGCAGCCGTTGGCTAAGGCTGTGGCGGCGATAAATAATCAGGAATACAGATTAGAGCTTATTACTGATTTTAATGATTATCCCGGCCGCGGCGTTGACCTTAAAATCGGCGGTGCAAGAGTAACACTTGCTACAAGAGAATTCTTCCTAAGCAGGGGAGTACAGCCACCTGAAAATGAGAACGACAACGAAAACTGCCAGACATTCTATATGACAGTTTCCGACCGATTTGTCGGCAGCATAGTTATAACGGCTGATATCAACAATGAAGCTATTGACCTAAGTTCGGGCTTAAATGAACTGGAGCTCAACAGATGCGTTCTCGTGACTGAGGACGGGGAAGAGGAGAGCCAGCGCTTTGCCTATGAGCTGTCAATGAATGAAGTCGTTTCCGGCTGCGACACTGAGAAAAAACTTAAGCTTATTGATGACCTGAAACAGGACAGAGGCAATCATGTTCTGTATGTTTATTCAAACGGATTTCAGGCTCATTCAAGTGCTGATATTGATATGAGAGTCGGCAAAAAAGCAAAGTTTGCCGATGCTCAGGTAAAGCAGAACTGTCTTGCAAATGTTCCGTTTGCAGTACAGGTCAGCCGACGCATGAAGGAAGTTGCAATTTCAAATGCACTCTTTGCGTTTATAGTAAAAGCAATTTTGATTTTCCTCAGTATAATCGGTTACTGTAATATCTGGTTTGCAATCTTCATTGATATGGCTGCAGCACTTGCAACTGTTCTGAATTCAATAAGAGTTACCAATGAGTCAATCTTAAAGAATTTTAAACGGTAAAATAACTCAGACTTATATAAAATCCGCCATTTATTTGGCGGATTTTATTTTCGTGATTAGACTAAATTTGAGTTGACATAATATTATTTATAGATTATAATTTAACATGTAGTCAGGGGATAGAACTTCGTATCGTTTCACCTGATTTATAAAATACTAACCTAAGTTCGCATAATATAGATTAAGCGAACTTAGGTATGGGAATCTTAAGGTTTGGAGCTTAAAAACTGTTCGTAAGGCTTTTGCAGCTCTGATTTTTATGTTTTTACTGATTTACACTTATTTTGATTCAAAGGAGTTTATTATAATGAATATAGATAACATTACAGATGCACCGGATATTTTAATGGAGTTTCTTGAATACCATTCAACTGTGCGCGGACATTCCGATCTGACCATTACCGGCTACTACATGGATTTAAAAATTTTGTTCCGTTTTATTAAAAGACGCCGCGGTTTGGTTTCAAGGTCAACTCCGTTTAATGAAATTGATATTAGCGATGTAGATATTGATTTTATTAAATCAATTAAAATTGAAGACCTGTATCGCTACCAGTCTTTTTCTCCGGAAATGCTTAACTCCCCTAACGCCCTGTCTGCCGCCAGCCGCTGTCGTAGAACATCATCTGTAAAATCATTCTATAATTATCTCTGCAATAAGAGACATTTACTGGAAACCAATATATGTCAGGAACTTGACATGCCTAAACGTCAGGCCTCCCTGCCCCGCTACCTTGAAGAAAGCGAATGTGAGAGGCTTTTAAGCGCCTGTGACGGCCCGTTTGCAGAGAGAAATTACTGTATTTTAATGCTTTTTATGTCATGCGGACTGCGTGTTTCGGAGCTTGTTTCACTTAATACTACCGATATATATGAAGATCATGTGAGAGTGCTTGGTAAAGGCAATAAGGAGCGTATAATATACTTTGCTGAGGGCTGCCGTGAGGCTATTGACGATTATCTGGTCGTGAGAAACGATGAGAAATTAAGCCCTGCTGATAAAAATGCGCTGTTTATAAGCCGAAATAACCGGCGTATTACCGTAAGAGCCGTAGAAAAAATGGTAGATAAAACTCTGCTGGCAGCCGGACTTGATGCAGAACGGTTTTCACCTCATAAATTAAGGCATACCGCAGCGACGCTGATGCTCAAAAACGGTGTAGATACAAGAGCTTTGCAGGAGGTTCTGGGACACAGTAACTTAAATACTACCCAGATTTATACCCATATTGACAATGCATCACTTCATGAAGCTGCAAGCGCAAACCCCATAGGCCGGAAAAAGAAAGAAGATATTGAAGGATAAAGAAAAAGGACGCATTATGCGTCCTTTTATTTTTCTAATATGGGAATTGCGCTGCCAATATCAAAGATCGGTCTGTCGGTTAGAAATACGGGCTCAATATTGCGGATTTTTAGAAATTCCAGAATTCTCTCTTTATCGGGATGAGCATCCAGAGTTCCGGTAAAACAAAGCTTGTTTTTTGAAATTTTAAAGCTTGCACCGCCTAAAAATCCATATTCAAAGCCTGTAAGCTCTACATGGCCCTGCTCAATTAAAAGCACATCAATTCCTGCTTTAACAGCGGCATTATAAATTCCTCTGTCGGCAGTAATTACGGAATTTTCATCCACGATACACACCGAACATCTTGCGTAGCCCTGCCTTGAATAAATGATGCGCCTCTCCCCTGTTTTCTCAAACTGCTCTATAACTTCTGCATCAGATATATTTCTACTGCATATCAGGGT
>JAHHRR010000072.1 GCA_020025655.1 Oscillospiraceae bacterium
ATTTTTTTCAATTTGCTTCATTTTTTCAGACGATGCATCTGTAATAACATAAAACGCACCCTCTTGATAATAACTGTTTACCGCACGGACATATGGAATCGTACCATTCGCCGTTGCAAGTGCAATGAGTGTATCATGATTAAACCTCTCGTTCATTATTTCTTGTGCTTTTTGAGGAAAGTTCCCGTTCATTTTTATTCTCCCTTCTATACAGTTTCTCTGTGTCACCTTTACGAGCATACTGTTTATACTCCTGCGGAGATAAAACAGTGCAATCGTTAGGAACAAGTTCCTAAAACCTTTTTGAAAAATACTTCCTTACGTGGTGCAGCCCAAAAAGCTGCACCGTTTTAAATTTAGATATAATTTAGTTTAAATACATCTTATCAGTTTACGCTGAACAGTAAGTCACCGTAGCTCGGGTAAGGCCAGTAATCTGCACCGGTATTTATTTCAAGCTCATCAACGAAAGATCTGAGCTTTGCCATGGCGGGGAGAATTTTATCACGATAATATTCAGCCTTTTCCTGAGTGTTACTCAGATCATCTGCGACCTTAACAGCATGATCCAGAATTCCGGTCTCGGCAGCAACCTTGGATATGAGTGTGCTGAGCTTTGCAACCTGTCCGGTTTCAAAGTCGGTATCTATATCCAGATTAAGTGAACGCTTTGCCAGTGCTGCATCTGCCAGTACCTTGCTGTATTTGCTGACTGCGGGGAGAATATCCTTGCCACTCATATTAAGCATGGTGAGGGCTTCAATTCTCAGCATCTTGCAGTAATTGTCAAGCTTAATCTCGTATCTGGCTCTGATTTCGGTTTCAGTATAGACTTTATGCCTTTCAAAAAGCTCAATGTTCTTTTTGTCAAGATAATGAGGAACACAGTCGGCAGTAGTGGGATAATTGCTTAAACCACGCTCAGCGGCTTCTTTTACCCATGCGTCATCATAACCATTGCCGTTAAAGAGGATGCGCTTATGTTTTTTGATTACAGATTTAATAAGATCGTGAAGTGCTTCTTCAAAGTTATCGGCAGCTTCAAGATAATCGGCATACTGACGCAGAGACTCAGCAACAGCAGTATTAAGCACAACATTTGCACCGGAAATAGAAGCAGATGAGCCGAGCATTCTGAATTCAAACTTATTACCGGTAAAAGCAAGGGGTGAAGTGCGGTTGCGGTCGGTGCTGTCCTTGGGGAACTTAGGCAGAACGTGAACGCCTACCTTTATAAGCTCTTTTTCCTTGCTGCCATAGGGCTCTTCGGTTTCAATAGCCTTGAGTATAGCTTCAAGCTCGTCGCCTATAAATATGGAAATAATAGCGGGAGGAGCTTCGTTTCCGCCAAGACGGCAGTCATTGCTTGCGGAAGCTACACAGATGCGCAGCATATCCTGATAATCGTCTGCTGCCTGAATAACTGCGCAGAGGAAAAGCAGGAACTGAGCATTCTCGGAGGGAGTTTCACCGGGCTCAAGAAGGTTTACGCCGGTATTTGTAGTTATGGACCAGTTGTTGTGCTTACCGCTGCCGTTAAAGCCTGCAAAGGGCTTCTCGTGCAGCAGGCAGACCATGTCATGCTTTCTTGCAATTTTCTGCATAAGCTCCATGGTAAGCTGGTTGTGATCGGCAGCAATGTTGGTGGTTGTAAAGAACGGAGCAAGCTCATGCTGAGCGGGAGCTGCTTCGTTATGTTCGGTTTTTGCAAGAACGCCAAGCTTCCAAAGCTCCTGATCCAGTTCCTTCATAAAAGCCTGAACCCGGGGCTTAATTGTTCCAAAGTAGTGGTCGTCAAGCTCCTGACCCTTGGGAGGGCAAGCACCGAAAAGTGTACGTCCTGTATACATCAGGTCCTTACGCTTTTCATACAGATTCTTATCTATAAGAAAATATTCCTGCTCAGCACCGACGGTGGTTTTTATGGAGCTAACATCGGTATTGCCGAAGAGCTTTATAAGTCTGGTGCCCTCTCGGTTTATAGCCTGCATGGAGCGCAGAAGCGGAGTTTTCTTGTCGAGAGCTTCGCCGCCGTAAGAGCAGAAAGCCGTGGGAATGCAAAGTACGTTATCCTTGATGAAAGCGTAGGAAGTGGGGTCCCAGGCTGTGTAGCCTCTTGCCTCAAAACTTGCACGCAGACCGCCGGAGGGAAAACTTGAAGCATCAGGCTCACCCTGAATAAGCTCCTTACCGGAAAATTCCATGATAACCCGTCCACCCTCAACAGGTGAAATGAAGCTGTCATGCTTTTCAGCGGTAATACCGGTCATAGGCTGGAACCAATGGCTGAAATGGGTTGCACCCTTTTCAATAGCCCAGTCCTTCATGGCGTTAGCCACAACACTTGCAGCGGAGCTGTCCAGACGTTTGCCGTCTTTTATGGAGCGCTGTACCTGCTGAAATACATCTTTAGGCAGTCTGGCTCTCATAACGGAGTCACTAAAAACCATTGAGCCGAAAACTTCAGTTGCTGTGTTCATATTTTTCCTCGCTTTCATTTTATAAGCTTAGGTATCTCAAATATTTTATTACCCTCTAAATACTTTGTCAATTATTTTGTCATGTCAGGGAAATTTTCAGCAAATAAAATAGAAAAGAATACCAAAAAGCCAAATGCCTAGAAAAGATGTACAAAGACAGCTGCTAAAAATCTGATAATATATACAAATAAACACGGGTCAGCTTAAATTTTGCTGACCCGTGTAAAATATTATAGAAGATTTATCGCATTCATTACATCACACAATGTGGATTTGTAGTCTAATGCGGCACGATCTCTAAGTTCATTAAGCGGCAGACCGCATCTGTTGGTGCTGAACATGGCTTTTATTCCGTATTCGTAAGCAAGCGCAGCACTGTCGTCAATACATCCGGCAATTACAATAAGAGGTACATTCTGCTTTTGCGTTCTGCGGGATATGCCGGAAATTACCTTTCCATGTATACTCTGTGAGTCAATTTTGCCTTCGCCGGTAATTACAAGGCTTGCATCCTTAAGGGCTTCGTCAAAGCCGGTGAGATTTAATACAGCATCTATTCCCGAGGAAATCTTTCCGCCTAAAAAAGCTGTGCAGCCTGCACCCATACCTCCGGCAGCACCGGCACCGGGAATATCAGAAACCGATATAGCGAGATCCCGCTCTATTATGCGTGACAGATGAATAAGACCGTTATCCAGCGCCTCCACCATTTGCTCATCTGCACCTTTTTGAGGGGCGAATATATGTGCGGCTCCATTAGGACCGTAAAGAGGATTCGTAACATCGGACATAACGGTGATTTTTATATCGGACAGCAGCTTTTCTGTATCAGTACAGTCGATATGCGCAATATTGCAGAGAGTAGAGCCTGTGGGAATGAATTTTTCACCGCTTTCATTATAAAAGGCAGTGCCCAAAGCGGCTGCACATCCGCAGCCTCCGTCATTACCGGCACTTCCGCCCAGACCGAGCAGAATGTCCTTGCAGCCGGATTTGACGGCATGATCAATCATTTCACCCACACCGAAGGTTCCGGCAAGAGCGGGGTTCCTGTTTTCACCTACCAGCGGAAGGCCTGCAGCTGAGGCCATTTCAATTACAGCTTTATCCTGAAAACGGGCGTAGTATGTGTTAATAGGTTCACCGTATGGACCAGATACTTCCAAATGCACCGGCTCTGCGTTTAAAGCAGAAATGAAGCAGTCAACAGTACCTTCCCCGCCGTCTGCAACGGGAATACATCTTAGCTCCCAGTCAGGAAAATGCTCGGAGAAGCACTCCTTTGCAATGTTACATATATCTTTGCTTGAGAGAGTTCCTTTAAATGAATCTGATACGACCAGACATTTTTTCATAGCCTTATATGAAATCAAGCCTTGTTGATTACATTCTGAGGCGTACCTTCAATGAATGAGCGCAGGTTTTCAGCGGTAGTATCCATAATGCGCTGGCGGCTTTCTTTGGGTGCCCAGCTGATGTGCGGGGTAATGAGGCAGTTCTTAGCGCCAAGCAAAGGATTATCGCTCTTGATAGGCTCAGTAGAAACAACGTCCAGTCCGGCGGCATAAACCTTGCCACTGTTAAGAGCGTCGGCGAGATCCTGTTCTACCACCAGCTGACCACGGCTGTTATTGATTATAATAACCCCGTCTTTCATTTTTGCGATGTTTTCTTTGTTTATGATGCCTTCGGTTTCAGGGAACAGAGGGCAGTGCAGGGCGATAACATCAGACTTGGCAAAAAGTGTGTCGAGGTCAACATACTCAGCAAGAGCTTTTGCTTCCTCACGCTGGGTTCTGCTCTGCGCAATTACCCGCATTCCCAAGGCTTTGGCTATTCTGGCAGTTGCCTGACCGATACGGCCGAAACCTATAATTCCAAGCGTTTTGCCGGCAAGTTCGATAAGAGGATAATCCCAGAAGCACCAGTCAGGATTTGCTGCCCACTTACCTTCATGTACAGCCTGAGAATGATGGGCTACATGATGGCAGACTTCCAGAAGAAGTGCGATAGCAAACTGAGCTACTGCATCAGTGCCGTATGCAGGAACATTTGATACAGGGATACCCAGCTCACGAGCTTTATCAATATCGACTACGTTATATCCGGTAGCCAGAACGGAAACATATCTGAGATTAGGGCAGCTTTCAAAGACCCTGGCTCTAAGAGGAGTTTTATTTGTAAGAACAATATCAGCATCACCTATTCGGCGGATAATTTCATTATCATCATCGGGGGTACGGTCGTAAATAGTGAGTTCACCGAACTGTTTGAGGCTGTCCCAACTGAGATCACCGGGATTTTCGGTATATGCATCAAGGATAACCATTTTCATAATATATTCCTCCTTGCCGAAGCAATTTATTTTATTTCTTGCTTATTGAGTATAAATGAGTTATCTTTGTAATGGGAACAAAAAAACTGAAAAAAATTGTAAAATTTACAAGAGGGTGGAAAATTGACCATATCAGAAGAAAATGCAAAGCAGATTGCAGGCGAACTGAAGGATGCAATCGGCAAAGATATCAATGTAATCGCACCTGATGGTAAAATTCTGGCCAGCACAGACAGCAGCCGTGTAGGGAAAATACATGAGGGAGCAAGGAAACTTGTTCAGGACGGACTGGATAAGCTGGCAGTATATGATACAGATAGTATAGGAGGTGCGAGAGAGGGAATCAATCTGCCGATTACTATTGACGGCGAAACAGTTGGAGTTATAGGAATTACCGGAAAAACAGAAGAGGTTTCACCGCTGGGTACTGTGATTAAAAAGATGACTGAAATCATGCTTCAGAATGCCCGGAGACAGCAGCAACAGGCTGCGGTAGAAAACGCCAGAAATATATTTGCTGAGAGATGGCTGTATTCCTCGGATGAGGATACGGCGGAACTGCCTTCGGGTGAAGCGGTTTTCGGAATAACGCTGACAGTTCCACGTGTAATAGCAGTTCTTGAAGGACAGCATGATGATGTCGCAGCAAAGCTTATGTCTGATGCAAACAGTTATATTAAAAAAGAAATAGCAAAAATTCCCGACTCTGCCATACTCCAGATACACGGAAGAAGCGTAATAGTATTAAATTCCGA
>JAHHRR010000073.1 GCA_020025655.1 Oscillospiraceae bacterium
ACTCTGCCGACCAGCTCAGAGCCGGTATTCTTGTTAAACGCGGTAAAAAGAACTTTAACAAAGTCATTTTAAAATAAATTTCTAAATTTATAAATTTTTTATTTTACATTGAGTTTGAATTATAGTATAGTAAAGCTTGCGAAAAAATTGAAACAGAGGTGCTTTTAATGAGCCGTATGGTTGGAACAATTTCCCGCGGAGTTCGCGCTCCCATTATCCGTGAGGGTGACGATCTCAGAGAGATAGTAACGAATTCTATTCTTGAAGCCTCAAAAGAGGATGGTTTTGAAATCAGAGACAGAGATATAGTTGCAATGACTGAGGCAATAGTTGCCAGAGCTCAGGGCAACTATGCAAGTGTTGATGACATTGCAGCTGATGTCAGAACAAAGTTCGGCGGCGGTACAGTGGGTCTTGTATTTCCCATTATGAGCCGTAACCGTTTCTCTATCTGTCTTAAAGGTATTGCCAAGGGAGCAAAGAAGATTGTTCTGCAGCTTTCCTATCCTTCCGACGAAGTGGGCAACCACCTGATAAGCGTTGATAAGATGGATGAAATGGGTGTTGACCCTTACAGAGATGTTCTCACTGAGGAGCGTTACAGAGAGCTCTTCGGCTATGAAAAGCACCGTTTCACCGGCGTTGACTACGTTGAGTATTACAGAGATCTGATCGAGAGCAGCGGCGCTGAGGCAGAGATTATCTTTGCAAACAACCCCAGAGAAATCTTAAAGTACACCAAGTACGTAATCTGCTGCGATATTCACACCAGAGAGCGCACCAAGCGTACTCTGCTGGCTAACGGCGGAAAGCTTGTTCTGGGCCTTGACGACATTATGAACGAGTCCATAAACGGAAGCGGTTATAATGAAAAGTACGGTCTGCTTGGTACCAATAAGGCAACCGAAACCAGCGTTAAGCTCTTCCCCAGAGACTGCCAGAGCCTTGTCGAAGACATCCAGAAGCGTCTCTTTGATGCAACCGGAAAGCATGTTGAGGTTATGGTATACGGCGACGGTGCCTTCAAAGATCCCGTTGGCAAGATCTGGGAGCTGGCCGACCCTGTTGTTTCTCCTGCTTACACTTCCGGCCTTGAGGGTACTCCCAATGAGCTGAAGCTTAAGTATCTGGCTGATAATGAGTTTGCAAACCTCTCCGGCGATGAGCTGAAGGATGCAATCAAGCAGAGCATCAGAAAGAAAGACAGCGACCTTAAGGGCAGCATGGCTTCTCAGGGTACCACCCCCAGAAGACTTACCGACCTTATCGGTTCTCTCTGCGACCTGACTTCCGGCAGCGGAGACAAGGGCACTCCTATCGTCTTTATTCAGGGTTACTTCGATAACTACACCAACGACTGATTTAAGGCTTAGCTCAGTCGCTTATGCGGGGATTTTAGGCTTTTGAGCAGAAAACAGCAGGTTTATCTGAGCTCTTAATAAAAATTTAACATGTTGTTAATGCTTTTTTCAGCACTTTTAATACCCGATGTGCTATTATAATAATTGCGGAAGGGCGAAAGCCCAACTGTGAAATATAAAAATAATAGGCTGCGCATATAAACGATGCCGTCGCGAAGCGGCGGATAAGCCTACGATTATATGCAGTTGCAAACGGCCTCACAGCTTAAATTCCATATTACTTGGGCGCGGTTCAAAATGGCGAACCGCGCCCAAGACAATTTTATCCGTATTTTATGCGTCGGTTACAGCCGACGCTTTTTTCTTAAATATGAAGTTCTGCATTAGTTTTTACAGCATACCTTGTAATATATATAAAGAGGGTAGAGAGAAATACTATGCTTAAATCCTATATTTCAGAGAGGCATAACTCAATATATTAAAAATTATAAAAAATATAACTGTTTTGGACATTTCCGGTACTTTGTTAAAATTTCCATAAAATAGTTGCGAAAAATACCATGCAATGGTATACTTCCTATGAGATATTTAACTCGAGGATGTGTAGCCGGTAAAAACGGAGGTTTTAAAATGGAAGAAAAAAAGAATAAAATCCTGACTATTCCCAATGTGCTGTCATGTCTGCGCATTTGCATGATTCCCGTTTTTGTATGGGCTTATTGCTTTAAGCAGGATTATCCTATGACAGCAATAGTTCTTTTACTCTCCGGCCTTACCGACATGGCTGACGGATATATAGCCAGACACTTCAATATGGTAAGCGATTTCGGTAAAGCTTTGGACCCTGTTGCTGACAAGCTTACCCAGTTTGCAATGCTCATCTGCCTGCTTACCCGTTTTAAGCTTATGATTGTGCCTGTGCTTCTTATTGCCATTAAAGAGATTGCAACCGGAGTTTCAAGCCTTGTTGTTATCAAAAAGACCGGCAGTGTTATGGGCGCTGACTGGCACGGTAAAGTTACGACTTTCCTACTTTACACCATGATGATTACTCATGTGCTGTGGTATGACATTCCCTCCACTGTTTCAATGGTTCTTATTTTCGCGTGTGTTGCAATGATGATTCTGTCTTTCATCATGTATATTTTACGCAATGTAAATGCCATCAAAAAGCACAAGGCTCAGAATGTCTGAGCTTAATATGATATACTCTTATTGCGGCGTGTAACAGCGCCGCAATTTTTTAAAAGTTTACTTTTCAGAATTGATTTGTATGTAATCAAATGATATTCTTACAGTGCAGGTTTTGCAAAGGAGAAAAGCCAATGATAGATATATCCACATATTTGAATAGCTATGAGTTCTGGCCTCATCTAACGGAAGATGAAAAACTGGAACTCAGTTTGAATGCGGTAGAAAGAGCCTATCCATCAGGCAGTACAATTTTTGACTCTGAAAGCGAATGTCTGGGCTTAGTTTATGTTATAAATGGCAGTCTCAGAACCTTTATGATGTCAGATGAAGGCCGGGAAGTAACTCTTTTCAGACTTGGAAAAGGGGAATGCTGCATCCTTTCTGCCTCATGCGTTATTAAAGAAATCAGCTTCGAAAGCTTCATTGCAGCTGAAGAGGATACAAAGCTTCTTATAATAAATGCCGGTACCGTTATGAGAATACGACAACAGAATATTTATTTCCGCTGTTTTACATATGAACTTGCCACGAGACGTTTTTCCGCAGCAATGAAAACCATGGACAATCTGCTTTTCCTGAAAATTGAAGGCAGACTTGCATCGTTCTTGCTGTCAGAGTATGAGAGGACAGGAATTAAAGAGATTAAAATGACCCATGAACAGGTCGCTCAGTATATTAACTCAGCTCGTGAGGTTGTAGCACGGACCCTTAAACGCTTTGTACAGGACGGACTCGTGGAAGTCAGAAGGGGAGTTATAATTCTGAGGGATATGGAAGGACTTAAAAATCTAATTTAATACCTTCAAAAATCGCCTGCTTATACAACAGGTGATTTTCTTTTAATAATGTGACTTCGTCACGGTAAAAATATTTAAGTATTGTTATAATAACCACAGTAAAGAGAGGTGCTCTAAACCAATGCAATACGCAATAACTTTTCTTGAAGGAATAATTTCTTTTATTTCACCTTGTATGCTGCCTATGCTTCCGATTTACATTTCATATTTTGCCGGAGGCTCAGATAAAAAGCACAGAGTTTTAGTAAGAGCTATATGTTTCGTTCTCGGTTTCACTGTCACATTCAGTCTTTTGGGACTGTTCGCCGGAACCTTGGGTTCATTCCTTACAAAATATCAGACTGCTGTAAATATAATTACAGGTGCAATAGTAGTTGTCTTCGGTCTCAGCTATCTTGAAGTTATAAATCTTCCCTTCTTCAAGGGAATGCAGGGAGGCAAGAAAATCGACAGCGCTTTTTCTGCCTTTATCTTCGGAATGATATATTCCATAAGCCTCACTCCCTGCGTCGGCGCTTTCCTCGGTTCGGCACTTATGCTGGCCTCCAGTTCTTCAACCGCAATGACCGGACTGATGCTTCTGCTGACTTATTCACTGGGACTCGGAATTCCCTTTATACTTTCAGCGGTACTTATAGATAAGCTGAACTCAGCCTTTAACTTCATTAAAAAGCACTATAAAGTAATCAATCTTGTCTGCGGAATTTTCCTTATAGTAGTTGGTGTTATGATGGCCTGCGGACTTTTAGGAAAGCTTCTTGCGCTCTTATCATAAGGAGTAATGTATGAACAGAAAAATATTAACTATTATTTTGGCCGTCGCTTTGGTTGCACTTTTAATTGTAGCCACAGTATGGTATAATAATTTAACAAAAAACGCAGGCAATCTGCCAAGCGTAAATACAGAAAACAGCGATAACGAGCTTGCACCTGACTTCAAAGTGTATGATGATGAGGGCAACGAAGTTAAGCTTTCAGATAAAATCGGCAAGCCTGTTGTAGTGAATTTCTGGGCAACATGGTGCGGCCCGTGCAAAGCAGAGCTGCCCGCTTTCCAGAAAATGTACGAGGAGTACGGCGACGAAGTTGAGTTTATGATGGTCAATCTTACCGCCGGCAGAGAGACCGAAGAGGGAGTCAGGAAATTCCTTGAGGATAATGAGCTTCAAATTCCCGTATACTTTGATAAGGACATGAGCGCAGCTTCATTATATAACCTCCGCGCCATTCCCCGTACTGTTTTTGTTAATCCGGACGGAACCCTGTATGACAGCCATGTAGGGCTCATGTCTGAAAATATCCTGCAGAACTATATAAACGAGTTATTACCCGAAAATTAAAAAGTTAAAAGAAAGGAAATAAATAACATGTCTGAAATTATTCTCACCGAACAGAACTTTAAAGAAGAGGTCCTCAACTCCGATAAGCCCGTTCTCGTTGACTTCTGGGCAACCTGGTGCGGCCCCTGCAAGATGCTTGCTCCCACCGTTGCAAAGATTGCAGAGGAGCAGGAAGGCATCATTAAGGTAGGTAAGGTTGATATTGACGAACAGCCCCAGCTGGCCGCTCAGTTCGGTATCTCCAGCATCCCCACTCTTATGGTATTCAAAGACGGTAAGGTTACCGCTACTTCCGTCGGTGTCCGCTCCAAGGGCATGATCGAGGGTATGCTTGACTGATTTTTCAATCTAAAAGCTTAATTTATAAAAACCGGAGACTGCATTAAACGCAGTCTCCGGTTTTTTGCTTATGCAAATAATTAAACATATTCAGTATTTTTGCTGCCTGCTTTAGCTGAGAAATTCTTCAAAACACTCAAATATGCTTTAGAAACTTAAATCGTCTTAAGATTTATTGAAAAAGGAATCGGAACAGAATAATATAAATTTATAAATCAAGCTGCTCGCTGCATCTAACGGCTGTAAGCTGAAGCACGAAAACTAAAAATAAAGGGGATGCCTCAAGATGAAGAAGTCGGTAAAAATCACAGCACTGATTATTGTCATTTGTATATTGATGACCGGCTGCAATGCCAATAAGGAGAACATTTCGGACGGCAGTGCTGACACCTTGCCTTTGAAAG
>JAHHRR010000074.1 GCA_020025655.1 Oscillospiraceae bacterium
AAGTTAAATAAATTTCCTCTTCTCCCTTTTTATGTCCGGCAGAAGAAATCAGGAAGCAGAATAAGGCTATGAAAACCACAATGGAAATTCCGGCTGCAATCATAGCTGTATAGCGTAAATTGTAGACCTGCGTTGAGATCATTGCTGCACGATACATCCGGTCGTTTGCAACAAGCGGCAGCGCATATCCGTCAATACGGAAGCTGTGAATATTTTCAAACTCCTTATTTTCTTTCATATTTCTCATAATTGAGAGATATGAGTTGTTGTCAAAAAGTCCCTCTCTGTAATCGGTGCCGTCTTTATATTTTGCATGGATGTAGTAGAGGCTGGTTTTGCATATGGTTTCCTCGCCCTTATCCAGTCCCTCATGTACAAGCTTCTCTCTGCCCGAGGGCTGCAATTCATACACATTATATCGGAAATTACTGTCCTGATTGGTTTCGTTGTCGTATTCATACCATATCTCATTAACATCATAGTTGTATTTTTTTTGAATTTCACGGCGTACTTCCCTTTCAACGGTATCATTGTAATATTCCGTGAAACTCTTACTGTAAGCTCCCCTATCACCGGCATTAATAACAAGAGCGCCGGAGAGCATTGCTGTAACACCCGTCACGCACAGCAGTATTATGGCAATGATTTTTGCGCCAAGGCTGCTTTTAAGCTTTTTCATCTCATTTTCCCCTTTCGATTTTGTAGCCCTGTCCCCAGACGGCTTTTATATATCTGGGGTCGGCCGGATTGATTTCAAGTTTTTCTCTCAGATGCCGAACATGAACCGCAACAGCGCTGTCCGAGCCGTAGGGTTCCTCTTTCCATACCCTTCTGTAAATCTCTGCGGGAGAAAATACCTCTCCGGGATGCTGCATCAGGAATTTCAAAATTTCATATTCTCTGGGAGTAAGGTTGACTCTTTCTCCGTCGAGGCTGACTTCTTTTGCTATATCGTCAAGCTCGATACCGCCGATCTGAACGCTGCTTTCCTTCTGCCGCCCGCCGCCAAGAAGCATATAGCGCCGCAGCTGTGACCGGACTCTGGCCTGAAGCTCAACTGGATTAAAGGGCTTTGTCACATAGTCGTCGGCGCCTACATTCAGACCCAGAATTTTATCTGTATCCTCGCCCTTTGCCGTAAGCAGAATTACGGGAACATTGCTTTCTTCCCTTATTTTCACCATAGCGCTGATACCGTCCATTTCCGGCATCATTATATCCATAAGCACCAGATGAATCTCATTTTTTCTTAAAGCCTCCACCGCCTGTCTGCCGTTATATGTGCAGAAGGTGTTGTATCCGTCGGATTCAAGATATATTTTAAGTGCCGATACTATATCGGGATCATCATCACAAATTAAGACGTTGTACACTCTCTTCACCTCGTTAAGTATTATATAAAAAAATTGTTTAAGATAAAAGGATGTAATTTCTTAAGTTTTATTTAAGATTGTACGCTGCTGTTTTGTATAATAACATATTCCTCCGATATAAGACGATAAAAAATCCCGAAGCCGTACAGCTTCGGGATTTTATTTTATTCATCAAGTTTAAGGACTGCAAGGAATGCCTCTGAGGGAATCTGAACAGTTCCCAGCTGACGCATCTTCTTTTTACCTTCCTTCTGCTTTTCAAGCAGCTTCTTTTTACGGGAAATATCACCGCCGTAGCACTTGGCAAGAACGTCCTTGCGCATAGCCTTGACTGTCTCACGGGCAATAACCTTTCCGCCGATAGCCGCCTGAATAGGCACTTCAAAGAGCTGTCTGGGAATATTCTCCTTGAGCTTTTCGCAGAGCTTTCTTGCTCTGGGATAAGCTTTTTCTCTGTGGGCAATAAGGCTCAGTGCATCTACCTGATCTCCGTTTATAAGAAGGTCAACCTTAACAAGGTCGGAAGCCTTATAGTCGGAAATTTCAAAGTCCAGAGATGCATAGCCCTTTGTGCGGGCTTTCAGGGTATCGAAGAAGTCGTAAACTATTTCGTTAAGGGGCATCTCATAATGCATTTCTACAAGAGAGCTGTCAAGATACTGCATACCCTGATAGATTCCACGTCTGTCCTGGCAGAGAGGCATAATATTTCCGACGTAATCATTGGGGGTAATAATAGAAGCCTTTACAAAAGGTTCGTAAGCCTCGGCAATGGATGCAACATCAGGATAGTTGTGAGGATTGTCAACCATAACCTCCTTGCCGTCGGTCTTTAAGACCTTGTAGATAACAGAGGGCAGAGTAGTAACAAGTTCAAGGTCGAATTCTCTTTCAAGTCTTTCCTGTATAACCTCCATATGGAGCATACCGAGGAATCCGCAGCGGAAACCGAAGCCCAGAGCAGCTGAGCTTTCAGGCTCATATGAGAGGGAGGCGTCGTTGAGCTTGAGCTTTTCAAGTGCGTCACGTAAATCGGGGTACTTGGAACCATCCTCGGTGTAAATACCGCAGTAAACCATAGGTCTTGCGGGACGGTAGCCGGGAAGGGCCTTGTCGGCAGGGCGTGCAGCCTCAGTAACAGTATCACCCACCTGAGTATCAGCAACATTTTTTATACTTGCTGTAAAATATCCGACATCGCCTGCTGAAAGCTCGTCGCAGGGTTCAAGACCTATCGGGCGCAGATGACCTACCTCAAGCACTTTGTATTTTGCATCGGTAGCCATAAGCTTTATCTCGGTGTCTTTTCTGATTTTACCGTCAACCACTCGCATAAATACGATTACGCCACGGTAGTTATCATACTGGCTGTCGAAGATAAGGGCTTTAAGGGGTGCATCGGGGTCACCGGTAGGTGCGGGGACATTTTTAACCACATCCTCCAGAACCGCCTGTATATTGATACCGGTTTTAGCGCTGATTTCGGGTGCATCCATGGCGGGAATACCGATAATCTCCTCTATCTCCTCCTTGACTCTGTGCGGGTCGGCGGCAGGGAGATCTATTTTATTAACAACCGGCAGAATTTCGAGGTCATTATCAAGTGCAAGATAGGTATTGGAAAGGGTCTGAGCTTCAACGCCCTGAGAAGCATCTACTACCAGCACAGCGCCCTCGCAGGCAGCAAGGGAACGGCTTACTTCGTAGTTAAAGTCAACATGACCGGGGGTATCTATAAGGTTAAGGGTATATTTTTCGCCGTCTTCGGCTTTATACTCAAGTCCCACAGCTCTGGCCTTAATGGTAATTCCGCGTTCTTTTTCAAGTTCCATATTATCCAGAATCTGATCGGACATAATACGCTGTTCCACCGCACCGCACATTTCAATAAGGCGGTCTGAGAGGGTGGACTTACCATGGTCGATATGGGCAATAATTGAAAAATTTCGAATATGTTTCTGATCTGTCATTTTGTCACTCCGTTATTTTGGTCAAGTACCACTTCCGCTCTGTCAAGAACATTGCGTATCTGGCCTATAAAAGCTTTTGCAGCTCCTATTTTCTCGCCTGACGGTTCGTCAGAACGACACAGCATATAGTCTGCTGACACACCGTAATAGTCACAGGCTCTGCATACAAAATTAAGTCCCGGCTCTCTTGCACCGTTTTCATAATGGCTCAAAAGTGCCTGACTTATTCCCAGTTCCGAGGCTGCCCGCCTCTGGCTGATATTTCTCTCACGCCGCAGCGCTGAAAGAGTCTCCGGAAAATTTCTGTCCATATATCTCTCCAAAAATTTTTGATAACAGGGTGTATTATAGCTGTCGGATGCACTTTTGTAAATACAAAATGTCATAACTTCTTGAAAAATTTCACTGCAAGTGGTAAAGTGTATATGTTAATCATAAAACCAATTATTTTGGAGGTATTTTTATATGTTTGAGAATCTTGTTGAAGTCCTCAAAGCAAATCACCGTAAAATAGTCTTCCCTGAGGGCCAGGACGCCCGTATTCTGGAAGCTGCAGCCAGACTGAAAAAGGATGGCTTCCTCACTCCTATTCTGGTAGGTAATGTAGATGCCGTCAAGGCAGAAGCTGCTAAGGGCAACTTTGACATCGAAGGTCTGGAGATTCTTGATCCTGCCACCTCCGACAAAATGGATGAGATGGTCGAAAAGATGGTTGAGCTCCGCAAGGGCAAAATGACTGCTGACGAGTGCCGCAGCGCTCTCATGGCCAGCAACTACTTCGGCACCATGCTCGTCAAGCTCGGCTATGCTGATGCTCTTCTGGGCGGCGCAACCTACACCACCGCTGATACTGTTCGTCCCGCACTTCAGCTCATCAAGACCAAGCCCGGTGCAAACCTTGTTTCCTCCTGCTTCGTTATGGTCAATGCAGAAGGCAAGATGCTGGTAATGGGCGACTGCGCTATTAACATTTCCTATGAGGACAAGCTGGATAAAGACGGTAATGTTAAGCTTTCCGCAGCAGCTCAGCTTGCTGAAACTGCTATCGGCACTGCAAACACCGCAAAGATCTTCGGTCTTGATCCTAAAGTTGCAATGCTTTCCTACTCCACCAAGGGTTCCGGCAAGGGCGCAGGTGTTGACCTTGTCAGAAACGCAACTGAGATTGCAAAGCAGATGGCTCCCGATCTGGCAATCGACGGTGAGATGCAGTTTGATGCAGCTGTCTCCCCTGTTGTCGGTCAGAAGAAGTTCCCCGGCAGCAAGGTTGCAGGCTATGCAAACACCTTTATCTTCCCCGAAATTCAGTCCGGTAACATCGGCTACAAAATTGCTCAGCGTCTGGGCGGTTATGCTGCATACGGTCCTGTTCTGCAGGGTCTGAATGCTCCTATCAACGACCTGAGCCGTGGCTGCGACGCAGAGGAAGTTTACCAGATGGCTATCATCACCGCAGCTCTTGCATAATTAACTACATATAATCGACTTAGCCGCCCCGGCGTGCCGGGGCGGCTTTTTTAATAAGGAGAAATCATGCAGGAAAAATATATGCGTGAGGCATTAGAGCTTGCAAAGCAGGCCGCTGGGCACGGGGATGTACCGGTTGGCTGTGTCATTGTAAATAAGGACGGCGAGATTATAGGCAGAGGCCGGAACCGTCGTGAGGAATGTTCAGATGCAACTGCTCACGCAGAGATTGAAGCCATAAGGGAAGCATCAAAGCTTCTCGGTGACTGGCGTCTCTCTGAATGTACCATGTATGTGACACTTGAGCCTTGTCCGATGTGTACAGGTGCCATTATAAACTCCCGAATTCCCACGCTTGTGTTCGGCGCCCGTGAAGCGAACTCCGGCTCCTGCGGCAGTGTAATAGATTTATTCTATGAAAACTACGGTCACAGGCCTAAGGTATACAGCGGCGTTTTAAAGGATGAGTGTGCCTCGGTTTTAAGAGAATTTTTTAAGAATAAAAGATAAACCCGGAAGCAGATGCTTCCGGGTTTTATTATTTAAGATTTAAGCTTTAACGGTACCGTCGGGGTTAAAC
>JAHHRR010000075.1 GCA_020025655.1 Oscillospiraceae bacterium
GCTCAGCCTGTTTTTTTATTTTTCTATAAAGAGCTTTAGAATCTGAACTGCATTTGCAGCTGCGCCTTTTCTGATCTGGTCACCGCAGCACCAGAGACAAAGTCCGTTTTCATCGGTGAGATCTTCACGGATTCTGCCCACCCATACAAGATCCTGATTTCCGGTATCAAGCGGGGTAGGATAGTTTCTGCCCTCGTAATCCTCAATAAGCTTTACACCGGGATAATTTCTCACAGCCTCTTTTGCCTCCTCAACGGAAATTTTCCGTTCGGTACGGACAGTGAGTGAAATTGAATGTGAGCGCATAACAGGGACTCTTACGCAGGTGCAGCTGACTTTAAGGTCAGGATTGTGGAGGACTCTTCTGCCCTCGTTCTGCATTTTCATTTCCTCATCGGTGTAGAGATTGGGAAGATAATCTCCTATGCAGGGAATAACATTCATTGCAATCTGAGTGGGGAAAACCTTGCATTCAGGCTTTTTACCCTCTGCAATATCCTTGAGCTGACTCTCCAGCTCCACAAGGCCGCCCTGTCCCGCTCCGGATACAGCCTGATAGGTGCAGGCAACTATGGACTTGATCGGTGAAAGCTTTGCAATTCCGGCAAGTGCCATGAAGCTTATTGTGGATGAGCAGTTGGGATTTGCAATAATGCCCTTGTTATTAAATGCATCTTCACCGTTAATCTCAGGTACTACCAGAGGAACCTCAGGGTCCATTCTGAAAGCAGAGCTGTTATCAATATATACAGCACCGCTTTTAACAATAGCGGGGGCAAACTTCTTGCTCATACCGTTTTTAACGGCGCCAAGCACAAAATCCATACCTTCGAAGCTGCTTTCCGCAGCTTCCTCGATAAGAACATCCTGACCTCTGAATTTAACAAAACCGCCGGCAGATTTTGCGCTGGCAAGAGGAAGAAGTTTTCCCACGGGAATATTATATTCCTCCAGAACCTTCAGCATTTCTCTGCCTACTGCACCGGTTGCACCAAGTATAGCTATATTGTAATTTTTCATTTTTTAATCCTCCTGAATTTATCCCGCAAAGCCTTCATAAAGGACTTTGATTGCTGTTTCAAACTGAGCGTTTTCAACGCCTACCATGATAGAAAGTTCATCTGCGCCCTGAGCGATTATGCGTATATTTACACCGTTATCGCCGAGAGCCTTAAAAAGTCTGCCCGATGTACCCGGGCGGAACGTCATTTTACGTCCTACCGCAGCCACAAGTGCAAGCCCCTCCTGCATATAAACCCTGTCCGGACGGCAGGTTTTTTTAATATCTGCCGCTATATCGTAAACCGCATCCCCCATTGCAGTAGTTGATGCGACTATTGCAAAGGAATCCAGCCCTAAATCTATATGCTCAACCGGCACCTTATATTTATCAAATATATCGAGTACCTGTCTTAAAGTCACGCTGACATTTATATTTCTCTTATTAACAGTTATTACACTGAAATTCTTTCTGCCTGCAATACCGGTAATAGGTCTGTCTGCGCCTGCATTTTCATCAACACTTTCAACGATCATTGTACCGGGATGCTCCGGATCATTTGTATTTCTGATATTCAGTGCAATTCCCCGCTCTTTTACGGGCATTATCGACTCTTCATGGAGTACGGATGCGCCCATAAAAGCCAGTTCTCTGAGCTCTGCATAGGTTAATTTTGAAATTGATTTCGGCTTATCCACAATTCTGGGGTCTGCCATAAGGATGCCTGAAACATCTGTCCAGTTTTCATAAACATCTGCATCAACTGCCGCCGAGGCAATGGCTCCGCTTATATCGCTTCCGCCTCTGCTCATTATTTTAATTCTGCCGCCGGCAAGACTGCCGTAAAAGCCGGGGATTACTATTTTCCCATACTTTTCGAGGGCTTCTTTTATGGCTGCATCTGTTTTATCCCGATCGATCTGACCGTCAATTCCGAAGAAGAAGCAGTCAGCCGCATCAACAAAGGTGAAGCCCAGAAACTCCGCCATAAGTCTTGCGGTAAAATATTCGCCTCTTGATACAAGCTCATCTACGCTCATATCCCTGTTGAGCCGTGCACGGAGTGCATCAAAATCACGCTTCACATCGTATTCAAGGTTTAAATCCTCTTTTATTTCCACAAAGCGGCTTTCGATGGAATCCATTATTTCATCACAGCTGACACCGTATTCAAGGTGTGCATGGCACAGATACAGAAGATCCGTCATTTTGTGGTCATCCTTGTTTCTCTTGCCTGCTGCCGACACAACAACAAGACGTCTTGAACTGTCGCTGTCTATAATTTTTTTAACCTTTTTAAACTGTTCGGCACCTGCAACCGAGGAACCGCCGAACTTTGCAACTTTAAGCATTCTTACTCCCCTATTGCGGCAAAGAATACCTCTCCGCCGTCCTCTCTGATCTTTTTAACTGTCTCATGCATTTCAAGCACTGACATGGACTTTGTAATAATTCTTGCAATGCCGTTTTCGGTTTCAACTGATTCAGCTGCAACGCAGGCTGACATTTTTTCCGGAAGTCTGATATAATACCGATGGAAGTATTTATCGTTTTCGGCCTTCACGGCTCTGCATTCTTTTCTGAGCATATACATTCTGCCGGAAGCGATTCCGCTTAAATCACGCAGAACAGCAGATGCAGTAGGATATCTGCCTGCGCCCTGTCCCATAAGTGAAATTCTGCCGGAGTTTCTGCCTTCATAGCAGGCCATGTTGAAGTTTTGAAGCACAGAGCACTCAGGAGCACCTTCCGGGAACAGAACAGGCTCTACATAGGCGTAAACACCGCCGTTTTCAGTTTTACCGCCGTTAACCATAAGGCGGCAGGTATATCCTTTAGACATAAAATGCTTAACATCCTGAGAACTTATATTTTCAATTCCCTCGTTTAAGAGCCCCTCCGCAGGGAGCATATCGTAAGAAACCGCACAGGCCAGCATAATCTTTCTCAGTGCATCCATGCCTGATACATCAGCAGTGGGGTCTGCCTCTGCGTATCCGAGCCTCTGAGCGTCTCTGAGAGCATCTTCATATTCAAGGCCAAGTCTCTGCATGGAATCCAGCATATAATTCGTAGTGCCGTTTAAAATGCCGCTCAGCGAAATTATTTCATCGCTCTCTCTTGCTATCGACAGATTGTGCAGATAAGGAACTGCACCGCCGCAGGCAGCACTAAAAAGAAAGCCCACATTATTTTCATAGGCAATTTTTGAAAGCTCAATTCCCTTTGCGGCAACCAGTGCCTTATTTGAAGTTACAAAATGTTTTCCCGCTCTTAATGCAGCTGCGGCATAGCTGAACGCAGGCTCAATGCCGCCCATAACCTCTGCGACTGCGTCTATCTCAGGATCGTTCACTATCTCTTCAATGGATGTTCGTTTAAAGGCTGTATCATTTTTTCCGGGTCGGACAAGAACTGTTCCCTGCTCCATACCCTCTGCATTTTTAAGCATCTCAAATACTCCGACGCCAACAGTGCCGAAGCCCAATACTGCAACCTTCATAAAAAAACCTCCATTTTTAGTGTCCGTCGTAAAAAGACACTTGTTTTTTGTCTGGAGACAGTGTATCATAAGGCAAGGCGAATTACAAGTGTTAATTTAGTGAATTAGTTATTTAGGGGGATTTACCAATGCTTGACAATTATCTTATCATCCACAAAAGCATATTGCCTGAATATTACGAAAAGGTACTTGAAGTACGTCATTTAATGGAAAGCGGAAGGATTAAGGAGGTAAGTCAGGCAGTAAAGCAGGTGGGTATATCCAGAAGCACCTATTACAAATACAAGGATTTTATATACGAGCCTTCGGATTTAAGTCAGGGCAGAAAAGCAGTTATTTCCGTAATGCTTGCACACGAGACCGGCGTTCTGAGTTCGCTGCTTACTAAAATCTCAGCCGCAGGCGCAAGTGTTTTTGCTATTACTCAAAGCCCGCCCATTCACACCATGGCAAGTGTTACAATAACCTTGGATATAAGCTCCATGCACGGCTCTGTAAAAGAGCTTATCGATGAAATCGGAAAAATCTCCGGTGCTGAGAATCCCAGAATTTTAGCAGTAGAGTAAGGAGGAAAATACAATGAACTACAAAAGCACCCGAAGCAGCATCACAGCCGACAGCAGAAACGCCGTTTTACAGGGTATCGCTCCTGACGGCGGATTATATATAGACCCCGAGCTTGGAACGAGAGAATTTGACTGGAGACATTGTCTGGAGCTTGAACCGCTCGATATGGCAGCAATGATATTAAAGCATACCCTCCCCGATTTTGAAGGTATGGACAGTCTTGTAAAGAAAGCATATGACGGCAAGTTCTCCGCACCCGAGCTTACTCCGCTTGTGGACGCAGGCGAGGATTATGTACTGGAGCTGTTTCACGGCCCCACCTGTGCATTTAAGGACGTAGCCCTTTCAATGCTTCCGCAGCTCATCACCTCCGCAAGAGAGCAGGAGCATATTGACGATAAAATAGTGATTCTTACCGCAACCTCCGGCGATACAGGCAAGGCCGCACTTGAAGGCTTCCACGATGTAGACGGTACAGGAATAATTGTTTTCTATCCCTCCGACGGTGTCTCTCCTGTTCAGAAGGCACAGATGGTAAGCCAGAGCGGCAAAAATGTTAAAGTCTGCGCCGTGAAAGGCAATTTTGACGACTGCCAGAGAGGCGTGAAAGAGGCTTTTGCGGAAATCAATTCAAAAGAACTCCTTAACGGTAAAGGCATCCGTCTTTCCTCTGCAAATTCAATCAATATCGGCAGACTCGCTCCTCAGATAGTTTATTATTTTATAGCCTATGCAGCCCTTATAAAAAAGGGCAGAATTGCAATCGGCGATGAAGTAGACTTCGTTGTTCCCACCGGCAACTTCGGTGATATTCTGGCAGGATATTACGCAAAACTCATGGGTCTGCCCGTAGGAACACTGGTGTGTGCGTCAAATGCAAACAAGGTTCTCACTGACTTTATCCGCACAGGCGTTTATGACAGGAACCGAAGATTTATAAAAACAAGCTCTCCCTCAATGGATATTCTGGTTTCTTCCAATCTCGAAAGACTTTTGTATTACGCAGCCGAGGGAAACAGCGAGTATGTCAAATCCGCCATGGATTCTCTCTCCGCATGGGGAACCTTCCGTCTTGATCTGGACACTCTCCTGAATGTTCAGGAGAGCATTGAAGGCTATTGCTGCAACGAAGATGAAACCGCAAAAACCATAAATAAAGTCTGGCATGAAAGAGCATATCTCTGCGACCCTCATACAGCCGTGGCATTTTATGTAGCCGAAGAATACAAGAAAAACCGCTGGGGCAATGCGCCT
>JAHHRR010000076.1 GCA_020025655.1 Oscillospiraceae bacterium
TTAAAAAAGACTGTGTTATTATAGCTGAGCATTGAATAATTAAAAAAAGGTTAATGTTCAGGCGTTATAATGGTGGTATTATAAAAAAGCCGCAAATTCATTTTAGAATTTGCGGCAGATGCTGGCACTCCCGGCGCGATTCGAACGCGCGACCTTCCGCTTAGGAGGCGGACGCTCTATCCTGCTGAGCTACGGGAGCATATGTACAGCTTTTTAATATTACATCAAGTTTAACTATATGTCAATCAATTATTGGCTTAGAAAGGGTAACAATGCTCAAACTAAAAGACATAAAGAAGAATTATCTCTCGGGAGATTCTGAGGTGCAGGCCCTCAAAGGCGTAAATCTGGAATTTCGTGAAAGTGAATTTGTTGCAATTCTCGGTCACTCAGGATGCGGTAAAACTACACTATTAAACATAATTGGCGGACTCGACCACTATACATCGGGCGATCTTGTTATAAACGGCAGGTCTACCAAGAGCTTTAAGGACGAGGACTGGGACAATTACCGCAATCATTCCATAGGCTTTGTTTTTCAGTCATATAATCTTATCCCCCACCAGACTGTTCTTTCAAATGTTGAGCTTGCAATGACACTGTCCGGCGTCGCACCGGCAGAAAGACGTAAAAAAGCGGTGGAGGCTCTGAAAAAAGTCGGTCTTGCCGATCAGCTCAATAAAAAGCCAAACCAGATGTCCGGCGGTCAGATGCAGAGAGTTGCAATAGCAAGAGCCCTTGTTAACGATCCCGATATTCTGCTTGCAGATGAGCCTACCGGTGCGCTGGACTCTGAAACCTCGGTTCAGATAATGGAGATTCTGAAAGAAATTTCCAAAGATAAGCTTATTATAATGGTCACCCATAACCCTGAGCTTGCAACTGCCTATGCCGGCAGAATCATCAGACTCAAGGACGGCGTAATTGTGGACGACAGTATGCCTTATTCCTCGGCGGATGAAGCTGCTGTGCCTGCTAAAAAGGCAAAAAAGCCTTCTATGAGCTTTTTAACTGCGCTTTCACTTTCTACCAATAACCTGCTTACCAAAAAGGCCCGTACCCTGCTTACAGCTTTTGCGGGAAGCATCGGTATTATAGGTATAGCGCTCATTATGTCTCTGTCAAACGGAATCCAGAACTATATAGATGATGTTCAGGAGGACACTCTTTCAAGCTATCCTATTACAATTCAGGCCGAAAGCGTTGATATGGCAGGCATGATGACCTCGCTTATGGGCATTCATGCGGACAACATGGAAAATAAACACGAAAAAGATGCTGTTTACTCCAGTACGATTATGTACGACATGATGAACTCTATGGTTTCCACCGAAACCCAGAAAAACAATCTTGAAAAATTCAGATTGTACGTTGAGGACGATAACAGCGAGATTGCTCCGTATCTAAGTACAGTACAGTATTCATATGATATGGACATGAATCTGTACGCAAAAGACAAAGAGGGCAATATTGTAAAAACCGACGTGGTCGAAATGCTTCAAAACGCTATGAGCACCATTTACGGCGGTGATTACAGTAAATTCTTTGATACCTACGGGCAGTATTACGCAGTAGCCAATGTCTGGCAGGAAATGCTGCCGGGTGAAAACGGCGAAAACATTCACCCTCTTTTAAAGCAGCAGTATGAGCTTTTATACGGACACTGGCCGGAAAAATACGACGAAGTTATTCTGGTTGTAGATAAGAACAATGAAATTTCAGATATGATGCTCTACACCCTCGGTCTTAAATCTATGGACAATGTTACTGAGGACATGGAAAAAATGATTGATCAGCAGCAGGTTCATGCCGAGACGGAAAGCTGGAGCTATGAGGATATCTGCAATATAAGTTTCCGTTACATTTACCCCGCCGACGAATACTCCTACGATGAGGAAAGCGGCGAATATATTAAGCTTTCAGATGAAGAGCTGGGCCTTAAAACCCTGTATAACAATGGTATGCCGGTGAAAATTGTCGGCGTTATCAGGCTGAATGAAGATGCTGCATCTGGAATGATGACCGGCGCCATCGGCTACACCCATGAGTTTGTTGAGCATATTATGGCAGAAAGCGCTAAAAAAGAAATGGTCAGAAAGCAGCTTGACAATCCCGAAAAGGATGTTTTCTGCGATCTGCCCTTTATTGATAAGAAAAACGAGCAGGAAGAGAAAATAAATGCTGCAAAGAACTACATTGCAAATGCAGATGATGAGCAGCTTTCAGAACTCTACATAAGCTATATGTCCAGACCTGAGGACAGCTTTATTGAGGAAACTGTCGGCGAACAAATGGATAATATGACACGTGCCGATATAGAAAAGATGGTTCTCGACTACTATCCGGAATACTCCTCCATGCTTGACAAAATGGATGATGAAACCCTCTTTGAATATATGTCAAAAATGGCAGAGGATGAGGTTATAAAACAGTACGGAATTCAGATGTCGGCGATTTATTCCCAGCTCCCTGACGCTGAACTTGCAGAGAATTTCCGACTTCTGGTTCTTGAAGATGAGGATTATCTCTGGCTGTATGACAACTCTATGCCAAGAGCCTTTTCAACCGGCACTCTTAAAGACAGTCTTAAAGCGCTGGGGTATGTAGATCTTGACAGTCCCAGCACTATAAATCTTTACGCTTCCACATTCTACGATAAGGATATGATCTCGGCGGCAATTGAACATTATAATGAAGGCGTCGAGGATGAAGATAAAATAACCTATACAGACATGGTTGCAGTGCTTATGAGCTCCATTACTACTATTATAAATGTTATAAGCTATGTGCTTATAGCTTTTGTGGCAATTTCGCTTATTGTCTCTTCTATTATGATAGGTATTATCACATACATCAGCGTTCTTGAAAGAACAAAGGAAATCGGTATCCTGCGTGCAATCGGCGCATCCAAGAAGGATGTATCGAGGGTCTTTAATGCTGAGACATTTATAGTGGGACTTACGGCGGGACTTATCGGTATAGGCGCTACAATGCTGCTGAATATGCCGATTAACCATATTATACATGAGCTTTCCGGTATAGACACCATAAATTCAAGCCTGCCCTGGCTTGGCGGTCTTATACTTGTGGTTATAAGCGTGCTTCTTACCCTGCTTGCGGGACTCATTCCCTCAAAACTTGCAGCAAAGAAAGATCCCGTAGAAGCCCTCAGAACAGAATAACGGCCTTCTCTAAGTATTACATTTTTAAGCATAAAGCAGAACACTTAAAGGAAATCTTTAACGGGTTTCGGGGTGTTATGCTTTTTGCAAAATATGCTTTGAAATTTAAACGGAAAAAGCCGGCTGTGCAATTGCACAGCCGGCTTTTTTTCAGAAGTAAAATGCTCCTCAATCAGCCTCAGAAATACTGAAGGGCTTAGAATTTAATTTAACGCTTGTTCTTCATGTTGACCATATCACCGTAGATAGGTGATGCGGAACCGAAGCCGCCGTGTACGGCGAGAACCTGGCAGGTGGTGTAGGGAGCTTCTGCGAAGTAAACAACAGCATCAGCAATTTCCTCAGGTGTTGCCATGCGGTGAATGGGAGTATGCTTTAAGAAGAACTCCTGGAAAGTGGGAGTAAGGTTATTCATAACAGCCTCAGTTGCGGTCATGCCGGGGCAGACAGCGTTACAGGCGATGTTGTATTTTGCAGAATGAATTGCAATCATCTTTGTGAGGTGAAGAATAGCAGCCTTGGAGGTACCGTATGCGACCTGGCTTGTATCGGGAATCATACCTGCAACAGAACCGATATTTATAATAATACCGGACTTCTGCTTCTTCATTGCCTTGTTAATAGCTCTCTGGCTGGCGATGAATACAGAGGACAGGTGTGCGTCTGCATATTTTGCAAATACAGAATAGTCGGTTGACAGGAAGTCCTTATCATCAACGGGGTTTGTACCGCCGAAGTTATTTACAAGAATGTCTATTCTGCCTTCCTCTTCGATAACGGTATCGATCATGGCAGCAATGCTTTCTTTATCGTAAGCTTCAAAGTAAACAGTCTTTACGTTGTAGCCCTGAGCGTTCAAAGCCTCAGCTTTCTGCTTACCGACCTCAAGATTGCGGCATGCCATGTAAACAAGAGCGCCTTCTTTTGCCAGAGCTTCAACAGTGCAGTATCCGATTCCTCTTGTGGAAGCGGTAACTATTGCTATTTTGCCTTCTAATTTTTTCATGGTAATGTCCTTTCTTTGATTATGTTATGTATTTTGCAAAATTAACTTACAGATTTGCGCCGCAGTCAAGTGTTATAACCTGACCTGTCATGCAGCGGGATTCGTCGGATGCAAGGAACAGCAGTGCATTTGCAACATCAACAGGCTGGCAGATGCCGCCCTTGAGAGAGGTGTGAGCCTGAATGCTGTCGTAAAGCTCGTTTGCTTCCTTGCAGTAATCTGTCTTTGCGCCGGAAGCCTTTTTGGTCATCGGGGTCCATACTGTGCCCGGGCAGACGCAGTTTGCACGGATTAAGGGCTGGCGGTTGGCGAAACGAAGAGCAATATTCTTCGTGAGAGCAACAATAGCGCCCTTTGATGCAGCATAAGCAGCGCTGCCGTTACCGGTTACACCAGCAACAGAGGCGAGCATCACTACATTACCTGTTCCCTGCTTTTCAAAAACCTGTGTTACGGCACGGGTAAGATACATTGTGCCTTTAAGGTTTACATTGATAACCTTTTCAAGATCGGAATCAAGAAAAGCATCAACGGGCCGCATTCCCATATCGAGGATACCTGCAATATTGGCAAGAACATCTATTCTGCCATAAATCTCCATTATTTTATCAACGACTTCTGCGCACTGCTGAGAGTTGGAAATATCGGCCTCAAATACGCTGACTTCGCCGCCGGCTTTACGGATTTTAGCTGCCTGTTTTTCCAGTGACTCTAACTTTATGTCGAGCATAGCTACTTTTGCACCCTCAGCGCAGAATAACTCGGCGGTTTTTGCTCCGATGCCGGATGCTGCACCGGTAACCACACAGATTTTGTTGTCAAGTCTGCCCATAATCAATCTCCTTTTTGTTTATTAAACGTAAATATAATTTATATTTCAAATATTACCAAAATAATATCATTTCTACTAGCTTTATGACAGACAAAAACCGCAAGA
>JAHHRR010000077.1 GCA_020025655.1 Oscillospiraceae bacterium
TGCCAGAATATCACCGAGGGTGTGATCTGGAAGCAGCTTCTTTCATTCTTCTTTCCTATTCTGCTGGGTACTTTCTTCCAGCAGATGTACAATACTGTTGATACTATAATAGTAGGTCGTGCGGTAGGCACTCAGGCACTGGCGGCTGTTGGTGCCACATCTGCCCTTATAAATCTGGTGAGCGGCTTCTTTATGGGCCTTAGCACCGGTATTACCGTCATAGTTTCCCAGACCTACGGCGCCCGGGACAAAGAAGGCGTTTCACGCTCTATACACACCGGAATGGCTCTGTCTCTGGTGCTTGGAGTTATAATTAGCTTTATAGGCATTTTTGCAGGCCCGTGGATTCTCCGCATGACAAAGGTTCCTGAAAGCTGCTATAACGAGGCGGTACTTTATATTCATATCTATTTTTCCGGCTCTATTGCCTTCATGGTTTATAATATGGGAGCCAGCATACTGCGAGCACTTGGAGATTCCACCCGCCCTACAATATTCCTTATAATTGCTTGTGTTGTAAATATTGTTATGGATATTGTGTGCGTTGTGTGGTTTAAAATGGGCATTGCAGGTGCAGCCGTTGCAACTGTGCTTTCCCAGTGTGTCAGCGCAATTCTGGTCGTTATCACCATGATGAAGCAGCCTGATGAGACAAAACTGAGATTAAAACAGCTTAAAATCCACGGCAGACTTATGCGCCGAGTCCTCACAATCGGTATTCCCGGCGGATTGCAGTTTATAACCTTTGACCTTTCAAACCTGCTTATTCAGTCCAGCGTCAACTCCTTCGGTGAGGCAACCATTGCCGCATGGACTTCATACCAGAAAACCGATGCTCTCAGCTGGATGATACTAAACTCCTTCTCTGTTGCAGCCACAACATTTGTAGGCCAGAACTACGGCGCACAGAAGTATGACCGTATCCGCCGCAGTGTATGGACCTGTATCGGCATGAATGCGGTGGCAGTTGTGCTTACAAGCAGCATTATTCTGCTGTTCCGCGAACCTATTCTGGGCATCTATACTACCGACAGAAATGTTATTGCAATCGGCGCGAGCGTTATGCTGATGATTATTCCCTTTAATATTACCTTCTGCCCGGTGGAAGTATTCTCCGGCGCAATGCGCGGTACCGGATATACAATCGTACCGACAGTAGTAAATATACTGTGTGTATGCGTATTCAGAGTGCTGTGGGTAAAACTTATCGTTTCTCACTGGCACACCCTGTTTACCCTTGCCATGGCATATCCCGTGAGCTGGATGCTGGCACTTATTTTCTTCTCAATTATCTACTTCCGCGGAAAGTGGCTCACAAAGCCTATTGAAAAGAGCCGTGCAATTTACAATGACTGACAGAAAAGACCTGATTTCATTTGAAATCGGGTCTTTTTTTCTTTGGCAGGGGAGGGAAAAGCTTTTCCGGAAGAAAAGCCAAAGTTTTGGCAATTGTTGACACAGATTTAAAAAGCTGTATAATTTATACACTAATAAACACCGCCTTATAATATAATAAATGAAGCTAAATGCTGAAACTTGAGGCGGGCTTGATACCTTAATACGTAAAAAATTAAAAACAAGGAGAGTTAAAAAATGAAAATAGCTATGTACGGCTCCGGAGCCGCAGGCAGTGTTTTTGCCTCATACCTTCGCAGCGGCGGAGCCGAGATTGCTCTTATAGACAGATATAAGGAGCATATGGACAAGGTTCGCAGAGACGGCATGAAGTTTACCATTCATGCCAAAAATGAAAATGGTGAGTATAAGGATGTTACAAAGCAGCTTACAGGCTTTGAAACCTATACAGATGCAGCCGACTGCGGTGTTGTTGATATAGTAATTTTTATGACCAAGGCAACCCAGCTGGAGCAGGCCATTGAGAACGCAAGACCCTGCATTGGCCCTGAGACTGTGCTTGTGTCTCTGATAAACGGTCTGGGAAATGATGATGAGCTGATGAAAAAGTTCCCTGCCCAGCGCTGTGTAATAGGTTCCGGAGTAATCGGAACTGCACTTACCGGCCCCGGCGAGTGTGTTTCCACTCCCGCAGGCGGCGTACAGATGAATTTCGGCGGTATTGCCCGTTCCGAGCTTTCCGACAGAGCATGTGAATTTATGGAGAAGTGCTTCAGAGCCGGCGGATGCGAGGCCTACTGGCGCAAAGACGATATATATTATTATGTATGGAAAAAGGTTATAATAAATTCCGCAGAGAACGCAGTCTGCGCCGCTCTCAGACTTAAAATCCGCTTTGTTGCAGAGGATGAGTTCGGATACCAGCTCTTCAGTCAGGCAATCCATGAGACTGCTGCCGTTGCCCGTGCAAGAGGCGTTGACATAGATGCAGACGAGTTTATGGAAAAAGACTTTAAGGATGTTATGACCAACATGGGTGACTATTATCCTTCAATGTGTCAGGATATGCTTATGAATAAGCGTCAGACTGAAATTTCCGTTTTAAACGGAAAGATAGTAGAGTACGGCGAGGCTCTGGGTGTTCCCACTCCCACCAACAAAGTCCTTACCCAGATCATCTCCTGCATACAGAATAACTACGATAACCAGTATAAAGACTGAAAGATATAAGATAAACGGATCTTGACCGAAAGGGCAGGGTCCGTTTTTCGCGTTTTAAAGGGGCTTTTTTTGTACGGCAGGGCGCAGAAATCGGAGCAAACAAGGTGTTAAAAATATGGCAAATAAGAGAGAACAGAGAGAATAGGCAGAAAAAGGAAGAGCAGATAAAACACTGTTAAAAAAGTGCCGAATTTTGAACTTTTTTTGAACAAAAAATATGCCCAAAAGAATTTGAGAGAAAGGTCTCATTAAAGCTTAAAATACCTCAAAAAGTACCATGATTTTACATGTGCGAAATGGCTGTAAGCATTGATACATCAGTAAAATTGCACATAAAACAGAGTAATTAAGCGCTGAGAAAAAAGGCTTCGTCGTATTGCACAAAGCATAATCCTTCGTTAAATTGTTACAAAATAGACTGTCTATTTTATAACTTTGCTTGCAATTTGCTAAAATTCCGTATAACATACAAGATAGAAAAACAAAAACGCAATCAGACAGAAACAGTCGAAATTAGTGATAGTGCACAAAAATACACTAAGTGTTATGTACAGATAGCATAAACCTCTTTTCGCCTGCAAAACGTCAAAAAGCTGAAGTAGTTAGCATGCACTACTTCGTTTTTTTGCTCTTTTATCGTTTCTCTGCCTGCGTTTTTTGAAAAATTCTGAAATCTGAAAAATATAAAAAGTGGGTATGTAATTTATGGAAACTAAAAATGTATCAAAATGTTCATGGGCTGCGGCCTTCGCTGTGGCTTCTGTATGGTTTGGCACACACGTTGGCGGCGGTTTCGCAACCGGTAACCAGGTAATCCAGTACTTTGCACAGTACGGCTGGACAGCAGCAATCTTCCCCATCATCGCAATGGGTATCCTTGCTATGGTTATGTATGTTGTTATGAGCTTTGCAAAGCTCAAGGGTTTTGATAACTACAAAGACACTTTCGCAGCTCTCTATCCCAATCCTAAGATGGAAATCCTGTTCGAAATATTCTATATAGTAATTATCCTTGCAGCAGTTGCAAGTGCAGTTGCCGGTGCAGGCGAAGTTATGGCTAACTTCCTCGGCATTGAGTATGTCGGCTTAGCAAAGTTCCTGTGCAATATTGCTATCGTCGGTGTTCTCGTTCTTCTCAGCGTATTCGGCATCAAACTTGTTATGGCTGCTTCCACCGTCCTTTCCGTTGCAATCCTCGCAATTACTGCCTGCGTTATCTTCTCCGGTCTTACCGCTGATATGGACGCTATTACCGCTCAGTACTTAACCGCAAACAACATCGAGCCTATTGCATACACCAGCAACGCATTCGGCTCTATCTGGAGCGGCATCATCGTTTATGCAGCATTCCAGTGCGTATCCATCGCTCCCATGATCGCAGCTTCCAACGAGCTGAGCATGAAGGGCATCAAGCGTTCCGTAATCCTCGGCTGGGTCATGAACGGCGGCGCTCTTGCAGCTTCCGGTTACATGCTCTCCAAGTGGTACCCCGTACTTAAGGCTCTTCAGGTTGCTGGTGTTACCGGCTTCACCAACGCTCTCGGTATCCCCAACCAGACCATCCTTAACCTTGTCGGCGTAAGAACTATTCTGGTTCTCTTCAGCCTTCTCCTGTTCTGTGCATTCGTTTCCACCTGCGTAACTCTGGTTTACACCATGGTTCAGCGCTTCCAGGGTGTCTGCATGCCTAATGTCATCAAGTCCGAGAAAGTCCGCAGCGCAGTTGTCGGCTTCGTTGTAATCTGCATCTGCTTTGCACTGTCTCTGCTGGGTCTGTCCAACATCATCAAGTACGCTTACGGCTACGACGGCTACTACGCTATCTTCGCTGTTATCCTTCCCGTACTGGTATGGGGTATTCCTAAAGTCAGAGCTCTCAAGGGCGCTCAGAAGGAAGCTAACACCGAGGCAAAGGTTGGCAATCTTGTCGCAGACAACTGATTGAGTTAATCAGATACTTATAATTCGTTCACACAAGTTCACATGCAAAGGGTTAAAATGATTTGACTTGTAAAAAGTTAAATCATTTTAACTCACGTTATATAATAATTCATTTTTGGAGGTCAAATTTAAATGAAATTTGCAATGTATGGTTCCGGTGCAGCCGGCAGTGTTTTCGCATCTTATCTTCGCAAGGGCGGAGCTGATATTATCCTCATAGATCGCTATGAAGAGCACATGAGAAAGGTCCGCGAGGAAGGCATGACCTTTACTATTCACCTTCAGGAAGAGGGCGAGTACAAAGACATTACCGAAGTTCTCCAGGGCTTCCGTACATATACCACCGCTTCTGAGGCTTTCGAGAAAGAGGGCAAGGTTGATGTAATTATCTACATGACCAAGGCAACTCAGCTCAGCTCCGCAATTCAGGACTCCATGCCTGTTATCGGCGAGAACACCGTTGCTGTTTCCCTTATCAACGG
>JAHHRR010000078.1 GCA_020025655.1 Oscillospiraceae bacterium
AGGCCGTATTCCTGCTTGAAGGCGCGGAAGAAATGATTATAGCTGCAAAAGCCTGCCTTGCAGTGTACCTCAATGGCCGAATAACCCTGCTCAAGATATTTTTTACAGATGTCCAGCCGTACTTTTACTATATATTTATGTACCGTCTGACCTGTTGCACGTTTAAACTCCTTTGAAAGGAAACTTCGGCTGACGTAAAACTCTTTTTCCAGTCTTTCAAGGCTCAGGTCCTCTGTAATATGGCTGTGAATAAACCTGAATACCTCATCAACAGAAAAGGTACTCCCCTTCTGGTGCACAAATTTATCCTGAGAGGCACAGCTTCTCAGGATAAGGGCAGAAAACATTTTAACAGAACTCTCCTCCAGAAGGTCCGCACAATAGCTGTCCCGCTCTTTTTTTATACTCATCATCTGCCGCAGCAGATTTTTCATAAGCATAAGATTTTTACTTCCGGGACGGATAACGGCAGTCCTGTACGGTGCAACCTCAAAGCCGATTCTAATATGTGTTTTTTCAGTGGAAATCTGATCCATAAGCGATGGCGGCAGAAGCAGCCACAGAAGACTTGTACTTTTTCCCCGGCAGTTTAAAACGCAGCTGGTACCGGGCTTACAGATAAGTATTTCCTCAGAGCTTATATCGTACACTTCCGAATTCATCTGAAAGTCGGAAATGCCGATTATTGTAAACAGCAGACCGTAGTTCAGCCCCGGAACCAGTCTGAGATGTCTTGTTCCCGTAAAGCTGAACTCCTGAATTGAGTAATCCATAATCTCACCTGCCCCCCAAGAAAGCAAAAATAAAATACTTTTATCGTCAAATACGTTATATATACATAGTATAAATGTTATATGCTTATAGTATAAAACACTTTTTGATAGTATTCAACGTTTTTTTGAATATAAATAATTTCTTCTTGTAATATAATTTTAATCAGAGAAGCTGTTAAGACAGCAAATGGGAAGATTTAAGATTAAAGGAGGAAATTTCAAAGTGAAAACTAAAACTGAAAACGGTATACGCCCTTTTTCCATGCTGGATAAGCTGGGCTATACTCTCGGCGATCTGGGTTGCTGCTGTACAGAGCAGTTTCGAGGAATGTTCCTTTCAACATTCTACATCCTGATTCTCCAGATTAACCCCTATCATGTAGCAACCCTTCTTTTTATTACAAAGATCTGGGATGCCGTCAACGACCCTATTATCGGTGCAATCATCGATAGCCGCAAAGCTCCCAAGGGCAAGAAGTTTATTCCGTGGATACGAACCTTCTCGTTCCCAATGGCGGTGCTTTGTGTACTTGGTTTTGTGAATGTAAGCAACTGGGATTACGGTTTCAGACTTGCCTACATGTTCATAAGCTACGTTCTTTATGAAGCAATTTATACCTGCGTAAACGTCCCCTTCGGCACCCTCTCCAGCGTTATGACCGACGATGTCAAGCATCGTACCGCTCTGAGCCGTTACCGCAGCATGGGCGGAACAATATTCATGACCGTTATCGTTATGGTCGGACCTCTGGTGCTCTTCGTTGATAACCAGCCTGTTGCAGGCCGTTTCCTTATGATGTCCGCTATCTGCGCTCTGGTAGGTCTGCTCTGCCTGCAGATTACCTGCGTATGGTGCAAGGAGCGCGTAACTGTTCCCGTTGCCCCCAAGGGCGAAAAGATGAAGTACACTCAGGTTTTAAAGGAAATCTACAAGAACAAGGCTCTCGTGGGCGTTATGCTTTTCAGCCTTGCCGGTATGATCGGTGCATCCGTTGTTAACGGACTTAACACTTACCTCTTTAAAGATTACTTCGGAAATGTTAAACTCGGTGCTATTGCCGGTGCTCTCAGCACACTGTGGGCAATCATTGCATTTATTATCACCCAGCCTCTTGCAAACAAGTTCGGTAAAAAAGAATGGTGCTGCATGGGTGCAGGCTTTGCAGCAGTTGTATTTGCAGTCATGTTCCTGTTCCCTGTACATAACCCCATGGTATTCATCATTGTAAACGGTATCTGCTTTTTGGGCGCTTCCGGTATGCAGGTTCTTGTATGGGCAATGGTCAACGATGCTATCGACTATCACGAACTGCGTACAGGCGAGCGTAACGAAGGTATTGTATACTCCACTTACTCCTTCTTCCGTAAGCTCGCAGGTGCTGCTTCTGCCAGTCTTTCTGCAACTGTTCTGGGTGTTATCGGCTACAATCAGGCAGAAGGTGCAGTCCAGAGCGCAGAAGTTCTGGGTAAGCTTTGGAAATCCTACACCGGTATTTATGTTGTAGGTTATGCCGTTGCCGTACTGCTGCTGGCACTTATTTATCCCCTTGGCAAAAAGAAAACTCAGGAGATGCTGGATGAGCTTAAAGCCCGCCGCGCTGCCGCTGCTGCCGAGGAAACTACAGGAGAAATCTAATGAACACACTACAAGTCTCAATGAAAAACAGAAAGGGCCATACTCTCAGGGGTATTGCCACACTGCCCGATTCCCGCGGGGCTCACCCCTGCGTACTGCTGCTGCATGGCTTTACAGGTTCGGTTTCAGGCTACAAATATCTAAACACCCGCATTGCCCGCCGTCTTGCGGAGGCAGGAATAGGCTGTGTGCGCTTTGACTTCTTCGGCTGCGGAGAGAGTGACGGAGAGTTTGAGGATATGAGTTTTACAGGCCTCTACGAAGATGCAGAGGATATGTTTAACTGGATGGCTCAACAGAGCTTTGCCGATAAGGAAAAGCTTTTCCTCTCAGGCCAGAGCCTCGGCGGCTATGTTGCCGCATCCACTGCTCCAAAGATTAAGCCCAGGGGACTTCTGCTCCTCTGCCCCGGCGGCGGAATGTGGTACGGTGCAAAGCCCAACGCAGATGCAGTTACTGCAAGCGGTAAGGACTTTGTGGATTTAGAGGGCCTGTGCTTTAAAATGAGCTTTAACTACGGCATGGCAGCTCATCCAGATCCCTACACCGAGGCAAAAGGCTATGAGGGTCCCTGCTTCATAGCAAGAGCCGCAGATGATAAGCTGGTGGATGAAAACTCCTTTAAGGCCTATGCCGCCTGCTACAATGCCCCCGAGCTGCTGACTACCGAAAACGGTGGCCATAACTTTGCATCCATTGATGCAAGGCAGGCAGTTACTGAATCAATGATTGAATTCATAAATAAAATATTCTGAATTCTTTCCACTTCTTATATCCCCCGATGAGCTTTATGCTCACTGGGGGATCTTATTTAACAAAATCGGGAGACCCGCACTTTATGTGTAAGTCTCCCTGCTTGCTTTTTAATATATTATAATAGTAGGAACTTCTTAATTTCCGGAAAGTTTCAGCTCGTCGAGCAGTGTACAGACATCATTAAGGTAAAGTGCGGATTACTGCTGCGCCGAAAGGCGTAAGGGCAAGCTTTGCCATTTTGAAGCACTGCATGCCGAAGGGAATTCCAACTATTGTGATACACAGCAAAAGCCCATTTACAACAGCTGACAGCGCCAGCGGTATTCCGCTGAATATAACCCAGAATACATTCGCGATTACAGAAAGGGTGCCGCCCGCATAAACAATTTCTTTTCCAAATGGGAAAAAGGCAAGTGAGGCCAGCTTAAAGCACTGGCGTCCCACAGAAAGGCCCACTATTGTAATGCTCCATAATATGCCTGCAAATGTCCATGAAAGCCCTTGCCACAAACCGCCGAATATAAACCACAGGATATTTCCCAAAATGCTCATATTAAAGCCCTCCTTTATATTATAAGGACCGCAAAGCGTCCTAAAAATTTATCTTTTCATTTATATTATAACATGGCTTTGGAGCATGGAAAGAAAAAAATCTGTAAAGAAATTCAGGCGGCTGCGGTTTTAACGGGTATATTTTAAATAAGCTGCGCTATTCCTCAGATACAGACTATATATGTACTGAGCTTAAAAAGAATACGGGCTATTATATTGAAAAATCCCTGTGCTATGAATACACAGAGCGTTATGAAAGTAATGAAGATTATCTTAAAACCGGCATCTGCAATATAGATGGGGAAAACTGCAAGGCAAAAATAATCTGCCATAAGGAGCAGACGCCGGGAAACTAAAATCATAAATAATAGTTAAACGGCAGCACCGTAAATTTCGGTGCTGCCGTTTGCTGTTTTCATTTAGCCGCGGACTTCGATTATACTGAGCTGTGCGGCCTCGTACTCTGTTTCGTTGCATATAACATCTGTTATCTGTGCTACTGCCTCTTCGCTCAATCCCTCAGAGGGTGCAGGCACTGCAACGGTCACGGCATCGTTGCCTATGTAAACAACGCAGTCTGTAAAATTCTTTGCAAGCAGCAGATTTTCTATCTGGCTTTCCTTCATTGTGCAGGTGGCCAT
>JAHHRR010000079.1 GCA_020025655.1 Oscillospiraceae bacterium
TAACTAAACAGCATTAAAAAATACTTGATTTTATAAAGGAAAAATGCTATAACATGATATGGCATTAAAAGAATAAGTTCAATCAGACGCAAAAAAAGGTGTATGCTAAACAAAAGATAAATTTTTTGCACTGATTGATTATTTTTACAGCCATGTTCACTTATTAAATAAAAATAGAAATAAATGAACAACATCTTAAAAATGAAATTACAAAAGGAGAAATCTGTTATGAAGAGATTAAAAAAGTTTCTTGTAATAGCACTTGCTTTAACAATGCTTGCAAGTCTCAGTGCATGCGGCGAGAAGAAAGAAAAGGTTCTTATTTATTCCAGCATGGAGGATTACAGAATTGAATTTTTAAACCAGCGCCTGAAAGAGGAATTCCCTCAGTATGATATAACGGTAGAATATCTCTCCACCGGCAACCATGCAGCAAAGCTGCTTGCCGAGGGCGCGGAAACCGACTGTGATATAACCCAGAATCTGGAATACGGTTATCTGGAGCAGCTGGATGAAAACGGTGTTCTGGCAGACTTATCCGGCTACGATAAAAGTATTTACGCTGAGGATACCGTTCTGAGCGAGAACTACCTGCCTCAGGAGCGCAACGGCGGCTCAGTTATCCTGAATGTTGCACTTCTTAAAGAAAAAGGACTGGAAGAGCCCACCTGCTACAAGGATTTACTTAAACCCGAATATGCAGGTCTAATTTCCATGCCTAACCCCAAAGCCTCCGGCACCGGCTACATGTTCCTTAAGTCTCTGGTTAATGCTTGGGGAGAGGAAGAGGCTTTTGCCTATTTTGATGCTCTGACTCCTAATATAATTCAGTACACTTCCTCCGGCTCCGGCCCTCTGAATGCAGTTTTGCAGGGTGAGGCAGCTATCGGTCTGGGCATGACCGGCCCTTCCGTTACCAAAATCAATGAAGGCCACGATATAAAGCTTGTTACCTTTGATGAGGGATCACCTTATTCCCTGTATGGCCAGAGCATTATCAAGGGCAAAGAAACCCGTCAGGCTGTAAAAGATGTTTTCGAGTTCCTTGTAAATTCATTTACATATGAAAACTGCGAAAAGTATTTCCCCGAAAAGCTGTACAAGGATAAAGATTTTGTGGTAGAGAACTATCCTCAGAATATTCAGTATTCAGACATGAGCAATAATTCAGTTGCCGAGAAGGAACGGCTTCTGGATAAATGGAAATATTAAAAGAACAGTGATTTCAATTTGCCGGAGAGGTTAGTTTATGTCAAAGCTTAAAGTAGAAAATTTAAAAATGGAATATGACGGCAAGCGCACCTTGAACTCGGTAAACTTTGAAGTTAACGAGGGAGAATTTCTCTCCATTCTGGGTCCTTCCGGATGCGGTAAAACTACATTGCTGCGTATTATTATCGGCCTTTTGAAACCAACCGGCGGAAAGGTCTATAAGGACGGCGTAGATATTACAGATGCTGCCCCCAGCAGCAGAGGCATGGGAATTGTTTTTCAGAATTATGCCCTTTTTGAAAATATGACAGTGCTGAAAAATGTAGAATATGCACTTACAATAAAAAAAGCAAACAAAGGTAAAAAAGAGAGACAGCAGGTGCGAGAGCGTGCAATGGAGCTGCTTGAGAGGCTGGGACTTGGAGCCTGCGCAGACCGTAAGCCCGCAGAGCTTTCCGGCGGCCAGCAGCAAAGAGTTGCCATTGCCCGTACCCTTATCAAGAATCCGGATATAATCCTTTTTGATGAACCTATGAGTGCGCTTGATGTGGCTACAAGACTGTCTCTGCGTCAGGAGCTCAAGGAAATTCAGCGGGATTACGGCACCACAATGATTTATATTACCCACGATCAGGAAGAGGCATTTGCTCTTTCTGACAGGGTGATAGTTATGCGGGAGGCCAATATAGTTCAGCTTGATACCCCTGAAAATATTGTAAAGCATCCTGCTGATGACTATGTAAGAGACTTCGTGCTGCGCAATCTGCAGCTTAAAATTGACTCCCTGCGTAAATTTATCGAAACCTGACGGAGGTAACTATGGCTGAAAGAAAACATAAATCCCTTCGTCTGACCATGGGAGATAAGGTAAAATTCCTGCTGGCAATTATATTTATAAGCCTTGTTTTTATCCCTCTGATTCGAATGTTTGCCAATATTGACGGGGAGAGTTTCCGAAAGGTAATAAATACCCCCAATTTCGGTGAATCAATTTTAAATTCAATCAAGGCAACTCTTATTGCAACTGTAATTACCATCGTTCTTGCTTATTTTCTGGCCTATTGCACGGAGAGAATCAATATAAAGGGCAAAAAGCTTTTCATATTTCTCTTTATGCTGCCCATGCTTATTCCGTCCATATCTCACGGTATGGGACTTATACTGCTGTTTGGCAATAACGGCATTTTCACAAACCTGTTCGGCCTTGAAAGCAGCATTTACGGACTGCGGGGCATAGTTACAGGCTCGGTGCTTTATGCGTTCCCGGTGGCGTATCTCATGCTGTCGGATATAATGAAGTATCAGGACAGCTCGCCCTATGAGGCGGCGGAAGTGCTCGGCCTTAACGGATGGCAGAGATTTACTCAGATAACTCTGCCGTATCTGAGAAAGCCCCTTATATCCATTGTCTTTGCAAGCTTTACCCTGATTGTGACAGATTACGGTGTGCCCCTTATGGTTGGGGGAAAATATACTACCGTGCCGGTGGTAATGTTTCAGGAAGTTATAGGCCGGCTGGACTTCGGCAAAGGCTCCGTGTATGGCTGCATATTGCTTATACCCGCTGTTGCGGCATTTTTAATTGATCTTTTTAACAAGGATAAGGGAAATACCGGCTTTGTATCAAGGCCTTTTGAGCAGAGCAACAGTAAGCCGCAAAAGCTTTTTGCGTATATACTCTGCATTGCCGTAAGTATATTTACTCTGCTTCCCATAATTTCCTTCCTTGTACTTGGCTTTGCGAGAAAGTATCCTTATGACATGTCGGCAACCTTCGACAACATCACCAAGACCATGAATCTTCATGGGGGAGAGTATCTCGTAAATTCCCTTGTGATTGCCCTCTTTGTGGCGGCTCTTGGTGTCGGCATTGCATTTATGACTGCCTACATGTCAGCGAGAATGCAGTCTAAAATGTCCCGTTTCCTCCACTTGTCCGCAATGACCTCAACGGCAATTCCCGGTATAGTTCTGGGTCTTGCCTATGTACTGGCCTTTAAGGGCAGCTTTCTTTACGGTACGATTGCCATTTTAATAATGGTGAATATAGTACACTTTATTTCCTCGCCCTACCTGATGATGTATAATTCCCTCTCCAAGTTAAATGAAAATCTGGAAAGCGTGGGACATACACTGGGTATACCGAGAATGTATATGATACGGGATGTATTTATTCCCAGCTGTAAAGATACACTTTTAGAAATGTTTTCATACTTCTTCGTAAACAGCATGATGACTATTTCAGCGGTTTCCTTCCTTGCGACTACGGCCAATAAACCGGTTGCTCTTATGATAAACCAGTTTGAAGCCCAGATGCAGCTTGAATGTGCGGCAATAGTATCTCTTGCAATTTTGCTGTGCAACCTGCTTTTGAAAGGAATTTTAAATCTTATAAAGAAAAAGACTGCGTAAGTCAGACGGAAAAAAGCCCTTAAATCTTTTTAAGATTTAAGGGCTTTAAATTTATTTGTTTACGCAGTCGTTTATTATTTCCTGCATCTCATCCAGATGCACCAGCATATCCTTTGCAAGAGCAATCTGACAGCGGGTTCGCACCAGATTGTGTTCGGGGTAGTTGGTTTTAAAATAGGGGCTGCCCAGAATATAGTCGTCAAGAAAACGGGTGGATAGCTCACAGGCCATGGCAAAGCAGCTGATTGCCAGAGTGTCAATTTCGTTTTTGGTAAGGGTGTGAGCGGTGGGGGCGAGAAATCCCTCGGTAAAAGCACGGAAAACATCCATGTTTATACCTGCATGCTCAAAATCGGGGCTGTCCTCTTCCACTTTGTTTGCGGCAAAGCGGATTGCATCTCCGAAGTCATTGCCTACAAGACCGGGCATAACAGTGTCAAGATCGATGACTACCAGAGCATCGGTACCGTCCTTATCAAAAAGAACGTTGTTTATCTTGGTATCGTTATGGGTGACACGGAGGGGGAGCTTACCTTCCTTATACATAAGAGTGAGAGCACAGGCTTTATCTCTTACGCTCATGAGCCAGTCATATTCATCTTTCACAGAAGAAAGCAGACCTTCCGGGTCTTTCCTTGCGTCGAAAATAAGCTTTTCATAGCGGCGCTCGGTAT
>JAHHRR010000008.1 GCA_020025655.1 Oscillospiraceae bacterium
AACTATTTATCAGGGGTGATTCTTCGGGATTGCCCCTGATTTTTGCGTTTTATCCGACAGCGGAAGAAGGATAAAAGCTCTGTCTTTCTAACGCAAAGAGCATTTGGGGTAATTTCCGTCTTCTTGTTCTTAGGTCAATTGTAAAAGCAGAATTTAATTTACCATCCCAGTTCACTGTGATATAATACTGCTAGCTTTGAATGTTAGACCTATCAAAGCAAATTTAGCAGTTGATGACGAACGGATGAAATAGTTATGAAAATCGAGACAAATCGTTTGATTATACGGAATTTTTCGCAGGGGGATGCGCAAGACCTTTATGAAATACTCGGCGATGACGAAACAATGGAGTATTGTGAACCGGCGTATACCCTCGAAAAAACGGAAAAGTTCATTGATGAGTTTTGCATAGGAAGAAACGGTGCAGTTGCAGCGGTTCTTAAAGAAACCGGTAAAGTGATCGGGTACATACTCTTTAATGAACAGGAAGCGGGTATATATGAAATCGGATGGTTTTTCAACAAAGCCTACTGGCGGCAGGGCTATGCCTATGAAGCCTGCAAAGCTGTGATTGACTATGCATTTGGCGAATTGAAAGCGCATAAGATTTTTGCCGAAACAATTGATAATGTAAAATCCGGTTCTCTCATGAAGAAGCTTGGAATGGAACTCGAGGATATACAACGGAACCAGGCAAAGGATAATCACGGGAACCGGGCTGATTTGTATCTTTATACTCTCAGAGGTGATTTAGAGGTAAAAGCAGCTGAATGTGCCAGCAAGTCTCAACCTGTTTCAAAGCTCAAGGCTGAGCGTATTGCCGGAATCTGCACATCGAGCCTTTCGCTTATCTGCCTGTTGCTGCTGGGAATTTTAAGTTCAGTATTTCCGGCTGTAACCTCAGTGGCAAGTGCCGCACCTCAGGGTACAGAAGTAAGCGAAACAGTAAGAACCGGATTAGCGGGATTTCTTGATTATCACAGTCTGGACTGGCTTTTCTATATATGCTTAATCGCATTGGCAGCAGGAGCAGCCCTGATTATCCATTCACTGCTTAAAAGCCGTGCGGCAAGAAGAATTAAATAAAGCCGCACTGATCAGAAAATCGCCCATTCGCTATACATCTATAATATAAATATATAAAATCCGCAAAGTCCTGATTACGGCTTTGCGGATTTTATTTTGCAGTTCCCGCTCTTTTCTTGCTTTCTGCAAATTCAGGAAATATAATATACTTATTTAGATAAATTACAGGCAGCATAAGCTTATATATCTTACTGCCTGATTGATTATTACTTGGCTCTCTGTGCAGAGAAAAGGGGTGCTTTGGATGAAAACAATCGCAATAATAGATGATGATGTACATATCGGCAATGTTTTAGAGGAAATTCTGCGCAGGGAGGGATATGCAACTCTCCGTGCTTATTCGGGCACAGAAGCACTGTATCTTCTTTCCCAGACTCGTCCCGATCTTATTTTACTGGACCTAATGATGCCGGGGCTTTCAGGTGAGGAAGTCCTCCAGCATATTCAGGGCATTCCGGTAATAGTTCTCAGTGCCAAGGCAGATGTGCAGGACAAGGTTGCTCTTTTACTGGGCGGTGCTGTGGATTATGTCACGAAGCCCTTTGATGTTGACGAACTGCTTGCCCGTATTGCCGTGCAGCTGCGCAATGTATCGTCATATTCAGCCGGCAGTATTCTGCACTGCGGGGATTTAAAGCTTGACGACACAGCCATGTCAGTTACTGTATGTGATACACCGGTTTCTCTCACCAGAACCGAGTATGCCATTTTGAAGCTTCTTATGCAGAATTCTTCACAGGTTCTGTCGAAAGGTGTTCTGCTTGACCGCATAAGCCTTGATACCCCCGACTGTACGGAACGCTCTTTAAAACAGCATATTTCAAACCTCCGCAAAAAATTGCAGGCGGTAAGCGGCAAAGACTATATTGAAACAGTCTGGGGAATCGGTTTCAAACTGAAAGACGATAAATCTTGACCGAATCTTGACATTTTTCTTGACCGCTTTCTTGACCTTTTGCTGTTAAATTAGAGGTCATCAAAGGAGGTATAAACATGGATTATGTTTTAGAAACTGATAATTTAACAAAAACCTATGGAAAATTCCCTGCCTTGAAGGGGCTGACCATGCACATCCCGAAGGGCTCTATCTATGGCTTTGTAGGTAAAAACGGAGCCGGCAAAACCACACTTATCCGCCTCATATGCGGCTTGCAGGCTCCCACCGGCGGCACATATTCTCTGTACGGCATAGATTACAGTCAAAATGAAATCAAAAAATCCCGACGCCGCATGGGTGCAGTGGTGGAGACCCCTGCCATATATTCAGACATGACCGCAGAGGAAAATCTCATGCAGCAGTATATGATTCTAGGCCTTCCCTCCTATGACGGCCTGACCGATATACTAAAGCTTGTGGGCCTTGAAAATACGGGCAGTAAGAAAGCAAAAAACTTTTCACTTGGTATGCGTCAGCGGCTGGGTATTGCAATAGCCCTTGCAGGCGATCCCGATTTTCTGGTTCTGGACGAACCCATAAACGGTCTTGACCCTCAGGGAATAATTGAGATTCGGGAGCTTATTTTAAAGCTCAATCGGGAGCGCAATATCACGGTTCTTATTTCCAGTCACATTCTGGATGAGCTTTCCCGTCTTGCTACTCACTACGGCATCATTGATGGCGGCCGCATGGTAAAAGAGTTTAGTGCGGAGGAACTGGAAAAAGCCTGCCGCAAAAAGTTACACATCACAGTCACAAATACAACACCTCTTTGCACCGTGCTGGATAAAATGGGTGTGGAATACAAGGTTGATTCTCAGACTGAAGCAGATATTTTCTCTTCTGTAAATGTGTCTGCACTCGCCCGTGAGCTGTCTGCATATGACTGCGATGTACTCTCATTGCAGGAGCAGGACGAAAGCCTTGAAGGCTACTATATGAATTTGGTCGGAGGTAACAGAAATGCGTAATCTGATTCATGCCGACTTCAAACACATTCGGCGCAGTATTTTATTCTGGGGCACAGTTGCCGCAGCTATTATTATAGGCATCTGGAGCGGACACGTTTCTGCTTCTATCAGCTACGGGGATGAGATGAGAGGTTCATTTGAGGCTGTTTATTATATTCCTCTGTTTGTAATAATGGGCATTTTTGCATCCTTTACCATTGGTCGGGAATACAAAGACGGCGCAATTCGTAATAAGGTAATTGTCGGACATACACGCTGTGAGATTTTTCTTTCAAAGATACTGTGCAGCTTTTTACAGAGTGTTGTTTTTACAACTGCATTTTTAATTCCTTTCCTTATAAATACCGGCGCACTTATGGTGCCCTATTTATCCTTATCCATTGCAGCAAAGGCGATATTGTCGCTTTATCTTCTGAACGGAGTCTGGATGATTCTGTTTGCATTAGTAAGCCTTTTTATCTCACGGCAGGAAATATCCGTACTTGTAAATCTTGCCCTGATACTTGTTATTGCTCTTTTATCCGCAGGCATCGGTGACCGGCTTATGCAGCCGTCTGAGGTTGCAAACACCGTGTCTGTTGAGATGACACCTCAGGAAATTGAACAGTACAAAAGCGGAAACTGGAATGAATTTATCCACACTGTCACAGATACGGATGGTGTGACAAGCTATTATAAAAAAGAGCAGCAGGGAACAATTCCTAACCCCCGCTGCCCTGTGGGAGCCAAAAGGTCGGTTATGCAGTTTGCAGAGCGTACGCTCCCCTACGGGCAGGTTATTTTGTATATCGACTATTTGAACGGCTGCTTATGGAGCGATGCACCCGAAAGCATACCGACATACGAAGTAAAATTTATGCCGCTGTATTCGCTGGGACTTATGGCTCTGCTTTCAATCGGCGGAGCATCGGCATTTAAAAAGAAAGAGTTTAAGTAAAGGCAGGTGTGAATATGTTTCCCTGGATTTTATGCGGCATTCTTGCGGCAGTAAATCTGCTGTTAATAGTCAAAATCATATTTCTGAAAAGAGGAATATGGGAAGTCTGCAAAGAATTTGAGGAGCATATTTCCGCTGATACAAATACGCTGATTTCCGTTTCCTCCTGTGACCGTCAAATCAAAAAAATGGCAGCTGAGATCAACACCCAGCTGCGTCAGCTTCGCAAGGAGCGACGGCGGTTTCAAAACGGCGACCGGGAACTGAAAGAAGCAGTCACAAACATTTCGCATGATCTGCGAACACCTTTAACTGCAATCGGCGGCTATCTTAATCTGCTTGAACGTGAGGATAACAGTGAAGCTGTTGTTCGGTATCTCAGCCAGATTAAAGAACGAACCGAAGCCATGAAGTCCCTTACCGAGGAGCTTTTCCGATACAGCATTATTCATGCCGAAGATGAGCTCAGACCCGAAAAGCTGGATCTTTGCAGGGTATTGCAGGATAACCTGCTGTCTTTTTACGGTGTAATACAGGAAAAGGGCATCGTCCCGCAGATATCTCTCCCTGAAGAACCTGTTTGGCGGATTATGGATAAGGCTGCATTGAACCGGATTTTCTCCAACATCATAAATAATGCGGTCAAGTATTCTGACGGTGATTTTGCAGTAGAGCTTACCCCCTCCGGAGCAATCACATTTTCAAACAGCGCAGAATCCCTGACCTCAGTAGAAGCAGGACGGCTGTTTGACCGCTTTTATACCGTGGAATCGGGCCGCAGCTCTACCGGCCTCGGTCTTTCTATCGCTAAGGTTCTGACCGAAAAATGCGGCGGGCAGATAAGCGCTGAGTATCTCGGCGGAAAGCTGTATATCAGAATGCAGCTTTAGACGTGGGTATATAAAATTAAAAACGGGAATGTACAGTATTGTACATTCCCGTTTTATTTCATAAACAGTATTTATGCTTTTCCATTCAGTCCCGCCGCATCAGTTCAACCTGCCATTACTTTTCTTTTACATCCTCAAAAGCGGTCAGGTAGTTTGCGCAGAACGGTTTTACATTGCCGTTTTCATACACGTGCAGGCTGCATCTGTGCAGTCTTTCGATATTCAAATTCATTGCATCCTGAAATGCCATTGCAGATAAAGTCAGACTCTGCTGACGGATTCTATACAGAAATGTATCAAAATCCATTTCATCTGAAATTTCCATCTTCGGTTCAGGAGCCGGCCTGCGCCAGTGCCTTGCAACATATTCCCTGTTATCCTGCGCACATCCTCTTGACTCCGAGGAGTGAGTTATTGAGGAAAGAGGTCTGAGACTTCCGTCAGGCTCAATCAGGAAATTTGCATGAAATCCGCACAGCGGATGGTCACATCTGGACGGCATAAAGCTTTGGAGCGGAATACCCGTCTGATCTCCTATATCTGCCATAAGCTGATCCAGAGTATAACGGCTGTCATCTTCCGGTGTATCCGGATACCGCCCGAAATATGATACCGGCTGAAAATGAATTCCTCTGACTCCCGGAGCAAGCCTGCTGGCAAGCTTAATCATATCTCCCAAATTCTTATCGTTAACGCCGCTTACAACTGTGGGCACAAGCGTTACCCCAAGCAGCAGTTTTGAACACACATCTATCGCCCGAAGCTTTGTCTCAAGCATAGGTCTGCCCCTGAGATATTTATATATATCGTCATTGGTGCCGTCAAACTGCAAAAACACAATATCCAGTCCTGCATCTGCCAGTGCTTTAGCATAATCCGCATCTTCTGCAAGACGGATTCCGTTGGTATTCAGCTGTACATAGCTGCATCCTGCTTCCTTTGCAAATTTAACAAGCTCCGGCAGATCATCCCGCAAAGTAGGCTCTCCGCCGGATAGCTGCAGCAGCGGATGGCCGCACTGACGAACAATATCCGTCACGGCTTCTTTAAGCTCTGCCATGCTTATATCCTCATTCTGAGAGCCGCCGTCGGCAAAGCAGAATCTGCAATGAAGATTGCAGCGTTTCGTCACCTCAAGCAGCACACAACAGCTGCCTATTTCATGCTCAGGGCAGATTCCGCAGTTTCCGGGACAGTTCTGTCCCAGTTCTCCAAGAGGCTTTGCATACTGAGTCCACTGCGAAAAGCTCATGCAGCCTCTCCACACCGCAACCTTGAACTCTCCATGCTCAGGACAAATCTTTTCAAGATATACTGCACCGTCTGAATTCTGATTTAACTGTGCCGGAATGTTTTTCAGACATACAGGGCACACCGATCTCGTCTCACGAATAATCATCAGGATTCTCCCAGAGCGCTGAAACACTCTTTTTTATATATCATAATTGAGAGCTGATACTGCTCGGACATAGTTTCAACCGTCTCAGTTACAAGCCTATCCAGCACTTCGCTTTTACAGACGGCACTGGTATTTATAATAACCGCTATCTCACGGCAGGGGTTGCTGAATGATTTTACACTCTCAATCTCCCTGTTAACACCCAGTATATCCACTTTTGCATAGTCCCCTTCCGGCTCCCATGCAAGCAGCTTCATGTGCGGGATTTCTCCGCCGTAGACTGTGGCGATTTTCTCCCTGATTTTTTCTGCCATATTCCGCAGATATTCATTGCCGTCAAAGGTTTCGCAGCACACTACTGCATAATACTGAATATTGTATTCGCTGAAGCTGCCGATGGCAGACAGAAACTGTTCCCCGCCGTATCCAAGGTCCGGTTTATGCATAGATGCGCAGCCTTTAAGCAGTTTCTGTGAAAGCTCATCCAGTCCCTCGCCCGTAAACGCACTTATTGCCGCTGTATCGGCATGGGGATACTCCTTTTTAAGGAAAGCAAGCATATTTTCCTGCTCTTGGGCGCTTACAAGATCACATTTATTAAGTACAATCAGGTCAGCTTCTTTAAGCTGGCTTTTTAATATGTACTCCATATCCCCATCGCCGTTTGCAGAAAGTCTTTTGACTGTCTGCGGTTCGCAGACAACCGTGAACGGCGCAAGGGTAAACCTATCAGGGTAATCTTTTGCAAGCGTATGATATACATGGTCAAGAGCGCCTATTCCAAATCCCGGAATATCCGAAAGTACCAGCTCGCACCCGTCTTCATCAAAAAGCCGGTCCAGCCTGTCTACAAGATTCTGAGTCTGATAGCAGATGCAGGTACCGGTAAGCTCCGAAGCAGAACAGCCGGAAAGATTTGCAAGCCTGTTGTCTGCAAGGCCCTGACCGCCCAGATCATTGGATATCATGGCCGCCTTTCCGTAATGCTCGGTAAAATATTTTGTAAGCGCCATCATTGTGGTGGTTTTCCCCGAACCGAGAAAACCGCTGAATACACCAAATTTCTTCATACCTTCACTCCCTGACCTCTGTAATAATATGCCGTTTGCCTGCATATGCAGGTACATCCTTCGGTGAAACCTGCCTTGTGGTAACTACTGCCTTAATATCAGGATAGAGCTCTCCTACTTTTTCCTCAATAGCAGTACATGGTGCGCAGCAAACTGCATCAATGTATATTGTTCCGTCATAACGGGCACTGTAATCAATCAGCTCCGGAATGGCAAAAAGTCTGCCGTCCAGTTTTTCGATTGAAACGGGGCCGTTTTGTTTTCGAATCACCTGATCCAGACGCTTTGTAATTCCCCCACAGGGGCAGGCATCAGGCAAAATTCTTGTAATATCTCCTGTACGGTATCGCAGAAGCGGCATTGCCTCAAGCCCGATAGTTGTAATCACAAGCTCTCCCCAGCTGCCATCCGGCAGGGGCTTTCCGGATTCGTCTACAATTTCGGCAATAATATGATTTTCCCGCAGGTGCATTCCTTCAAAAGCCGGACAGGTTACCGCCCCGCCCAGAGCAGTTTCCCTTGAGCCGTAGTGAGGGTAAAGCTCAAGTTCTGCTTTCAGGCTGTCCCATACAGCCGCCGGGCAGGCATCACCGGAAATTAAGGCTCTTCTGATTGGAAACTCCCCTTCATACAGCCGCATCAGGCTAAGAAGCGGCACAGGAAAGCCGATATAGGTCTGGGGCTTCTGCTGAGAAATAATCCCGCTCAACTCTCCGTAGCTAAGGCCGAACTCAGTCTGCACAGGAACCGCTCCCAGCTTTTCAACCGCCTTTGCTATTGAATCGCCCAGACTGGACGGGCCTGTTGACGGGAAACCAATCAGGCACTTTTCGCCCTCTGAAAGCATTTCACTGATACCCGAGGCGAAAAAATCTATGGTATTTCTGACATCCGTTTCTGAATAGAATACCCTTTTTGCGCCGCCGGTTGTGCCTGAGCTTGTTTCCGAAATGACTCTTGAAACATCCGCCTGAGAGCATACAAGAAACCTCTCCGGATGCTCTCTGAGCATCTGCGGCGTTGTAAAGGGAAGATTTCTGAGCTGGTCCAGAGACTCAATGCTCTCCGGCAGCTCTTTGTGAATACGGCTCATCTTTTTAAGCATTTTATTCAGTTTTTCAAGCTGCAGCTGCTGAAGCTTCTGCCTTGACAAATCAGAAATCCCCTCAGTGCGGCACAGCCAGTTTTCCATCTTTACCCGCTGCATACGATATTCTCCAAAAACAACTCAAATTTTTCTTTTTCAGCCTGCCACTGATTATCAGGAAAGCTGACCCTGAAATGCTTGTCGGCAAGCACAAATTTTATAATTACATTCTCCCTCTGAGCAACAGCCACCGGACGGCGCAGCTTTTCATTTTTCCTAATCTGCCAGTCCGTAAGATTTTCCAGCATGGAATTGCCGTCTATCGGGAGAGTATATTCAAAGGTTCTTGAGTCGGAAAAGCAGTTTTCAATTTTTTTCACTTCAAAATTCATGGAATAATTGCCTCCACTGCCTCTATAACTTCATTGACCTCATCATCTGTATTGAATCTCGAAAGGGACAGCCGCACAGTCTGCGGAACACCCAGGCAGGGAAAAATTTTCGGCGCACAGTGCAGCCCTGTTCTGCATACTATATCGCAGCTTTCACGCAGGATATACCCTGTCTCTTCGGGAGTAATCCCCGGAAGCAGGAAGCTTATAACAGGCGTCCGTTCACCCTGAGGTAAAATCACCTTTGCGCCAAGCCTCTCCAGTGCTCCTGAAAGCCTGTCCGCACGAGAGAGAATTTCGCTGCGTTTGAGCGGATTGTCCTTCTGCCAGCGGATTGCCGCAAGTAGTCCCGCACATGACGGTTCATTTCCTGTTCCTGCTTCCAGATGGAGCGGCATTTCCTCCGGCATGGTGTCCATATCGCTGTGTATTCCGGTGCCGCCTGTCAGCAGCGGTTCAAGCTTCACTTCGGGACTTACCCACAGTCCGCCCGTTCCCTGAGGGCCCAGCAGATACTTGTGACCCGTGAAAGCAACCATGTCCGCATTCCAGTTTTCCGCCTTAACCGGAATAAAACCCAGTGTTTGAGATGCATCCACAAGCACTCTCGCCCCCGCATCTTTTGCCGCACGGCAGAATGCTTCTGCATCGTTAACCGCTCCTGTTACATTGGATGCGTGGGTAAAAACAGCAAGCGCAGGGCGGTATTTTCTCATAGCTTCTGCCCACAGCTCAGGCTTTACCCGTCCTGTTTCATCTGTATCCAGCAGAATCACCCGCACACCTCGCTGCCGGAGGCGATAAAGAGGCCTCAGCACGCTGTTATGTTCGGCTTTTGTGGCAACAACACAGTCTCCGCTTTTAAGCGGCAGGCCGAAGATTCCCGTATTGAGTCCCCAGCTTGCGTTAGGCCCGAGAGCAATCTGCTCCGGCTGAGAAACTCCCAGTAAATCCGCAAGTTCACCTCGCAGCATGGCAAAGGTATCCTGCCCGTGTCCGCCACGATAGCTGTCTCCGGGTTCACGGTTTAAAACATCTGTCACAGCTTCAGCCACACAGTCCGGCTTGGGATAGCTTGTGGCTGCATTATTCATGTAAATCATAGGCAGTCGTGTTCTTCCAGAAGTGACATACACTTTTCAAGAACCGCCTCCATAATCATGGGACAGCGCTGTATTTTATTGCGTGTATCTCCTTCAAGAATACAGCGGCAGTCCGTGCCGCCGTATTCCGCTGTATAGTCCTTAAACCATAACACAAACTCCTGAATTATTTTATCGCTTTCAGGATGTGCGATTTCATCTGCCTCTCCCTTGCCTGTGAAATAGGAAAGGAAACACGCTCCGCCGCTCATGCAGCCGCAAAGCCCTCCGGAATTGCCCATGCCGCCGTTTAAGCCGCCCATGGCTCTGACAAGCTCCGGATTCTCCCTGCCCTCAGATTCAAGGGCAAGTATGAGCAGAATCTGTGCGCAGTAATAGCCCTGCTGCGAAAGCTCCAGCATACGTTCCATAAGGTCCATAGGTTCACATCCTTTCGCATACCAGCAGCACATAGCTGCAATTTTTACCCGTAGGTACATTTTCTTCCCGCCACAGTGCTTCAAGATAATACTCCCGCCACTGGGGTGTCAGATCATCAATATGTCTTATCGCAAAGCCTGCATCCCGAAGCTGTCCCAGAAGTGCCACAAGGTCAAAGCAGACATCGGAAAACACCAGTTTTCCACCCTTGTGTAAAAGTCGGGCCGCTTCTTTAAATGCCTGTGCCGGCTCGCCGCAGCTGTAAAAAGCGCACTGGCTTATAATTCCGTCAAAGCTTTTATCCTCAAATGAGGTGTGCAGGAAATTGCCTTTAATAACATTTTCCCCTCTGGGTTCAAGGTCAATTCCCTCTGCGGAATATCCGGCGTCGATAAGTTTCCTTACCGCAGAACCGTCTCCCGCTCCCATATCCAGCCATCTGCTTTCTTTCGGCAGAAACGCCAGCTCTATCATGTATTCAGTATGCGCACTGCCGCCCGGATGCCCGTTCATTATTTATCCTCCAGTGCTTTTTCAACAGAAAGCACCTTGCCGAGAGCCAGTTCCTCCGGAACATACACGAAGCCGCATTTAGGGCATACGGGAAGCTCCACCGGAAAGCCGTTATCCAGATACATAAATTTAGCCTTACCCTTCTGGAGCTTTACTCCGCATTTCACGCAGGTAAGCTTTCCTTCCGGATCAATGGTATAGTAATTTTTATCCGCCATAATCTGCTCCTTTACTCTCGGGTAGCAATTTTCATTCTGTGACTGTACGCCGATTCCACAAGATACCCCTCCGGAGTCTCTCTGAATTTCACCCAGAAGGTAACATTTCCCAGACGGCAGCGGGTAATCATAAGTCCGCTGTCTCCGTCCAGAACCGCCTCTCTGGTTTCACGGAAGTTATTCATTACCTGAATAACATCGGTCTTGAGAATCATGCGGTCATCCATAAGTTCCTCTGCCTGCTGCGTATATTCGATAGTGTAGCCCAGTTCTATTTTCTCCACTTCCTCATCCCAAAGCTCCTCACGGAGCTGATTTTTAAGTCCAAGACGGTTGTAGCGCTTCTTGCTGATATCAGGACAGTTATCCGCAGCTGTGCCATAGATAAGCTCCAGAATATGCATGGATTCACGTCCCTCTCTTGCAAAGCGGTCACGACAGGCCATACAGTAGCTGAGATAAGGCAGCTCAGAGCGCTCAAGGCACTTCCGGGTCATCTCCTTTGCCACTTCACGATTGGTATACTGTGTAAGTCCGCCATATCCGCAGCAGGGGGATTTATCGCCCGAATAGGGTGTGTCAACCACCTGACAGCCCAGTTTTTCCGCAATTCTGCGAATAGAATCCTGTGTCTCCCTGTCGCCTCTTGCTCCGCAGGAGTCATGCACGGCAACCGGCTTTTCAATCCGTTTACTGCATGACGGCAGCCCGATATTCTCCAGTATTTCCCATATTCCGTGAACCTCCACACCCTCGTGGCCTGAAAGTTCTTTTTTACAGCTGGGGCAGCCGGAAATGATTATGGGGTTCCCCAGTGCCTTTAGGTTCTCATCCAGAAAGGCAACTGTATCATCATACATTTCATATCGGCCTGCCCAGTCGCAGATAGCTCCGCAGCAGCCCAGCATAAGTGCAACGCCTCCGTCGAGCCGACTGCACAAATCCAGATAAGCTCTTTTAACCGTCGCAGGCGCAATAGCTGTTGCCTGACAGCCGGGGAAAAATACATATTTGCTGGTTGTCCAGCCGGGCTGATGCCGGCACAGAAATGCCTCATCATTGGAAAAGCTCATATCCATCAATGCAAATTCATGTGGTGCCAGAGGCATTTTGCCCGTGGTCACCATATTCTGCCTTGCAACATGGCATATCTCAGCCATATCGTAACCATTGGGACATAGCACAGAACACTGTCCGCACAGAGAGCAGGCATTGATTGGTTTATTCATCATATGGTCGCCCATAATTATAGACACGTTATTATATATTTCCCTCGTCAGCTGTCGGGGGAATTTATTATAATGCTGCAAATAGGCGCATCCTTTTATGCACTCTTCACAGCGGCACTGAATACAGCGTGATGCCTCTGATACGGCATCCTCACGGCTGTTTATCGGAATTTTCTTTGAAGGCTCGACACCTTCAAGAGATGTGTAAAGCTTTGTTTCTACCGGGCCTTCATCACCTCTGGTATTTGCAGGATCAAGCTTCTGCGCCAGCCTGTCCACGGAAATTGCCGCCTTTTTGGCGCAGAATGCTGCATCAAGAACTCCCGAAACCTCTCCTGTAACAAGATTTTCATTTCTTGCATACATAAGTGCCCTGTCTGCCTCAAGATTCGGAAATACAGCTTTTGCGGCGGCATATTCTGCACAGACTATATCATATTCTTCCTGAAGTTTTCGGAGAAGCGACGCATCAGGCTCACATTTAAACCGAAACTCCACATCCAGCTTTTCGAGCCTTGCAAGGTCTTTGCCCAGAGCTTCCTTTTCCACAAATTCCGTCTGCTGAGATATCCACTGCTCCTTATTTTCCTGAGTGCAGTAGACAGTCAGCGGATAGGTTTTCTTTACAAGCTCACCTGTAAGAAACAGCGGGAACAGGCCTGAGCCTATTATAGCGACAGTTTTTTTCTTTTTAAAGTGCAGTCCGCTGCGCTTCGGGGCCTGAGTGCCGTAGTTTACGGCCGCCGCCTCGATGGCGGATATGGAAACTCCGTCCCCAAGAGAACATAGCTTGCACTTTTCCTCGCACGGAGCTTCGCAGCCTGCGCTCAGGATGTTGGGGAAGGCTGTTATTTTTTCATACAGCGCCAGAGCCTTATCAAAATCACCATCTGCAACTGCTCCTATGAGCTCCTTTGTATCAAGCTTCAGCGGGCAGGCAGCAACACAGTAAGCCGGCTGCTCATGGACGCATAAATGCTCTCTCTGCTCCAGCTCCTCTTTTGTAAACATTCTTTTCTGCCTGTAAACATGGGTAGATGCACGTTCTTCAATTAACATCGGGAACCCTCCCTGAATATCCTGTATAATTTGAAATAGAGAGGCGGAGAAAACCGCCTCTCTTTTTATGAATTCATATGGTTTATGAATTACTTTTCAAGTTCCTTTAACGCAGCCAGAACTACCTCAGGACGTGCGGGGATTCTGGTTATACGTGCTCCGGTTGCATTGTAGATAGCGTTAAGAATTGCAGGGTGAGGAGCATCCAGAGGAGCCTCGCCGCAGCCGGCAGCGCCATAGGGGCCGTGGGGACGGTAGGTCTGAGTGTAATGCAGCTCGATATCATCGGGTGCATCGTTGGGGTAAGGTATACCGCACTTGAGCAGGCTTGTGTGCTTGCTCAGATCGTCGAAGTCCTCGCTCAGAGCAAGGCCGATACCCTGTACAAGACCGCCGTAGAAGTTACCGTCTACCAGCAGCTTATTCATAATTGTACCAACGTCTGCAACGCAGGTAAACTTCTCAACCTTTACCTTGCCTGTCTGGGTATCAACTCTTACCTCAGGCAGGAAGATGGTGTACATATAAACGGAGAAGGGCTCACCCTGTGCAGTGGCCTGATCCACAGGATTTGCGGCGCAGGAGGTGGCAACCCACTGTCCCATGACCTTGGTCTCGATGCCCTCTGCCTTCATTTCGGCATAGGTTCTGAAGGTTCCGTCCTCACGCTTCATATTGGCAACCAGATTTTCAGCAGCCAGACGGCAGGCGTTGCCGGACATAACCTGAGAACGGGAACCGCCTGCGGGGCCGGAGTTAGGAGTGAACTTGGAGTCGTTCATAACAAGTCTTATCTGCTCAGGCTTAATGCCGGCCTGTCTGAGAGTTTCATGAGCGGAGACAAGGATACCCATATCTGCGCCCTGACCGTGATCCTCCCATGATACATACATGGTTACAGTGCCGTCCTCGTTAAGCTCTGCATATGCCTGAGATGAGTCAACACCGTCAAGGCCGCAGGCGTAAACGCCGGATGAAACACCGATACCGTATTTATATCTGCCGTCGGAAGCAGCGTTTTTCTCTGCCACTCTCTTCTTTGCAGCCTCATAGAGAGGTCTGGCTTCCTTGTACATATTCTCGAGGCAGTACACATCGGGCTTTCCGCCGGTGGGTATTGTTGACTGCTCAGATTCCTTGTAGCAGTTAAGCTCACGAATATCGAAAGGATCCATGCCCATTTTAGCTGCCAGAACATCAATGGCGATCTCAGAGCCCATGAAGGACTGGGGAGAACCGTATGCACGGAAGGCAGAGCCCCATGCATGGTTGGTAAATACTGTTGTGGACTTGTTTCTGATAGTGGGGATGTTATAGCCTGCACCGGTAAACTGGCTGAGACGGTGAGTTAGGAGGTCACCGAACTCTGAATAAGGACCGTGGTCAACATAGTTGTTGCCCCAGAGGCCCATAAGCTTACCGTTTTCATCAGCAGCAAGCTTTATGTGCATGAATGCGGGAGAACGCTTACCGGTATAGGTGATGTTCTGGAACTGGTTAAACACCAGAGAAACAGGCCGTCCGGTAATCTTTGCCGCAACACCCAGAATAGCTTCGTTTGTGGGTGAGAACTTGTAGCCGAAGGTACCGCCGGAGTGGTTCTGAACCATACGGAGCTTTTCCATAGGTACGCCGATACCGTCGGCGATCATAGGCATATGCAGGTGAATACCGATGGACTTGGAGTGTATGGTCAGCATACCGTCCTCGTCATAGTAGGCATAGCCGCAGTCAGGCTCCAGATGGAGGTGAGGCTGACGGGAGCAGTAGGACTCGATTTCTACAACATTGGGGCAGGAGTCAAAGTCAAGATCCGGTCCCTTGATGCAGTTGGTTTCATAGTATGCGTTAGGTGTGCCGGGATGAATTTCGATTGCATCTTCGGCTATTGCATCCATAGCGTTCATGTATGCAGGCAGCTCTTCAATATCTACCTTTACTGCATCGGCAGCAGCACGGGCATGAGCCTCGGTATCTGCGGCAACAATAGCAATGGCATCACCGAACTGGAATATCTTCTCATCGCAGAGAACAGGGCGGTCCCAGCCGTCGCACTTATTGTTAAGAGGAAGCATAACAAGGCCGTTTATACGGTTCTTGCCGCCGGACTCTATTATATCCTTTGCAGTGATGATTCTCTCAACACCGGGCATCTTTTCTGCCTCTGAGGTATCAATGCCCTTTATAAGAGCATGGGAAACCTTTGCCTGAACCAGTGCAAGGCGCAGAGTATCAGGCGGCATCTTCAGTGCATCATCAGCGCCGAAGTCCCATGTACCTGTAACCTTCTGTGCAGCGGAAGGACGTATGTACTTTGTACCGACGATAGAATCACCGGTGGGCTTGAACATCAGGTCTTCCTTGCTTATCTCGCCTCTGATTACACGGGCTGCATCCATTACAGCATCTATCAGGGGCTTATAACCGGTGCAGCGGCACAGGTTGCGGTTTTTATTAAACCAGTCACGTACCTCCTCACGGGTGGGGTGATCGTTGTTATCAAGAAGAACCTTTGCGCTCATAATAAATCCGGGGGAACAGAAGCCGCACTGAGCACAGCCGTGAGCCATCCATGCAACCTGCAGAGGATGCATATCTGAAATAGTGCCTATGCCTTCAATAGTGGTAATCTCAGCATTTTCACGTACTCTGCCCATTTTAAGGATACATGAACGTGTGACCTTGCCGTCTACAATAACATTGCACGCACCGCAATGGCCCTCGCCGCAGCCGATCTTACATCCTGTAAGCAGCAGGCGCTCACGCAGAAATGTTGCAAGTGTTTCATCCGGATCCACCAGCATCGTGCGTGTGATGCCGTTGATAATAAGTGTCTTTTTTATCATAGCTTTACCTCCTGATTATTAAACATATTGTCTTTACGAGTTTTTATGGCCGCCGCACGGGTCATCATCAGGACCTTTTCCCGTCAGTCCCTTCATTCTTTCAAGACCCCTCATAGAATAAAACGCAAGCTGAGAAACCGAACCATCCAGATTTTCCGCTCTCAGAAACAGCCCGTTTGCATTTTCAAAATAGTCAATCGGAAGCTCTCTGCGATAGACCTCTCCTGTTTCTTCATCCCGGACTTCCACAGTCACCTCTTTTGCGGTTATTTCGTACACTTTCTCGTCGTTCAATACAATTCGCCTCTCTATCCTGCTTATAGCAACCATTAGTATATAATCATAATACCCCTCCGATATGAACGGGGTCAACTTACAAGCATTTGGTATATGTAGAAGCGTTCAGGAGTTTTTTGTACACTATGTACAGTCGCAAAAGTTAACCGAGTTTAACTTTTTGTAGAATTATGCTATTTCCTATATCAGGGATAGGAACTGCGGGAAGCCTGTAACCCAGCTCCTTCTCGTAAAGCTCCAGTGCTTCGGCAACGCCCGTAAGTCTGGGGCAGCCCCAGTCATGGAGCATAAGATATCCTCCGATGTTAAGTCTGGGCCAGAAATATCTCAGGCCGTGCAGGGTGCTGTCCCTGAAGTCTGCATCAAGAGACACAAGAGCAAAGCTCTCTTCCAGTCCATGCAGAGACTGCGGAAAATATCCCTCTTTTATAATCACATTTTCGGGATTTGGCATATTTTTCATAACCAGCTCCGCCGTTGTGTTCTGATGTGCCTCAAGAAACGATTCTCCGCAGGTATTTCTGGATTTTTCCTCCTTGCCCTCATCCCTGTCAAAGCCGGAAAACGTGTCAAAGAGATACAGCTTTCTGTCCGGCATCAGACGGTTCATACATGATGCAAAGCCGCCTTTATAGACACCCAGCTCCGCCATTTCTCCGGGGACATCTGCAATACGCCGTGTTAAAAGCTCCAGAGTAGATATACGGACATAGTCGTTGCTGCTTTGAAGCTTCGGATTTTGCAGCGATGACGGGGCGGTCACAATATGCTGTGGCGGAAGAAGTCTTGAAATAATCTCCTGTCCCAGAATCTCCGCAGCTTTCGTGCAATTTCGATTGCGGTCTTCCATTATATTATAGTCTTTGAGGAAGAGAATTCTGCTGTCATCAATTCCGAGCGCACGGCAGTTCTCCGCTACTTGGTCTGCATATCTGCAAGTAACAATAATAAGCTCCGGATTTACGGTTTTAAGTTTCTCCGGCTTTATTACAGGCAGCCCCATGAAGGTTTTATTCAGCGGATTCGAGTCTACGAAGGCCGAAATTCCGGATATGTCCAGTCCTCTTTCAATCGCCTCAGATGCACCGCATCCGGTGCCCCATACGTAAATTTCCATAATATTTTCTCCTGTATATATGCAAATTCTGCTATTGTATCTATTTTTGTATTTTCTATTATGCCATATTCCATACAAGAAATGTGTGCGGCATTTTGCGGATTTTGTACAATTCTATTGCATTATAGCTTTACAAAGCGTAAAAAATTTAATATAATTATTTAACTAATTGTTTTTAATTGTTATTTGCTCATCAGACAAACGAATAGAAAGGAGGCAGCGAAATTATGCGGTCTGCTGCATTGATTACGGCAGCCGGAATGTCATCCCGCATGGGGTCCTTTAAGCCCATGCTGAATATCGGTTCCATGTCCGTGGCACAACGGGTAATCGCCACCTTCCGTCAGGCAGGAATAGAGAGAATCGTAATGGTTACCGGTTTCAACGCTCCGGTGCTTGAAAAGCATCTCAGTACAGAGGGTATTATTTTTCTCAGAAACGAAAAGTATGCCAGCACTCAGATGTTTGATTCGGTTAGGATAGGTCTTGACTATCTTCAGGACAAATGTGACTCCGTGCTGTTGACTCCGGTGGATATTCCACTGTTTACGGCAAAAACCGTAACATCACTTTTAAATTCCGGTGAGCATCTGGCCTGTCCCGAATGTGATGGTCAGACCGGACATCCGATTCTTATTCACGCTTCTCTTATACCCGGAATATTGAAGGATTCCGGAGAACGGGGGCTTCAGGGTGCGCTTGAACGCAGCGGTGCGGAAATGGTGCACGTCCCCGTGGAGGACCCCGGAACGCTTCACGATGCCGACACGCCGGAGGATTATTCAAAACTGCTTGAATATCACAACAATCAGCTTGTGCGTCCCGTTGTAAACGTGGCGCTGTGCAAAGAAAAGCCTTTTATGGATAATATGACTGCAATGCTTCTTGCGCTGGTTGACGAGACAGGCTCTGTCCGTGCAGCCGGAAAGCGGATGAAAATGTCATATTCTAACTGCTGGAACAAAATTCACACTCTTGAAAATGAGCTTTGCTGTCAGCTTGTTCAGCGAAGTCAGGGAGGCGCCGGCGGCAGCGCCAGTGCGCTTACCGCTGAGGGAAAAGCTCTGCTCAGCCAGTTTTTCGATTATGAGCGCCGTCTCAGAGACGAGGCCCAGCGGCTTTTTGACGAAATATTCGGAGGTACCTTCCATTGAAAAACATATACCTCATCCGCCACGGCAAACCGCTTTTCCCGCAAGGAAAGCGTATGTGCATCGGCCGCACTGATCTTCCTCTTGATGAGGAGGGTTTTTCACAGGCCGCAGCAGCTGCGGAAATACTTAAAGGCAGAGAATTTGAGGTGTTTTCAAGTCCTCTGCTGAGAGCGTTACAGACAGCTGAGGCTTTCGGCAGGCCCATAACCGTAATAGACGATTTGCGGGAGCTTTATGCCGGACAATGGGACGGGCTGAGCTTTGACGAAATAAAGCTGCGCTATCCGGAGCTTTATGCCGCCCGGGCAACAGACCGCACACTTCCTCTTCCCGATGCGGAAAATAACGAAGACGGTCTCCGCCGTTTCCGCTCCGCAGTTATTCAGGCCGCCGAAGCAGTCCCCGGTGATATCGCCATTGTATCACACGGCGGCGTAATCGGCTTGTTTTTGCAGGATATTTGCGAAAAATGGTATAAGCCTGATTACTGTCAGATTTTGTATATTAAATATGATAACAATAAATTCATTCTTACAGGGGGTATCAATAATGCGTGAATTGATGAAAATCATGAAGACGAAGCTTGAAGGCGGCGAGAATCTGGTTCTCGTTACCGTCATTGCTTCTCATGGTGCCACACCACGCGGCGCAGGAGCAAGAATGCTCGTGGGCAAGAATGGCAGACTGTACGGTACAATCGGCGGCGGCGCAGTAGAGTATCGTTCGGAGAAAATTGCTGCACAGGTTCTTGAGGAACGTGCATCCAAGGAGCATGACTTCTCGCTTACTCGAGATGACGTAGAACAGCTCGGCATGATTTGCGGCGGCGCAGTAGATGTCTATTTCCACTTTATTCCCGCAGGGGACAAAGAGGTTATAGCTCTTGCAGAGCAGGCTGAAGAGGCATTCTGTGATGCACAGGATTTATGGCTGGTTTCCGATATAGGAAACGCCGGCAGACTGTCTCTTGCCAGAAAAGGTGACGCTGAATACAGCGGTTATCTCACCCGTCAGCCTCAGCGCATAAAAGAAGAAAACAGAAATATTTACATTGAGCAGATATGCACCTCCGGCAGAGTATATATTTTCGGCTGCGGCCATGTTGCTCAGGAGCTGGAGCCGGTGCTTACGCACGTCGGTTTCCGCTGCACGGTAATGGATGACCGTCCCGAGTTTGCCCGCCGTGAGCTGTTCCCCACCGCAGATGAGGTTAAAATCATAGATTTCACTAAAATTCTCGACTATATTACTGTAACCGAAGATGACTATGTGGTTGTTATGACCCGTGGTCATGCTTTCGATACTGTTGTTCAGGCTCAGATGCTCCCCTGTCATCCCTGCTATGTAGGTGTAATCGGCAGCCGCAATAAAGCTGCCGGTGTCCGCCAGATGCTCAAAACCGAATACGGTATATGCGATGCCGATCTGGATCAGGTAATCACTCCTATCGGTACCGAAATCATGGCGGAAACTCCGGCTGAGATTGCCATTTCCATTGCCGGTGAAATGATTTTGCAGCGTGCAAAGCTGAATCTGCAGTAACCGGTTTTATATGTCCGGAAATGCAGTATTCTCAATACGGCAGCTTTCCGGACCGCTCTTTGTATGAGCTGCGATTCTGCTTATACCTGAGATAAAACCTTCCTTTTAAAGGAGGAGATTGTTTGAAAAGTAAAACGGCTTCTCCCGAAAGCATCGGGAGGAGAAAATGTCTTACCATAATTATAATGTTTATTCTGCTGATTGTCTGCATTCTGCTGTCTTTTACTCTGGGACGCTATCCTGTACCGCTCCATGAGCTGTGCGGAATTCTTCTGCACAAGGCAGCCGGACTTTTCGGCATTGAAACGGAAGTTTTCTGGACTGAGCAGATGATGACTGCCGTCTGGAATATAAGACTTCCACGAGTTATTCTCAGTGTTCTGGTAGGCGCAAGCCTTGCGGCAGCAGGTGCATCCTATCAGGGCGTATTTCAAAACCCGATGGCCTCTCCCGATATTCTGGGTGCCTCTGCCGGAGCCGGCTTCGGTGCCGCACTGGCAATTCTCTTCGGGTTTTCCAGCTTTTCCATAACTGTCTTTGCCTTCACCATGAGCCTTGCAAGTGTGGCTCTGGTTTTCTGGGTCAGCAGGCACGCAAAGGGTGACAGGGTGCTGGGGCTTGTGTTGGCAGGCATAATGATAAGCTCACTGTTTCAGGCCGGTACATCTTTTATAAAGCTGGTTGCAGACCCTAACAACAAGCTACCGCAGATTACATACTGGCTCATGGGCAGCCTTTCCGGTGCCCAGTGGAAGAATGTCTCCCTCGCCGTCGTCCCCATAACGCTGGGTCTTATTCCCCTGCTGCTTCTGCGCTGGAGAATAAATGTGCTTACAATGGGTGATGACGAGGCTCTGGCAATGGGCGTCAATGCCGGAAGAGTGCGTCTCGGAATTATACTCTGTTCAACACTCGTCACTGCGGCTGCCGTTTCTGTCAGCGGTATGATCGGCTGGGTCGGACTTGTAATTCCCCATATGATGCGCCGGATTGTAGGCTCGGACTATCGCTATCTGATGCCTGCATCTGTTCTCGGCGGCGGCATTTTCCTGATGGTTGTGGATAATGTTTCCCGAAACGCATTTACCTCGGGAATCCCTATCGGTATCTTAACCGCATTTATAGGAGCCCCTTTCTTCCTGTGGCTCATTACCGGAAGGAGGGAAACTCATGGGACTTGAGGTCAGAAATCTTAACTTTTCCTACGGAGAGCGACAGATACTTTACGATATAAGCTTTTCCGTAAAAAAGGGCGAGTTTTTATCAATTCTCGGCCCCAACGGTGTGGGTAAAAGTACACTTTTCCGCTGTATTCTGGGCCTGCTTCCGGGTTATACAGGGCAGATTGTTGTTGACGGAATCGACAGGAAAAACCTGAGCGTTCGGGAAGCCGCACGGCATATCGCCTATATTCCTCAAAGCAGTAACCCCGTGTTTAATTACAGCGTTTTTGACATTGTCCTGATGGGCAGGACAAGCACCCTGTCGTCACTCCATTCGCCCAAGGCTGAGGACATTGACCGCTGTCACTGGGCTCTGGATAAATTCGGTATCTCTCATCTGGAAACACGGTGTTTCCACAATCTTTCCGGCGGCGAGCGTCAGCTGGTCTTAATTGCAAGAGCGCTCGTTCAGGATTCTCAGATTCTGATGCTTGATGAACCCACCGCCAATCTGGACTTCGGAAACCAGATACGGGTTTTGCAGCAGGTGCAGAATCTTGCACGGGAAGGCTACACCATTATCCAGACTACCCACAATCCGGAGCAGAGCTATATGTTCTCAGACAGAATTCTTGCAATCCAAAACGGGCGGATTCTTAAGGACGGCGTTCCAGAAAAGGTTCTGTCTGCCGAAAATATGTCCTCCCTCTACGGAATAGATGTGGAGGTGCTGAGTCTTTATAAGGATAAGGCTCGAGTATGTATTCCGAAAGAAATTATAGCTGATTAACCCTGAGGTAGTTATTCGTTTATTAAAAGCAAAAGTCTAGACGGACATTATTTTATATGCGGCTGCAAAATCACTCTCACGACTGTTCTGAGGATATGCAGCACAAACGAAAGGAGAAGTAAAAAATGAAAAAGTCCATCTCGATCCTGTTAGCTGTACTTCTGGTCATGTCTCTCTTAGCCGGCTGCGGTCAGTCCGCTCCGGCTGAAACGCCTCCCGAAACAAGCGCTCCGGCTGAAGATCAGCAGGAAGCCCCTGCTGAAGCTGAGGCTCCGGCTCAGGAGACAGACGGTGAGGTTCGCGAATTTACAGATTCCGCAGGCCGTACCGTCAGCGTTCCCGCCGAGGTCACCAAAATCGCAGTTTCCGGCCCTCTGTCTCAGCTTTATGCTCTGCCGCTTGCAGGCGATATGCTGGTAGGTGTCTCAAAGAGCTTTGCCGAAGATACCCGCATTTATCTGCCTGAGGAAATCTATTCAATGACCGAAATCGGTCAGCTCTACGGCGGTAAGGGTGAAATGGATCTGGAAGCCCTGCTGGCTGCCGATCCCGACGTTGTAATTGATATCGGTGAAGCAAAGAAAACCATAAAGGAAGATATGGATTCTCTCAGCGAGCAGACCGGTATCCCCTTTGTACACATTGATGCAACCGTTGCCACCGCACCCGCAGCATACAAAATGCTCGGTGAACTGCTTGGCCGTGAGGAAAAGGCTGCTGAGCTTGCCGATTACTGCCAGAACATCCTCGACACCATAAACGAGATGATGGCAAAGGTTGATGCAGACAACGCAAGAAAGACCGTTCTCTACTGTCTCGGCGATTCCGGCTGCAATGTTATTGCAAAGGGCTCTTTCCACGCTGAAACCATAAACACCATGGGCGACAATCTGGCCGTTCTTGAGGATGTAGTTTCCAAGGGAACCGGCAACGAGGTAGACCTTGAGCAGATTCTTGCATGGAACCCCGAAGTTATCCTGTTTGCTCCCGACAGCATTTATGACACCGTCGGAACTATGGATGCATGGAAGAGCTTAAACGCCATTTCCTCCGGCAGCTATTACAAGGTTCCCTCCGGCCCTTACGGCTGGCTGTCCTCTCCCCCCTCCGTCCAGAGATATTTAGGACTGCTGTGGATGGGCGAGCTTCTCTACCCCGACTATGTAACTTATGATCTGAAGGAAGAAGTCCAGAATTACTACAAGCTCTTCTATGACTGCGATCTCACCGATGAGATGTACGATAACCTTGTAGCAGGTGCTCTTCCTGAGGAATAACAGGCTTAAATTCCACCGTATAACTGTGTATCGGATTATCCGATAACTTAATTGCATAAGCTAAGAGACTCGCACCTGTCGTGTATGCAGAAGCATCCGGCCTGTACGAGTCTCTTATTTTATATCGGCATACTCAGCCCTGTTATGTGCTGAACCTTATCATATATATCTTTTGCCTGCGCAAAGCGTCTTGCGTGTGCAGCCGCAGCCTCTTCATCACGGCATTTTGCGGCACTGAAGCTGAACCGCTCCTCAAGTGTAACCGGTTTATCCTCTTTCACAAGCTTATCTGCCAGATACACAACCGCCGCCTCATTTATCTCGCCGCTTTTCAGGTCATGGTGCTGCCGGATTATCTCCGCCTCTCGCTTAAAGCCCAGTTCATCCATAAGTGCTGCACCGGCTGCGGCATGATTCTGCTCCTGCCTGCATATATCGTGCAGAAGCGCCGCATTTTCAATAAGCGCTGCATCCAGCTCCATACCTTTTTCGTTTAAAGCCCCTGCGATCTTCACGGCCTGATCTCTGACCGCCTTTACATGGCGAACTATCCTGTCCGGCAGCTTCACCGCATCAAGAAACTCAAGGCACAGCTTCGGGTTCAGCTCTCTTTTAAGCGGAATTTTGCTGTCCGGTACACAGTGCTTTCCGTCATACCGCATACAGATATAATCGCAGAAGTCAAAATCCGGCTTTTTAGAATCCTGCGAATTTAAATTTCCCGCTCCGCTCGTAAAAGCTTCTATTATGCCTTGAGGCAGAACTACTGCAATGTTACCCTCTGAGCTTTCCGCAAAATCATTCACCAAGCTGCAAAAGGTGTTCTTAAAATTTCCCATCATAAGCTGTTCGGGCAGAATTTCCACCTCGTCCGAAAGGAATGCCGCCGTCTGAACAGCGCTTTTCTGCCCTGCTGCACATACTTTACCGAAATCTTTTTTCCTTAACTGCTCTTTCAGCATACAGGCCTGCAGTATGCCTGTCTTTCCCAGCGATAAATCACTATCCGGCTTGGCCTGTGCAATGAGGTAAATATTTCTCACAAAATCACCCGATACTTTCTGCATTGCTTAATGTCCGTCCGAAAATATTTTCACTCTGCGGATGTTTATACTCATTATAATCTGTATCAAAAGCTTTGTAAATCTCATTAAAAAAGCATCATTTACAGCGGCGGCCAGTGTTGAATAAAAAGTGTATTATCTATATAATATTAACCAGGCAATATAGACGGTAGAACTTGTCATCTAACGGAAAAACTTATTACGGAGGTCTGTTTTATGGAAGTACAGAAATTCAGGCAGCAGATTTACGATGCTGCTGTGCCCGTTTTGAAAGGACGCACAGTCACCGACCTTGTAATCGGCATATCCATGCTGGCTGTTGAGCTGGATAAAAAGGATATTGCGGTTTCCTATGTGCTGAGGGATGAGCTTCCCGGCGGCTGCTCAATTTTCAGCTACGCATCAAGAGCAGTCGGCATGAGCGCAGACGAGGTCGCTTTATGGTTCGTAAACGGTTCCGACGATGTTCAGCGTTCCATCGGCGGTGCTGTTTTGACTGCCGCAAGCCATGCTCTTGAGCTTAAAGACACCCCCGAATCGGGAAAGCCTTTTGATGTGGCACTTTCAGAGGGTGACACCGTCGGCATGATAGGCAATATACACCCGGTTGCAATGCAGCTTAAAAACAGCGGATGCCGAATGATAATCTTCGATAAAGGCAGCTGCAAAAACGGCAATGAAGCTGAAAACATCTACCCGATGCAGATGCAGGCAGAGCTTCTGCCCAAGTGCGACGTGGTATTTTTAAGCGGTACAACCACTATAAACGGTACAGCCGCTTCACTTACCGAGCTGTGCAGCAGTGCCAGAGAAATTGTTCTTTTAGGCTCCAGCGTACCTATGATACCTGACGGATTTAAAGGTACAAACGTAAGTATTCTCGCCGGCAGCTGGTGGCGGTACGAGGATAAGGATATTATTTTCAAGCTGATCTCTCAGGCCGCAGGCATGAAGGATCTCAGTAAATTTGCCGTAAAAAAGAACGTCAGAATAAAATAGTTTAAAAATTCCCTCTGTACACAGCAGAGGGCAGGTTCCTTAATATGCTGAAATCCCCTTATGCAGGAATATCTGCACAAGGGGATTTTTACGTTTTCAGTTTTCGCTGAACCTGAGCTTCAGTTTTTTCACTCCGAAGAAGTACATAGGAATTAAGAATAAATCCGCCAGCAGCCATGCCGCAGGATTTGCAAAGCAGACTGCGGAAAATCCGAACACCGGAACCAGCAGCATCGCAACACACGCTCTGCCTGCCAGCTCCAGCACTCCTGCAAGGATTGCCAGATTGGAGTATCCCATTCCCTGAACAGCAAAGCGGAACAGATTAACGCACAGCAAAAGCACATAATTATAGGAATTGATAAGCAGGAACTTCTGTCCGTATTCTATAATCTGTTCTGTCTGGGTTTCAGCGGGATCAAGGAACAGGCGGATAAAATCCTCACCCAGCAGAGCCACGATGCCCAGTGCAAGCACACAATAAGCTGCACCCATAATGAAATTCACCTTTGCTCCCTTATGTACTCTGCTTATATCGCCTGCGCCCACATTCTGCCCCGTATAGGTTGCAGATGCGATTCCGATAGCATCAAAGGGCGTTACAATAAGTGCCTGTACTCTGTTTGCCGCAGTAACCGCCGCCATAGAGGTCGCACCCAGAACATTAACCGCACTTTGCAGTATTGTGCATCCCACAGCAGTAATTGTATACTGCAGGCCCATAGGCACTCCCATGGAGAGAAGCCTTCCCGACTCGATTTTACGCAGTTTCATATCATCCCTGCTCAGATGCAGTATGGGATAGCTTTTGCAGATATATAAGAAGCACAGAATTCCCGATACCATCTGTGATATAACCGTAGCCCATGCCGCACCTGCAACGCCCATTTCTGCCCAGAGTATGAGTGCAAGATCAAGGACAATGTTAAGCAGGCTTGAAAACAGCAGAAAATACAGCGGAACCTTGGAGTTTCCAAGGGAGCGGATTATTCCTGACAGCACGTTATAGAGAATCATTGACGGAATACCGAGAAAGATTATGAAAATGTAGGTGTAGGCATAATAAAAGGTGTCTTCCGGTGTATGCATCCATGTGAGAATCTTTCCGCAGAGCAGGCACACCACAACAGTAATCACCACCGAAAATGCGACGCTCAGCCACACAATGTTTCCCACAATTCTGCGAAGTCCCGGATAGTCCTTCTGCCCGAACTTCTGTGCAACAGGAATGGCAAAGCCTGAGCAGATTCCGGAGCAGAATCCAAGTATCAGGAAATTTATAGATGCGGTGGAGCCTACGCCTGCCAGCGCCACAACGCCCAGAAATTTTCCTACAACCATAGTGTCTATCATGCCGTAAAACTGCTGAAATGCAAGTCCAAGCAGAAGCGGCAGTGTGAATGCCCAGAGTATCTTAAACGGCGATCCCTCTGTCATACTTTTTGTATTATTTTCTGTCATCATTAACCTCGAATAAAAAACTGCCCTGTATATCAGGGCGTTTGCTGAGTATAGCACAAATGATTTTTTATTGAAAGCATATTTCTCAAGTTTTTCTAATATTCTCCACAAGCTTATGTGTGTTTCTGCTGTAACCTGCAGATAAAGCAGAAAAGGCCTTACCTCTATCATCGGAGTGATACGGCGGCCGTATTCTGCAGCATATTTAAAGTTTCGCCTGAACAGATATTATTTCTCATAAAACTTCCTTATCGGGGGGCTGCTGAAAAAAGCCGGAAATACAGCTTTCCGGCTTTTTATTTTCATTATTTAATTTCAGTAGGTATGCTTACTATAAGCTCAAATTTTCTGTCCTTTGCGCCGGCCTCCAGTACGCCTCCGTATCTCGACACGATTTCCCGCATACCTGCAAGTCCCAGACCATGAAGCTTTTTATCTTTTTTTGTTGTGCTGAGATCATTGTAAACCTCACCGTCCGCAGAGTTTTCAACACGAAGCATAAATAAGCTCTTCTCAACCTTACAGCGAACAGAAACCCGCTTTTCCCCGGACATTCGGGCCGCTTCCACTGCGTTATCAAGAGCGTTTCCAAACAATGCGCATAGGTCGGTATCTGCCATCGGAAGCACAGGCGGCAAATTGATTTTTATATCCGCTGCAATTCCGCACTGTTCCATTTCCTTACATTTTGACGACACAACCACATTGACAATCTCATTTTCACACATACGCTGTGAGCCGTGCAAAGCCTGCGAATCGGTAAGCTCTTGAATATACCTGTACGCTTTTTCCGTTTCATCCTGCTCCAGAAGTCCCGAAACTGCGGTCAGGTGGTTTCGCAGGTCATGCCTGAGAGTGCGCACCTGCGTCTGTTCCCGCTGTAAGCCCTGATAATATACCTCCCGCATTTCTGCAAGAGCAGCGGCCTGCGCTTTTGTCTCATAATCTGCAAGCACAAGTATACTGCTGAGCAGTACCACTGAGGAAAGCAGAGACAGCGGCAGTATTACAGACCCCTGAAAGAGGTTCAGGCTGTCGAGCAGCACGGATTCCGGCATCCAGTAGGCAGGGAGAATGAGAACGGACAGCACCGCAAAGGGCAGTATGGTAAGCGCTGCGCAAAGCTTCCACAGCCGGTGGGGAAGCTTTATGGTTTTTTTAATGTGCCTTGAAAAAAGCAGATAAAAAAGCCCGAACATCAGCGGACGGGCAAGCTGTGTAAAGAAACCATAGGCTCCGAAACGGTTTAAGGGTATAAGGAAGTTATCTGCTATGGCGCATACAGACATGATAAAGCAGAAGAACAGCCCGCCCACCGTAATTCTTCCCAGAATATCGCCGGCAGTTGCAATAAGAAAGCCCGCCATATAAAAGGGCAGAGTCATGGCAAAGTTATTGTCACCTATCCAGATTATCATGCAGCTTGTCAGCGTAAGGGTTATATAAAGCAGGATCTTCAACAGGCGCTTTTCCTTTACCGCCGTGAAGCCCCGACAAAGCCGATAGAGGAAAAAGCCGTTCAGCGCCGCTAACAGTAAATAAGTGCTGTAATATAAAACACTGCGTATTATCTGCATAAGCCTGTTATTCCTCCAGTGCGTTTCGTGTCAGTGCGAGCAAAGCTTTCTGATGACAGGAACGGCTGATCGGCAGGGTTTTCTCCCCTACCTGTATCTCAGTGCCGCATATCTGCCGTATGGCTTCGGTTCGCACAAGATATCGCTGATGAATACGGACAAAGCCTGCATTTTCAAGCTCCCGCTCCACCTCGTCCAGCTTTCCGTAAAAGCTGTAACTGCGGTTTTCGGTTACACAATTCACCTTTCGGCGGTCGGATTCAAAATACAGTATCTCCTTATAGGGAATACGATACCATGTCTCTCCGCTGTGGCAGGAATATACCTGTTCTGCGTCCCTGCCCAGCTTTGTAAGTGTCCGGGAAATCACATTTTCCAGCTGATCCGGTTTTGCGGGCTTCATCAGATAGCCCAGTGCATCCACTCCGTAGCCGTCGAACACATACTCCGAAAATCCGGTAACAAAAACAATCTGTAAATAGCTGTTACTCTCCCTCAGCCTCTTTGCAGTCTCCATACCGCTGAGCTTTCCCATTTCGATATCCAAAAACAGCAGGTCGATTTCATTCTGATGATGCTCAAACCACCGGAGAAGAGTTTCTCCGGATGAAAACTCCAGGATTTTATGACTGATATTCCGATTTTCCAGAATATTCTCCAGCATCCAGTGAAGGCTCAGCCTGTTCTCCTGACTGTCATCACAAACTGCAACTGAAAGCATTCTGCGTACCTCTTTCGTCCTTGATGATTACTCCGATTTTACCATAAAGCCTGATAATCGTAAAACCAAATTTTACAGGAAAACTGCTGTTTATGACACTCCGTTTCAAAGCTTTACATCCTATATGCCGAGGATTACCGCCCCTGTTGCAGCTCGTTTCCCGCTCTGTTATTTTGAAGTCAGAAGAAAGGAGCGATACTATGCTGTCTGTTCAAAATCTGCATAAATCCTACAAAGTAGGAAACGAGAAATATGAGGTGCTGAAAGGCGTTTCACTGGAGGTACGGCAAGGTGAGTTTGTGGGTGTTATGGGGCCTTCCGGTTCGGGTAAATCCACACTTTTGAACTGTATTTCCTGCTATATTCCATCAGATTCCGGAAAAATCAAACTGGGAGATACCGATCTTGCTTCTCTCAGCGAGGAGAGCATGGCCCATGTCCGCAATGAAAAGCTGGGCTTTGTGTTTCAGGACTTTCTGCTTCTGGACGGTCTGAGTATTAAAGACAATATCATGCTGCCCCGCATCATCGGCGGTAAAATCACCCCTTCAATGGAGGAAAGCGCCGATATGCTCTGTGAGCTTTTCGGAATTTCCCACATTAAAAACAAGTATCCTGCCGATGTATCAGGCGGTGAGCGGCAGCGTACCGCTGTTGCCCGTGCTCTTATCAACAGCCCTGAGCTTATTCTGGCAGACGAGCCTACCGGAAATCTGGATTCAAAATCTGCCCGAACGGTCATTGATGCTTTTCTCCGTGCAAAAAACGAGCTGTCTGCCACAATCTTTATGGTGACGCACGACTCCTTTGCCGCAAGCTTCTGCGATCGGGTTATAATCCTGAAAGACGGCAATGTCCGCAGGTCGCTTCTGCACGGGAGTAAGGAGCGCAGAGAATTTCAGGATGATCTGCTGGACACAATCCGTGAGCTGAGCGAGGTGACGGGCGAATGAAGGAACTGAACGGAGTTTTTTCCGCCCTTCGTAAAAGAGGGAAAAGTCAGTATAAGCTGCTTTGCGGCTGTATGTTCTTCTCAAGCCTGCTTATTACTGCCTTCTGCATGATGATGTATTCCCCTACTGTGCAGAACACTCTGCCTGAGGGCGGCGATTCCCGCAAGCAGGTAATGATGATTTTTGTACTGGCTGTCATTGGCTGTGCTGCTTTTTCCGTCTATGCAGCCGGACTTTTCTTCCGCTATAAATCACGGGAAACGGGGGTATTTCTGGCACTGGGTTTCAGCAGGAAAGCTCTGGGACGGCAAATGCGGCGTGAATTGCTGGGCATGGCTTTTGCCTCCTGCGGTGCAGGACTCCTTTTGGGAACGCCTTTATGCTGGATTGTATGGTTCATTCTGCGTTTTACTTTAATTGATACGCCGGAAATGGCGCTGATTTTTGACCTGCGTGCATACATCATTCCGCTTATATTCATGTTATTTGTGTCAGCCGCACTTCTGCTTATGCAGCGCCGTTTTCTCTTACGGGTCAATGTTCTGGATATCATTCAGGAGAGCCATCGGGCAGAGCCTGTCGGTACTGTTCCCCGCCGGTATGGCTGGGGAGGAATTCTGCTGATAATACTGGGCGGTCTGCTGGGATATTTTACACCTGTATTCTGTGTACGGGTACTGCACTGGTACGCTCCCGAAATTTTCACCGCACCGTTTTATCTTCCTGCACTTATAGGTCTTTACCGGGTTCTTCTTTATACTGTGGCAGGCGGCTGGAATCGGGGGAAAAAGCGATATTCCCACTTGATTGAAAGCAGCATGATGCAGTTTCAGGGTCGGCAGACTGTCCGCAATATGCTTGTTGTGACAGTGCTTGTGGCGGGCGCATACTTTGCCTCTTTCTATTCCCCCATGGCAGCCGCTCCGGGCAAGGCAGAGATTGCAAACCGCCCCATGGACTACAAATTTTTCTATCGTGCGGATCAGAATATGATCGGAAAATCCGACATAGAAACCCTGTCCGAAAAATATGGAGTAACCATCAAAGACTATGTGGAAATGCCGTCGGCATCCCTTGCGGTGGACGGAAACCGATATATCGAATCAGACGGCCCGATAGGTACCACCTATACCGAAAAATACACCAAAACCATGGCAGAGGCGTGCTTTACATCCGTGTCTGCATGGAACGCCCTCACCGGGGATAATCTGGCGTTAAAGTCAGGAGAAAGCGCCTCCACACTGGATTATTACAGTGATTTCAGTCAGATAAGCCTTGTAACCAATCCGGTAACAGGAAAAGAGCTTTCTGTAACAACCCTTGACGAACCGCTTCCAAGTGATCTTTTTCGGGATATTCGGGTGCTGACGGATGCAGATTATGCCGCCATTACCGAGGGGCTTACGCCTGACTGGCAGGAGGTTCAGGTAGTATTTAACGCAGAGAATGACAGCTATGATTTTGCAAAAGAACTTTTCCACACGATTGTACAGCACTCCGGCACCGTGGCCGACCGTATTGACGGTTATGACCGCATTGTGCGGGAAAATGAGATTGCAGACGGCAGGACTTATTTTCTCGACCCGGAAAGCCCCGAACGTGCAGAGCTGCCTGCTGTAAATCCCGCTAAGCCCGACAGTACCGATTACCGCATGAACTGGATGTATATGCCCAAATTCAGAGCTTTGGATGAAGGGGATTTTGTATCCAACTTTGCCGTATTTCTCATGCTTTTCGTGTTTGTTGCTATCCTCTGCTTTGCGGCAGTGGCGGTTATACTCTACACCCGCAGCCAGACTCTGATGCTGATTAACGCATGGGTATATGATGATCTTTACAAGCTGGGGGCTTCTCAGGCGTATCTGCGGAAAACAGCCAAAGGACAGATCAAACGAGTATTTCTGGCCCCGCTTGTCATCGGTACTTTGCTGATTACAGGTTTTTACATATTGATTTTAATGGGTAACGGCGGTGACGGGATGATCACTGCCGCTGAGCGCACAGGCTTTTTATACTGCCTGATTTTAGTGTCAGTTATGTCCGCAGCTTTTTATGCTCTGTATAGGGCAACAGTAAAAAAGGCATGGGAAACACTGCACATCAGCTGACACTGCCAAAGGTTTTGTGACCCGGCCTGAAATTGTGCTCATTGCAGCTATCATGCAGCAGCAATTATCCTTTTTCTCCCGTCAAAACGCACATAGAAAGGCACTGTATTTGCAGACTTTACAAATACAGTGCCTTTTCTCATATTAAATTCCACTTAAAAATGCGCCGTTTTCAGCATTCTTCCAGAAGTATGCCGCCTTGGGGGCGGATTGAAAGTACACGACAGCTGCCGTCGCCCAGTGTTTTTTCTATTTCACTTTTAAATTTATCCAGCATATCGCAGGGTACAAACGCCTGAATTGTGCCTGCAAATCCTCCGCCGTGTACACGCACGGCACCTCTTCCTGCAAGCAGATGTTCTGCAAGGGAAAGTGCAAATGCCAATTCCTGTGCCGAGCTTCTGCCTTCGGGTATCACATTCTGCAAAAGCATCCATGAAGAACGTCCGGACTGAGACACAAGGCTCAAGAACTCTTCAAAATTGCCGCTTTCAAGTGCAGCTGTCTGCTGTAAAACCCGTTTGTTTTCATTATAAACGTGAATTGCACGAAGCACCGCTCTGTCACCGGCAGCAGCCCTGACAGATGAAAGCTGTGCATAAAATTCATCCTCGGGCAGTTCCCTTAGAACACTCTTTCCGAAAAAGTCACACACCTTTTTTATCTCAGCCGGAATTGCAGCATAGCAGTCGGTAAGGTCTGCATGGTCTGCTCCCGAATCAATGATGCAGAGGGCATATCCGCTGCGGGAAAAATCGAAATTTACAGGCTTAACAGCAGGTTTAGCAGACTCCGCAAAATCAATGGCTATAACATTGCCCGTTGCTGATGCCATCTGGTCCATAAGTCCGCAGGGCTTTCCGAAGTAAACATTCTCTGCATACTGACCTGCCATGGCAATTTCAGCCGCACTCAGCCCGCAGTCGCCCATATGATTCATAATAACGCCCATAAGCACCTCAAATGCTGCCGAAGAAGAAAGTCCGCTGCCGCTTAGAACATCCGAGGTAACATAGGCATCAAATCCGCAGACACTGTGTCCAAGCCTTGAAAATGCCGCAGCGACGCCTCGCACAAGTGAGGCTGAAGTGCCGAATTCCCCTCTGTCCGGTTCAGACGGCGGAAGCGTAATTTCACAAAACGGATAGCCCTCGGAAAAAACACGGATGATATTCTCGCCGTTTGGCGCTGCCGCAGCTTTACTGTCAAGATTCACTGCCGCTGCAAGAACCACACCGTGCTGATGATCTGTGTGGTTCCCTCCAAGCTCTGTCCGTCCCGGAGCTGAAAAAATCCATTTCGGTTCTTTATTAAACTTTTCTTTAAAGCGAAGCTTCAGCGATTCATACACCGGATTTCACACCCTCGTTTTTGATAATTATGCTTTGCATTATATCACTGCTTTTTCCGCCAAACAACGATGCAGGCATAAAACCCTGCTTTAAAATAATTCGGGGCCGCTCTCCCGCAGGAGAGCGACCCCGAATCTAAGCATATGATCTACCTGAATTTAATTGATTTCCAGCTTTCTGGTAACCGGAACAAGTTCTGCTTTCTTAGGCATATTAAGGGTCAGAACACCATCATTGTAGCTGGCGTCAATGCCGTCTACATCAATACCGGAAACATCAAAGTTTCTGCTGTAAGAGCCGTAGTAACGCTCACGCTTTATGTAATTGTGCTTCTTTTCGTCCTTGTCCTCTGTATGCTGAGCAGATATGGTAAGGCAATCGTTCTGGATATCCAGACTTATATCCTCCTTCTTAAAGCCGGGCAGCTCTGCCTCAAGGATATAGGCATCACCGGTATCCTTAACATCGGTGCGGAATGCAGCTGTCATGGAATCGTCTCCGAAGAAGCTGCGTTCAAATTCGTCAAGAGCTTTGAAGGGGTTGTAAGAGGCAACTCTGTTCATCTGATGATCAAAAGGAATAATTTCAAACATAATAATACCTCCAATAATTTAATTTATATATTTTGTGCTTTGAACTCTGCTTTTTTATCTCTCGCTTCGTTCAATATATAAATTACTGCTGAAATGTTAAGGAATATTGCTTTTCATATGAATAAATTTTTAATAATTAGCACTCTCTAGCTTCGAGTGCTAATTATTAGGAGATTATCCCTATATGCTTTGTGCGTAACATATGCACAAGCCGGAACATTGCAATTAAAGACGTTTCAGGTAGCGGAATTTTGTTGGTCCCTCATTTTTTACACATTATTTAATCGTTAGTTTATATTCATCTTATATACTGAAAATAATATAAAATCTTTCATTTCTTATCGAATGTAAGCCGAGTGTAATCTGGATGCAAGGCTTGTTCCTATGACTGTTCGGAAGCGGCGGGAGTAAGAATTAAATAAATTATCTTGCTTTTTTATTCATTCTTGCATATTCTAAAGAAATGAAAAGTGTGTTTTATATGACACATACAGTTAATGTCAACTTCAAGCTGGGCAGGAATCCCCTGCGCCGGATCTTGCTGCTGAAAAGATATAGAACGTAATCTGTATGGTGGTATCGACAAACCGGAGAGATTACGTGGAGGCCTCTCTGCTTATTGGAGCAGGAGAATTGATGATGCAAACCGTATTGTTTATCGAATATACGGTAATATTATGAAAATTGTGGAGAATATTCATGGAAACTATCGCTCTGCGGCAGTTTGAGCCGCTATACATCTATCTGGATATTGCATTTTTGCTGCTTTTTGCAGGCCTGCTGCTTTGGAAGAAGAAATATATGACCGTACTGGTAGGCTTTCTTGCCGGTATCTTATATATGATAGTAGACTTTGGAATTTTCCATCTGGTTTGCCATTCCAGAAGCATCTCCGACGGATACAGTCTTTTCTGGGTGCTGCTGTGGATGTCCATGAGCTACGGCTTTACGAATTTTACATGGATATGGCTCTGGATATCAAAAGACGAGGACCTTCTTGAATGGTCAAGCCTTATACTTCTCTGGTGGTTCTGCTGCCCATTGCTGGTGCAGACCTTCGGCGGCTGGGCCGCTCCCATTGTCATCCAGCGCACAACAGGTGCCTACCACGGCTATATGGCAATTCTCCTGTTTATCGGCTACCTGCTTGTGTTTATCTGGAACTTTGCCCACAGAGAAAAAGAAGATAAAATGCCGCTGCTGTGGCTGCTTGCCATCGGAATTCTGGTGCAGTTCGGCTGGGAGGCAGGGCTTCTTCTGGGCGGTATACGCAGCGCAGGCTTTGCCTTTATAGATAAGCTGCGCCCGCTTATAATCAATTCCCTGCTTGAAACAAATCTGGGAATGCCATACATCTATCTTATTTATATCTGGTATTCCTCCCGCTTTACGGAAACTCTCAAACCCAGATGCGAAAAAGTAAGCTTTCTTGAAAGTCTGCGGGAAAATAACCGCAAGTCCCTGAAGCATTAAGCGCAGGCTGCCTTTTCCGGTTCTGACTAAGAGGCGGAAATAAGAAAGGCACACCTGACATTTATACTGCCTTATCTGCAATCCCGAAACTCTGCGTTTCGGGATTGTTTTATACTCACTGATATTCCGGCAGGTATTTCATATTTGGACACATCTGCGGGGGGGAACTCCGCTCCGCTGTCAGGTATTAAAACGTATGTCCCAAGCTCATTCACAAAAGGTTCATTTATTTGACACATTCGGTTCAGACTTTTCATATTCACTGTGCTACAATTTTAGTAATAAGTATATTTATCTCGCATGGATGCGGAGGAAACAACAATGTTAAAACTGTTAAAAAGGATGCGCAAAAGAGAAATTCTTATGTGCCTTGTCTGTTCTGCCCTGCTTTTAGGGCAGATTTATTTTGATTTAAAACTGCCCGATTACATGAGCGAGCTTACCGTGCTGATTCAGACACCGGGCAACTCCATGTCTCAGGTATGGATCACCGGCCTTAATATGCTGCTGTGTACCCTTGCAAGCGCACTGCTGTGCATAGCCTGCGGTTATCTTTCGGCAAGGGCCGCCGCAGGTTTCACCTACGGAGTGAGAGAGGACCTTTTCGGCCACATTTCCGCTCTGGGGCAGGAGGAAATGCTGGGATTCTCAGTTCCCAGTCTTATTACCCGTACTACCAACGATATTACACAGGTTCAGATGGTAATTGCCATGGGTTTGCAGGCACTTATAAAGTCTCCTGTTATGGCAGTGTGGGCAGTTATTAAAATTCTGGGCAAGAGCTGGGAGCTGTCGGTTATTACTGCCGGCTTTGTGGTAGTGCTGTGCCTGTCAGTATTTCTGATAGTATCCTCTGTTCTGCCCCGTTTCCGTATCGTTCAGAAGCTGACGGATAAAATGAACCGCATTGCCCGTGAAAATCTGACAGGTATAAATGTTGTCCATGCCTTTAACGCCGAGAGCTATCAGAACAGCAAATTCGACGAAACCAATAAGTTTATGCAGAAAACCCAGCTTAAAAATCAGCGTACCTTTGCCGCTATGCAGCCTCTGATGGGACTGGGAATGAACGCCCTGTCTCTGTGTATTTTCTGGGTCGGTGCCGCACTTCTGGAGGCAATTCCTGTTTCCGATGCAGCAGGCAGGCTTACTATGTTCAGTAATGTGGTTGTATTCAGCACATATGCAACTCATGTTGTAATGTCGTTTATGATGCTTGTAATGATATTTATGCTTCTGCCCGCAGCGCAGGTTTCTGCAGAACGTATAAATCAGGTGCTTGACACCAGGCCTCATATTGTTGAAGGCAATGTTTCCGAGGGCAAAGAACACGGTACGGTAGAATTCAAAAATGTAACATTCCGCTACCCCGGTGCTGCCGATGACGATTTGAAGGACATAAGCTTCCGGGTTGAAAAGGGCCAGACCCTTGCAGTTATCGGTGCAACAGGCAGCGGCAAAACAACGCTTGTGAGCCTTATTGCCCGGTTCTATGATGCCACCTCCGGCGAGGTGCTGATTGACGGAGTTAATATCAAGGATTACAGCTTTGATGCCCTGTACAATAAGCTTGGCTATGTAACGCAGAAGGCTGTTCTGTTTTCCGGCTCCGTAAAAGATAACATCACCTTCGGAGAAAGCTCTGCACCTGCCGGTGACGAGGCGGTGGACAAGGCAGTTAAGCTTTCCCAGTCACAGGAATTTATTTCAAAGCTTGAAGGCGGCACCGAACACTACATAGCTCAGGGCGGCAGGAACGTCTCCGGCGGTCAGAAGCAGCGCCTTTCAATCGCAAGAGCTCTGGCTCGAAATGCGGAGATTCTCGTATTCGACGATTCATTCTCTGCCCTTGACTACCGCACCGATGCTGCTCTGCGCTCTGGTCTTAACTCACAGCTCCGTGATACCACCAAAATAATAGTTGCCCAGAGAATCAGCACCATTCGCAACGCCGACACAATTCTCGTCCTTGATGAAGGACAGATTGCCGGCAGCGGAACACATAAAGAGCTTCTCAAAAACTGCGATGTATACCGGGAAATAGCTATGTCCCAGCTTTCAGAGGATGAGCTTTCAGCAGAAAAGGAGGCTGTCTTATGAAAAGGAACAGTATCTTTAAGTCAATAGGAAAAACCTTCGGGTATATGAAGCACTATATTCCTCTTGTAATCTTTGCACTGGTTCTTGCAGCTCTGGGTGCAATTCTTACAATTATAGGTCCCTACCAGATAGGCAGAATCACAAATCTTATGGAAGACGGACTTCTGGGCGGCATAGATATGGCTGCCATAGGCAAAATCGGCATTGTGCTTGCTGTGATATATCTTGCAAGTGCGCTCTTTACCTTCTTCCAGCATTTTATAATGGCAACCGTTACCCTTGACACCTCAAAGCGTATGCGCTCGGATCTTGCTGCAAAAATGAACCGTGTCCCCATGAGCTATTTCTACCGCAGCTCTCAGGGTGACGTTCTGAGCCGCATCACAAATGATGTCCAGACTCTTCAGCAGGGGCTTACAAACAGCCTGCCCGGTATTATAAGCGCCATGGCTCAGTTTGCCGGCTGCCTCATAATGATGTTTATAACCCAGTGGCGCCTTGCTCTCTGCGTAATGGCAGTCACAATTCTCGGTATGCTGACGCTTACATTTGTAATGTCCCATTCTCAGCGCTACTTCATCGCCCGTCAGGAACATCTGGGGTCACTTAACGGTTTTATAGAAGAGATGTACTCAGGCCATGAGGTTCTGCGCATTTCCAGAGCCGGAAGAAAAGTATTTGAGCAGTTTAAGATTTTAAATAAGAATGTATATGATTCAAACTGGAAATCACAGTTCCTTTCCGGAATGATGCAGCCTCTTATGACTGTTATCGGTAACGTGGGTTACGTTGTAGTATGCGTAGTAGGTGCAATTCTTGCAATGAACGGTACTATTCCTTTCGGAGTAATAGTTTCCTTTATTCTGTATGTAAGGCTTTTTACCGCTCCTCTTACTCAGATCGCTCAGGGTATAACCAATCTCCAGACGGCTTCTGCATCCGCAGAGCGTATTTTTGAATTTCTGGAAGCAGAGGAGCTTTCCGATGAAAGCGATAAAACAGCATATCTTGAAACCGCCAAAGGTGCAGTTGAATTCAGAAATGTACATTTCAGCTATCCCGACAACCCCGATCAGATAATTATAAAGGACTTCTCAGCCTCAGTTAAACCCGGTCAGAAGGTTGCAATCGTCGGCCCCACAGGCGCAGGTAAAACCACCATGGTAAACCTGCTTATGAGATTTTTTGAAATCAACTCCGGCAGCATTTTAATCGACGGTATCCCCACCTCCGAGCTTAAACGTGAAAATCTGCATCAGCTTTTCAGCATGGTTCTTCAGGACACATGGCTTTTTGACGGCACTGTACGGGAAAATCTTGTGTATAATCTGGATAATATAAGCAACGATGATCTGGAACGGGTCTGCCGTGCCTGCGGCCTGAGCCATTTTGTCCACTCTCTGCCCCAGGGCTTTGACACCGTTTTAAGTGACAGCACCAGTATTTCCGCAGGCCAGAAGCAGCTTCTTACCATCGCCCGTGCAATGCTCCAGAACAGCCCCATGCTTATTCTGGATGAAGCCACATCATCAGTTGATACACGAACCGAGCTTACTATTCAGCGTGCCATGGATGAACTTACGAAAGGCCGCACAAGCTTTGTTATAGCCCACCGACTTTCTACTATTAAAAATGCAGATCTGATTCTTGTGTTAAAAGACGGCGATGTTATAGAAAGCGGCAGCCATGAGTCTTTGATGGCGCAGGGCGGTTTCTACTGCGACCTTTACAATAGTCAGTTTGACCCCGCAGGTTAAGGAGGCAGTTATGGATATAAGATATATTTGTATCGAGCGTGAATACGGTTCGGGCGGTACTAAAATCGCCCGTCAGGCGGCTGAACGCTGCGGAATAAGCTGTTACGGCCGTGAGATAATGGAGAACGTGGCGAAGAAAGAGCAGATCGGCGTAAAAACTCTGGAAGAATATGAGGAGAGCGTTTCCGGAAGCATTCTTTACTCCATGTTCGTTATCTCTCAGTCACAGACAGGCGATCCCGATCTTCTGTCTCAGGAGGGAAAGCTCTATGTAGCCGAAACCAGAGTGATCCGTGAGCTTTCAAAGTCCGGACCTGCAATTTTCGTGGGCCACTGTGCATCTCATGCTTTAAAAGACGAACAGGGCGTACTCAGAGTTTTCATTTGCGGTGATGAAGCCGATAAACAGCAGCGCATAATTCAGGATTACGGCATTGACCGCAGCAGCGTTGCCGCAGAATGTAAACGGGTAAACAGAAGGCGTTCCAACTATTACAGTCTATGCACCCAGAAAAAATGGACCGATATGCAGAATTACGATATAGTCATGGATAGCTCCCGTCTGGGGCTGGACGGCTGTGCCGATGTTCTTTGCGCTCTCTACAATAATAAACATTAAAAAAAGCTCCGCAGTTTTAACTGCGGAGCTTTTTGCGATTTAAAGATGATACGGCTCGTCTCTTCTTCTGAGCCATTTACGCAGCTCCACGAAGCGGGAGCCACGGCTGACAAATATCTTGCCGGTCTTTTTCTCTATAAACTTCTTGAATTCAACTATATTTTCATCCCCGATTTCACTTTTGGGGATCATATAGCCGCCGTACTCTGTTCTGAAAATATATAAATTACCAATATCCTCGCCAAGACCTGCCACCTGAGAATAAGGCAGAGGGTCAAGCTCTGAATTATTGGGCAGCGTAATTATACGCATGGCATTTTCTTCAAAAATATACTTCGATGACGGGTAATCACTGCCTGAAGCCTTGAGCTGCTGTGAAATTTCTCTTGCAGTACGGTTTGCAGCCGAGTATTTGCTTGAAAACAGGTAGCTGCCGTAGGCTATCAGCAAAAGCCCCCACCATGCTTCCACATTTAAAGCACCCGCTACAAAAAATACCATGGCAAGGATAGTCTTGGCGTTTTTATCCTTGACGCAGAAAAGGTCATACTGCATATGTGAAAGAGCAGTCAGGCTTTCTTCCGTGTGTTTTATTGTTGCCTCAAATTTTTTCATTCAGTCACTCCCAAAGGCGCATTTTTAACAATAATTATAATAGCATAAGCAAAATTTCTTATCAAGCTCCTGATTTTAAAAAAATTTGAAGCATTTTCTACTCCGTTTTTTTCATATTCATTTATACATTTAGCCAAATATGTCTTAATTTTTCTTGTCAAATTTTAAACTACAACAAATTATCGTTTCGTTTATCATGCACATTCGCCAAATATTCTCAAAATGATTGACACTTCTCAAACCAAGATTGTATAATATAGCTAAGTTCACAGACTGGTAAAAATTATTTAACATTTAGGTCATGAATACGCTTTTTGCAGCATTACATAACGAGCCTGATTTAATCCGTTTAATCAAAGTGTTGCTTCAGCAAGGCGGCTTGCTGAAACGACAGGAATTACACCGAGTTCGTTTACGCTTACTGTATTTAAACGGTATGGAGAATTCAAATGAGGTTCTCCATATTTTTGTTTGATGCAGCCATCCGGTAAGCTGTATACGCTATGCGGCCCGGAAGTTAAATTCTTTATTGCCGGTCGAACATAACTTTACCAGAAGGAGAAAGCATATGAAAAAGTTTTTAGCACTGTTATTAGCATTTGTTATGGTCTTTGCTCTCGCTGCCTGCGGTGAGAAAGCACCCTCTGAAAAAGCTCCCGCCGAGGAAGCTCCTGCCGAGGAAACTCCTGCTGAGGAGACTCCCGCAGAAGCCGGCGACGATGACGATTTCCACATGGACATCAAGTTCTCCAACGTCTTCCAGCCCACCGAATGGAACTACAAAGCTTCCGAAAAGCTGGCTGAGATGATCACCGAGAGAACCGAAGGCCATGTAACCGTTACCTACTATGGTCAGAACACTCTTGACTGCTACGCTGACTCTGTTACCCGTGCTGTCAACGGTGAAAACTGGATGGGTCTTGAAGAGCCCTCCCTGTTCGCTGACTACGAAGGCGACTCCGCAATGGTCCTCGCTCCCATGCTGTACAGCTCCAACGAGGAGTACAACTACGTTATGGAGTCTCAGTTCGTTACCGATCTTATAGACAGACTGGCTGAGAGCGGCATCCACGTTCTGGATACCCACTACTCCTTCGGCTTCCGTTCCGTCGTTACCAACCTCGACGTAACCAAGCCTGAGGACCTGAACGGCCACGTTCTGCGTGCAACTTCCTCCGCACTGTTCACCAAGACCCTCGAAGCTCTTGGCGCAACTGCTAACCCCATGACCTTCACCGAATGCCTGCAGGCTATTTCCTCCGGCGTTGTTGAAGGCTTCGAAGGCTCCGTTTCCACCATCGCCGGTGCTGGTAAGCCCTACGAGCTGGTTAAGAACGTTGCTTCCACCAACCACCTGATCGCTACCCGTTGGCTCTTCATCTCCGAAGACTGCTGGCAGCAGATCCCCGAGAAGTACCAGACCATCATTGAAGAGGCTGCTCTTGAGTGCGGTATGTGGGAACAGCAGAGCTGCGAAGAGGACGAAGCTACTCAGATCGCTATGCTGAAAGAGAACGGCGTTAAGTGGAACGACGTTGACCTTGACGCATTCCAGGAAGCTTGCGCTCCTGTTGTTGACTGGATCATCGACGAGTACGGTTCTTCCCGTGAAGCTTACGATACCCTGACCGGTCTTGTTGCAGAATTCCGTGCAAGCAAAGGCTGATTTTACTGACAGAAACATATAATTTGTCAGGCTGCCTGGTAACACGGGCAGCCTGACACCACATTTAGAAAAGTCTGAGATTTAACATAAGGGATTTTTTATTATGAAGAAAAAAGTTACACCGTTATATATATTAAAAAATCTTGACGCTATTATCACTGCCGCTACCCTCACAATATGCGTTATTCTGGTTAACTTTAACGTAATCATGCGCTATGTAGCACATCACCCCATTCAGTGGAGTGAGGAAATTGTTACCAGCCTTTTTGTTTGGACCGTATTTATCGGCAGCGCATACGCATATCGTATGCACGCACACCTCGGTGTTGATATAGTTGTCAATCATCTTCACGGCAAACCTAAAGCCATCGTCAGCTGGATAGTTACCATTATCGAGCTTGCAATTCTTGTCATGGTCACTATTATAAGTGCCGAGTATGTTTACCATCTTCTTTACGTTCGAGGCAACTTCAAGCCCGCAGTCACTGATGTTTTGCGTATTCCCAAAGCCTACACCGGTATCGCTGTTCCAATAGGCTTTGGTCTATCGACTATATATTCTATTTACTTTATTCTTACTGATAAGCTTCACCTTATCAAGAGAAAAGCTGCTCCTGAAGACGAAGATTCCTATAAAGTAGAAGGAGGGAACTTCTAATGACTTTAACATTCACTCAGATAATTCCCATAATTCTTGTATTCCTACTATACTTTATGGGTCTGCCTATCGTTTATTCACTTTTAGGCTCAACATTCTTCTATTTCCTTGTTCTTGACCCCAACACCCAGTGCTGGCTGCTTCTGCAGAAGGTTATGAACTCTACCCAGTCTTTCTCAATGCTGGCTATCCCCTTCTTCATTATGTCCGGTTCTATCATGAACTTCGGCGGCATAAGCGACAAGATGATGGACTTCTGTGAATGCGTCACCGGCCATATGCGTGGCGGCCTTGCACAGGTTAACGTCCTTCTTTCCATGCTCATGGGCGGCTGCTCCGGTTCTGCTAACGCAGACTGCGCTATGCAGTCCAAGATGCTCGTTCCCGAGATGGAGAAGAGAGGCTATTCAAAAGCATTCTCCGCTGCTATCACCGCAGCTTCCTCTGCTGCTACTCCTGTTATTCCCCCCGGAGTTAACCTTATCATTTACTGCCTGATTGCTCAGGCTTCTCTGGGCCGCACCTTCGCAGCAGGCTATGTTCCCGGTATTCTTATGTCTGTTGCTATGATGATTACTGTTGCAATCATCGCAAAGAAGCGTAACTACCCCAAGACCAGAGAGAAGTTCCCCCCTGCAAAGGTTGTCCTCAAGCAGGCACTTGATTCCTTCTGGGGTCTGTTCTTCCCCTTCGGCATTATCCTCGGTATGCGTTTCGGTCTGTTCACTCCCTCTGAGGGCGGTGCTGTTGCAGTTCTTTACTGCATCATTATCGGCAGCCTGGTTTATAAGAAGCTGAACCTCAAGAAGCATCTTATTCCCGTTCTGCTCGATACTATCGCCGGTACTTCCAGCGTTGTTCTTATCATGGTTTCCGCTAACGTCTTCGGTCAGTACATGACCTGGATCAACCTGCCCACCATCGTTACCAACGCTGTTCTGTCCATCACCTCCAACAAGTATGTATTCCTGATGCTCACCAACGTCGTTCTGCTTGTTATGGGTATGTTCCTTGAAGGCGGCGCTGCTCTTATGATTATCACTCCTCTGCTTCTGCCTGTTGCAAAGCAGCTGGGTGTCGGTGTTTACCACTTCGGTCTTGTTGCAATCGTCAACATCATGATCGGCGGTATCACTCCTCCTTTCGGCTCTATGATGTTCACCACCTGTGGTATCACAGGATGCCCCATCAGTTCGTTCCTGAAAGAGATCTGGCCGTTTATCCTGTGCCTGATTCTCGTCCTCTTACTGCTCACCTTCTGCCCTGTGCTCATCGATATCGTCCCGAACCTTATCTATGGCGTGGAAGGCGCTATGTAAGTCAGTTAACGACAGCATAGCCGTCAGGCAAATATCTTTAACACAGCTTCGGCAGCATTCCGAAATCGGGATGCTGCCGATTTTTATTTGCTGTCAGTCTGTGTTAAGGTCTGGTTATTCCAAATAAAAAGCAAAACGACAGGCAAGGTTTCAGCCCTGCCTGTCGTTTTTAATTTTGTATTCTGCTTCTATGTAATATGCTCAGTCGGCAGGAACCAGAAGTCCCCTGCCTACCGGCTGTCCCTCAACAAGAGCATCAAATACATATACAGGGCGGTAAAAGCCCTTGCTGTCCACACAGTACTCTATATTGCAGCCTGTAATTTCGTAGAAATCGGGCTCGTTGCCATGAAACCATTCAGGTCCTGTAAACTGACCCTTTTGCAGCTTTTCCCACGCCTGCTGCTCTGAGCAAATAGGCACTTCCGAATACTCGGTATAGTGGATAAGAAACTGATATAACTTTTTGACCTGTCCTTCCTTATCCAGCTCACAGCTCAGCGAGCCGTCATACATCACTCCGTCTTTTAAAAGCTGATGTGCCACAAACATATAATTGCCGTAGTCATCTCGCATAAACTCGGTCTGCTCCGGTATATCAGGGTCAAACTCTTTAAGTGCTTTCAGCACCTGCTCCTCTGTAAAATCAGTCTCATCTGTGCCATATGCCTTACCGCAGTATTCGTAAATATAACTTCCGTCAATATAATTCACATAAAGCAAGCCGTCAGAATCAGCGTCGTGATAGGTAGCCGCAGAATCAAAATAGTTTATATGACCCATGCGGCGGCCTCTGGCCTCAAAAAACTCCTGTGCAAATTTGTCGCTGTTCTTCTTTGTGATTGACGGTGCTTTATAAACTGCTGCCATGCCTTCTTCATCGCTCAGTTCGCAGGAAAGCTTCCATGATATATCCGAGGTGTTGACTCTGTAACTGGGTGCAAGAATCAGATTGCCGTACTCTTTAAAATGATACCTTGCAAACATACCCGAAACCGCCAGCAGGAAAACAACCGGTACAGCGATATATGCAGAGAACTTCCTCCACCTGTTCTGCCCGCAGTCTTTAAGTGATAAAATCGCAAGCACAGCGCATCCGCCAAGTAATGCTCCCAGCGCATTGCAGAAAAGGTCGTCCACATCCATAATTCCAATGCCTGTATAATACTGGACAGTTTCGATTATCCCCGACACTCCGAAACCTATAAGAAGAGTCCAATACCATTTTCCCAGCTTTCTACTGAGCAGCGGCAGGCAGATACCCATAGGCATAAACATGAACACGTTAATGAGTACATTCAGCCAGCTCTGCTGAGAGAAGCTGTTCCATGCATCACGCCACGCTCTGAACAGATAGAAGTTTGCATACTGCCCATAACCCGGACTTCTGCCCATAAGTGTTGTGGTTATCAGAATCCCCATATAACCTGCAAAAATCAGGAACACCACTGCCTTCTGCCACGGGAATTTCTTCTCGCCCCTGTATTTTCTTTTAAAATACAGATAATACACTGCCAGAATAAGCGCTGCCAGCACTGCTCCCAAAGCAATTACCGGCAGGCTGTTTTTCAGATGCCGTATAATAAAATAGATAAAATTTGTCATCCTTTTCCCTCAAAAACGCTCAAATTTCTATTGATTTTCCTTTTTTATCCTATCACAAATATTATTCCTATTCAATCAAAATCCTCTTCCCATAAGCGTATTGAGAATGTCTGATTTTGAGTCTGAGCTTCCAGCTCTTATGCAGAATTACCCTCTGCTTACTGTTCAGTTCGGCTCTGCGCCTGCCCCATGCTCGGTAATTTACAACTGCCTTTATCCCCTGCTTGAAAGCGCAAAAAATATGCCGTCATGCTGGAGCTGCAAGGCTCTGTAAGGCGGCATATTTATCAGATATACGGAAATCTGATGCTTCCCGATATTCTAATTAAAGGAAAATCTCTCTGCGCACTTTTTCGTCGGAGGCCAGAATTCCGGAGAACTGCTTTACCTTGAACATCTCCGCAAACATCTCGCATTTGCACAGGAATACATAGTATACATTTTTCCCGCAGTGATGAAGTGCCTCGAAATTCCCCTGACCCTTGGACAGGATTACGTCCGCTTCTTCAAACAGCTTTCCTGCCTCCGGAGAAAGGCGTTCGGGTACAGTACCGCAGATACCGCTGCCGTTTCCCTGAACTGTAAATTCTTTCGTGAGGCCCACCTGTTCGGCATCCTCCATAGTAACGTCATTTATAACCGGTTCTCCACGGACGATAACACTTATTTCCGTCTGAGGACACTCTCGCTCTATCTCCCTCAGAAGCAGCTTGTCCATCACTATTTCTCCGCAGTTATCTGCCAGCAGAACCAGCTTTCTTGCGGTTTTCAGCTCTGATTTAAGCTTTTTAAGCTCTGTTTCGTCCACAGAAATATCATGGTAAGTCATCAGGAGCTCATGGAGACGGTTTTCATCAATGCTGTCCATTGCCCCGAAGTCGATAAAGTTTCCCACCATGGAAAATTGGAGTGCGGTTTTAAGAGGATCGTCAGATGAGATTATCTTCTGCTCCACTTCCTCCTCATACTCCATCATCATGCTGTTATAGTACTTCTTTATTTCTGCATACTCATTTCCAATGGGGAAATAATCCTTTCGCATCTCCACAACCTGCTCAATCAGCAGCGGCGTCGAGATATCCTCCGGTGCAGAAGCCAGAATTCCCAGCAGCTTCTGGAGAAATTCCCGTTTTTTATCCTCAGGGGCTGTCTTGGGTGCAGCATTTATATGATGCCTGAGCAGGCAGGCTATACATTCTGAACGCAGTCTTGCCATGGCTAATTTCCTTTCAAAAGTTCTATTACAGAATTTTATTAAATACCCCGGCCTTTGTCAAGTATCCCGCTCTTGCATTATTATTGGCGCTGGGCTAAAATACTCTGCGGAGGCGATATTTTGAAAAACAAAACACTTCTTTGGATTATAGGAATTCTGGCCGCAGTTCTGTTAGCAGGCAGCTTTGTAGTAAAGTACACTTTTGATGCACCAAACATTGCTGATATCATCAGGGTAATCGGTTTTATATGTCTTGCGGTATTTACCGTATACAAATTCAGAGGCGAAAAGCCTGAGGAATAAGCTTATTGCATATTCAGCATTTCCGGAGCTGTGCCGGAAGCTTAAATAACCTGTAATCATTATCTTCGTAAAAAAGGAGAACTCCCCCATGGAGAAATTATTATTTGTAGACTGCTGCATAAGACGTGAGCTTTCAAACACCAAAGCTCTGGCCGATTATTTTATGGATAAAGTACGCAGAAGCGGCAAATATGAGATTGAAACACTCTGCCTTATGGATGAACCCTTAAACGTCCTGACTGAGGGATTTTTCAGACAGCGTGAAGAGCTTCTGGAGGCAAAGGAGCTTGACCATCCCAGATTCAGATATGCCCATCAGTTTGCAGAGGCCGACAAAATCGTTATTGCTGCACCGTTCTGGGATTTGAGTATCCCTGCGCTGCTGAAGGTATATATCGAAAACATCTGTGTACACGGAATTACCTTCGGCTACGGCAAACAGGGTATGCACGGCCTATGCAAGGCCAGCAACCTTGTGTTCATTACTACCCGTGGTACTTTTTATGAGAATTCCCCCATGGAGATGGGCTCTGCCTATATTCAGGCCATGAGCAGCTTCTGGGGTATTGAAAATTACGACTGCATTTTTGCCGAGGGTCTGGACGCACGTCAGGAGCCTGTCGAGACTTTAATGGAAAAGGGCAGAAAGCTTGCCGACAAGGTTGCCGAAAAATTCTGAAATTTTATTATAGGTGTAAAAAAGAGGACAGGTTTTACCTGTCCTTTTTCACATCTGATTTTCTGTTTTTAAAATATCTCCGCTTAAAGCAGCGTATCGGTCCCGGCTCTATCCGAATAAAAGCCGGAGTCCGCACAGTCTGTTTTATTCACTTTCGGCACAGCCTACTCTTTTAAAACATTTCAGAGACTTAAAGCTGAAACTCTGAATTAAATCAATGGTATAAGAGGAAATTGTAACCGTTATAAGGGAGAAAAATATTCTCTTAAAGGGAATGTAGCTCAGTGAGAGAAGGAGAACAGTGAGGTCTGTAAAGAGATAGCTTCTGGAAAGCTTCCAGCCGCTGAGCTTTGAAATAACCAGTGCCAGAGCATCGTCGCCGCCGGATGCGCCGCCGTGCTTTACAACTATACCTACACCTACACCTACAAAAAGGCCGCCCAGTATTGCCGCCACAAGGGGCTGTGAAGAAAAATCGGGCAGGATGGGTCCTATAAATTCAAAGGTATTATAGAACATAGAGAACGACAGACTTGATATAATTGCACTTTTCAAGAAGTCCTTACCCAGCATTTTGTAGCCGATAAGATAACAGGTAAGGTCAAGAATTACTCCGGAAATTCCCGGTGTTATATTAAACCAGTGCTGAAGCAGAAGTGTAAAACCCAGAATACCGCCTTCGGTAACAGCACAGCGGCTGTGTATATTGAACATTCCGAAAGCCAGAATGCCAGTGCCAAGTATCAAATATGGTATTCTCTGAGCGAATTTGTTGGATATGCGTTTCATCTTAAAATATAACCTCCTATTGACAGTATACAGTATAAAGGATATAGTTACTATACTGTCAAGGGGGAATTTTTAAATGGATGTAAGATTTACTGTGGGCGAATTTGCAAAGCTCTGCGGTCTTTCCAAGCAGGCACTTATTTTTTACGACAAAGAGGGCGTTGTAAAACCCAAATTTAAAGACCCCAATAACGGCTACCGCTACTATACTGCCGACCAGCTGGAGCAGCTGGACAGCATAATGATACTGCGGGAAATGGGTCTTTCTCTGAGCGAAATAAAAGAGCATATGAAAAACCGCTCTCTCGAAAACAGTCTCCAGATGCTCGAAGCCCAGCACCTTGCAATTCACGAAAAAATTGAAGAGCTTCAGCTCATTGAACGCCGTATTGACCAGAAGGCGGAATCACTGCAGATATTCTGCACTCAGGATAAGTCATTCAAGCTCAAACAGTTTCCTCGCCAGTATCTGGCCGCTGCTCCGGTAAAGCCGCCCGAGGGGCTGCTTGAGGTAGATATTGCGCTGAAAAAGCTCTTAAAGCAGGTTAAGCTGTCGGGAATAAATCACTCTTATATGATGGGTGACATAGTCTCTATGGAAAACCTTAAAAACGGGGAATTTCTTAAATTCAAGTACGCTTTCTGCCCTGTTGAAGCAGATGAGGGTACTGTACCTGTTATTGAAAAGCCTGCCGGTGAATACGCTGTTTTATTCCATTTCGGTCCTTACACCAGTACAGGTGACACTTATCGGAAAATGCTGAGTGAAATTGAGGCGCACGGCAAGGAAATTGCAGGCGATGCCTATGAATTCTGTGTTCTGGACAGCCTCACCAGCTCCTCACCGGATAATTACTGCACCTATATTCAGATTCCGGTCAAATAGCATTTTCGGTATTTCAGAACTGAATACCCCGATTTTTCAGGAAATTAAAAACCGGAAAACCATGTCTGCATAAACAGGCATCGGCTTTCCGGTATTTTTATCCTTATTGATTTATTCGGCTGCGGGCGCTTTGCCCTTCACAAGCTTTCCGATAAACATGACAATCGCAAGGAATGCAAGATAGCCTATAATCTGCTGATAGCCCTTTCCTATGTAGCAGCAGGCCACCATAAACAAGCAGCACAGTATGCCGAGCCCCGGCATAATAAAGCGTTTAAAGAAGTGCAGATCCTTTGCCTTAATCATAAGAGCTGCAAACATAGGGATGTACATAGCATAAAGATTTATTACGCAGATTTCATCCGGCTCCCATCCAAGCCACATATTATTATGGAATCCTCCGAGGAAATCGGGTCCTTTCATCCAGATTACGCAGTTCCATGCATACCAGAATGCTCCGAGCATCATGCCGAAAAGACTGGACTTGATGACAAATCCGTTCTGGCTGTCGATCTCACCGAAGAACTCAGGCTTGGGGCCCATTCCTCTGGCGGATATTGCATACATTCCACGGCAGGAGCCCATTACAAAGCCGTTGAGAGTTCCAAGGCAGGAGATTGTCACGAATACATAGATTACAGTACCGGCAACTTTACCGAACACTGCCGAGAACACAAGGTCGGGCAGGTTTTCGCCCAAAGGCCAGGTAGCAATTATAGCATCCGTACTGCCCACCGCACTCATGGAGAAAAGGTACAGGCAATATATTGCAGTGCAGACGACAGAACCGGTTATAAGCGCAATAGGAAGGTTTTTCTTTGCGTTTTTCAGCTCTCCGTTAATGGAGGTTGCAATTATCCAGCCTTCATAGGAAAATGCAAACGCTGTTATTGCAGAAAGCATACCCGATACTCCACCGCCGTTTCCTGCGGCAACTGCTGCACTGCCCTCACGCAAAACAGCCTGAGTTGTTCCGTTGCGCAGCCCAACGATTGTGCCGACAATGCCCATAAGCAGCAGCGGTATAAGCTTTATTACCGTTAAAGACACCTGCATTTTGCCCGCAAGCTTAGGGCTTACGGCATTAAGGCCATAGCTCATCACAAGGTAGGCACCGCCGAGAGCGATAGCTTCTACACTGATTGTTCCGTTTGTAAAATCCAGCGCATTTACACCGAAAAGGCGCAGAGTAAACACAGCCGCAAAAAATGCAACAGTTGCGCTCATGGCAGGATAGTATATCGTAGCCATAAACCAGCCCACATAATAGGCATAGCCTGATCCCAGAGCATTTTCCGCATAGTCAACAACACCGCTGACTTTTCCGTATCTTGCACCCAGTTCTGCAAAAACCAGCGAACATATAATGCAGATAAGGCCCACAAGTGCCGCAACCAGAACTGCATTGAGCATATTTCCTCCGGTAAGGCTCAGCACCTTGCCGCCCTTTACAAACACTCCGGAACCTACAACATTGCCTATAACCATGGCAATGGCTGTTACAAGTCCGTATCTCTTTTCCATTACTTAAACCCCTCAGTCATAACAAAAGCACGATTGCATTTTTGCATTTCGTGCCTGTTCAGTATATTCTATTAAACTTAAAAGACGTTTAATTATAACACTCTTTGTAACCTCATACAAGGACTATTTGCCTTAAATCTGGGATTTTTGACATGAAAACAGCCGGACTTTTACTGTCCGGCTGTTTTTTATACCGTGCGTTCAAAGACAAATTCGTCTTTGTCTGACAGGTCATGTCTGAATTTAAAACCAAGCCTGTTAAAGCCTTTAAGCTCTTCCGGGTCCTCAATTTTATTTTCCGCCATATATCTGAGCATTTCTCCCCTTGCCATTTTTGAGAACGTAGCTTTCTGTTTAAGCTCTCCTTTTACCATTTCCGCAAAATTGCAGGTAATAAACCGTTCGTCAGGCTGAAGATATTTTTCGACGCACTTTGCGTATTCCTTTGAAGCCAGATTTATAATGACTCCGCTGTCATCCCTGAGCCGATCGTAGATTTTACCGCCCCAGAACTCATACAGATTTTTATAATTCTGACCGGAAAGCCTGTTCTCCATATCCAGTCTGTAAGGTCTGATTCCGTCAAGGGGTTTCAGCACGCCGTAAAATCCGGAAAGGATCCGCAGATTTTTCTGCAGATACATAAGACTTTCTTTATCCAGAGTTTCAGGACTCAGGTATTTAAATGCAATTCCCTCAAAAGCAGACACTGCGGCTGTCAGCTCTGTTTTCAAATCCATACCTTCAAGCCTTTTAATGTTCTCTTCCAGAATATCATCACTGCATCCCCAAAGCTTTTTCAGTTCCTGTGCAGACAGGCTCCTAAGCCTTGCAAGAAGCATTTCACTTTCGTTGAGGTATACAGGCAGTCCGGCAAATTCCGGAGCCGCTGAGCGCTGCATGGTTTTAGTTGGTGAAAAAATAATCCTCATCAGACTTCAAGCAGCATTTTATCCGCATCCTCTGCGGCCTTGACCTTGTCATTTGCTTTTACTATAATGCCGTTTTCATCAATAAGATAGGTAGTCCGCACAACACCCATAGACACTTTACCGTAGAGCTTCTTCTCTTTCCACACATCATAGGATTCTATAACCTGGCGCTCGGGGTCTGAAAGGATAGTGAAGCCCAGAGAATACTTATCTGCAAATTTTTTATGAGACGCCACGCTGTCCTTGCTTACGCCCAGAATAACCGCACCCTTTTCAGTGAACTGAGGTGCATTGGCAGAATATCCGCAGGCCTGCTTGCTGCATCCGGCGGTGTTATCCTTGGGGTAAAAATATAAAATAACCTTTTTCCCACGGTAGGATTTAAGGCTGTGCATATTTCCGTCCTGATCCGGCAGTTCAAAGTCCGGAGCTTTAGTTCCGATTTCAAGCATAGTATAACTCCTCCTGTTTTTTAGACTAAGCCGATTATAACCGCAGAGACTTTATAAGTCCATTGTAATATTTAATCATGTTCAGGTTTGGGGGAGCTTCTCAGGCTTCAGGAAGTCGCATAAGCCCTTGGCTGTTTTATCTCCATTCCCGCTCAGAAACGGCAAAATCCCTGATGCGGACTTATGCCTGCATCAGGGATTTTGTTATTTTAAGTTTTCTGAACAATCACTGTAAACGGGCTTTTCGTTATCCGTCTGCCGGTCTTTTGCCAATAAGGTTCTGATTACACCGAGAGTGTGGGTTCGGGTATAAGCTGGCAGAAAAGCCAGTTTGTCATCTTGAGAATGTAGCTGCAGTCTCTGTTAACATTTGCCACATTGTTCAAATAGTGTGCATGGTTAGTGCGGAAGAAATTATTCATATCTCTGCGGATAAGACCGGTTGCGTGGTCTTTATTTTCAAGATGACGGAAGAACTGCTCCTGCAGCTTATCCTCATATGCTCTGTGTGCAGCCAGAGACTCAGTAAAGCAGTTATTGTGTACATAGGTAAAAGCATCCGATGTATAGTGGATAAGCTTACCCATGCAGTAGTAATTCCATGCGTTCCACTTGCTCTTGGCCTTAAGAGCGTTTATATGTCTCTCAATCCAGCGATCGGCATTCTGGTAGTTGTGACCGTAGAACCAGCGTGAGCGGATAGAACCCTTGAGATAGCTCAGAGGATTGCGGTCGGGTTCAACACATCCGATTAAAAAAGCACGGGTGTGGAGAGGTTTAGGCATCTGCTGCAGATTTTCAAGCAGATAATGGCCCAGTCTACGATGGCTTTCCTGTTTCATTCACTTACCTCCAGAATATATTTGTCCCTTTGGACAATTGGGCATATTGTAGCATAAACAACCGCCGAATTTGTGAACAAACCCGAAAAAAGGCTGACAATCTTTTTCCTGATTTTCCAGCATTTTTTGGCTAGCTTGTTTAAACCATGCCACGATTTTATCTCCAGGGCAGATTTGCGGATTTGATATGCAAAAAATCGGCAAAACCTTCTCCCTGAAAGCTTTACCGATTTTTATATTTTTATTCATTTATAACTGAACATCTGAAATTACAGCTTCTGCAATGCTCTGAACCGTACTGCTTTCAGCCACGATAAAGGGCCGCTCAGTATGCTTTGAAAGCTCCTTTGCAGTTACCTCACCGATACAGACGCATTTCGGGCCTTCGGGAATTTCTCCGTACTGTGAACAGAACAGCCTTACTCCACCTGCACTGGAAAATGTAAGATAATCCAGTTTACCGACTCTGTCCTTATTGCGCTCAGTCAGGCTTTCATCCGGTCTCAGGCTGTAAATTGCAATATCCTCCACCGCTATGCCTTTTTCACGAAGCATTTTCGGCAGAATCTCTGCGCCGTTGTCGGCTCTGAGCAGAATCACGTCTTCATCGTCTCCGACCTTTTCGCAAAGCTCCCGCCCGAGAGCTTCACTGGTAAATACCGCAGGGCAAAGCTCAGGATAAATTCCCATATCTGAAAGCAGGCTTCCTGTGGGCGCACCGATAACCGCAAATTTGCAGCTGTGCAGGTGCCGAATGTCAATTTTCTGCTCTCTGAGCCGCTTAAAAAACACTCTTACACCGTTTGCACTTGTGAAAACCAGCCAGTGAGTTTTACCGTCACAGAGTTTTTCCCTGAGATTTTCTGCCGGCAGCTCTTCCACAACGGATCTTTCCACTATCTGAACAGCTGCGCCTTCTTTTTCAAGTACTTCGGTAAGCTTTCCGCATATGGAATCTGTGCCGGTAAGCCCTACACGTATTCCCTCTAGCGGATATTTTATACTGCCTTTATTAAGCTCCATGGCGGCTGTTTTTCCCACAACAATAACAGCCGGAGGTTTTACCCCCGCAATTCTGCTGCGTTCTGCAATATCACGCAGACAGCCCCGAACCGCTGCGGGATTAGGTGAATTTCCGCCGGAAATTACCGCTGCCGGAGTATCTCCGCTCATGCCCTCTTTCTGAAGCTCCTGTGCAAGCTCTTTCAGCTTGCCAAGGCCCATAAGGAACACCAGTGTGCCGTGGAGCTTTGCAAGCTCCGGCAAATCCTCAGGCATTCCGTCGTTTGCAGCAGAATGAGCCGTAATGACGTGAAAGCTTCGGCTTACGCCTCTATGTGTTACAGGTATTCCTGCCGACGCAGGAATTGCAATAGATGAGGATATTCCGGGAATCACTTCAAAGGGAATGCCTGCTTTCTGCAAGGCAATAATTTCTTCGCCGCCACGCCCGAAAACAAAAGGGTCACCGCCTTTTAAACGGGCAACCTTTTTACCCTCTGACGCAAGCTCTATAAGCTTGGCCGAGATTTCCTCCTGAGCCGCAGAGTGTTTTCCGCTGCGTTTGCCCATATATATTTTCAGGCAGCTTTCAGGCACTATATCCAAAATTCCATCATCTATCAGGTCATCATACACAAGAGCATCGCAGCTTTTAAGCCTGTCGAGGCCCTTTAAGGTGAGAAGCTCCCTGCTTCCGCAGCCTGCACCTATAAGATAAACACAGCCCAGATTATCACTCACAGCAGCTCACCTCTCTTCGGCAAATATCCATAAGCTCTTCGTCACTGATTGCACAGCCTTTTTCCATGCACTCATAGAAAAGCTTTTTAAGCACCCCCTGACGCTTACGGTCATCGGGTATAAGTTTCTTAATTTCACATCGTTTTACGTTGAGAAATTCGAGGATTTCTTCAAAATTTTCAGGTATGTATTCATTTATCTTTTCTTTAAGACAGATTGCCGCCGTGGGGCTGCTGCCGCCGGTGGAAATGCCTACGGTAAGATTGCCCCTGTTTACAATGGCAGGGAAAATAAAGCTGCAAAGCTCTGCATCATCCACTGTGTTTATGGGAATAGATGCCGCCTTGCATCTGTCGTGAATAAGCCTGTTGACATCTCTGTTGTCAGTTGCGGCAATCACAAAAGTCATGCCCGCTTCATCAGCAGGCTCATATTTTCTCTCAATTAACTTTAAGCCCTGAATATTTCGGATTTCCTCACAGATTTCCGGCGCAACAACAGTGAGTCGGGGCATGAAAGGCTGAAGCTTTTCAATTTTGCGCAGGGCAACTATTCCGCCGCCTGCAATAAGGCCGGGTTTTCCGCCTATATCCACAAAGAAAGGAAAATACGCCATTTTATAACTGCCTTTCCGGCTCACAGTAATACTGCCAGCCATTTTCCGTGTCTGCCCGATATACCTTAACCGAAAACACCTGATTAAGGATTCCGCTTTCAAATATCTCCTCAGGGCTTCCCGACTTTATAAGTTCTCCGTCAGAGATAACCACTGCCTGATCGGCGCATTTTAGCGCCATACTCAGGTCATGCAGCACAAGAACCACAGCCTTTCCCTGTGCCGCAAGAGATTTTGCCAGTCTCATAAGCTCCAGCTGATGATATACATCGAGGAATGTTGTGGGCTCGTCCATAAATATGGTATCTGTATTCTGCGCAAGAGCCATGGCAAGATAAACCTTCTGTCTCTGACCGCCGCTGAGCTGTTCCATACGGCAGTCCATAAGCTCAATTGCATCAGTCTCCGTCAGTGCCGCCCTGACCGCATCATAATCCTCTTTTCTGTAATGTCTGGGATAGTCCAGATACGGGAATCTCCCGTGCAGAACCATTTTTCCCGCAGTAATATGAGGTATGTTCCTTGACTGACTGAGATATGCGGCTTTTCGGGCAATATCCCTTGGCGAAAGACTGCCGATTTCTGTGCCGTCATACAAAATCTCACCGCTGCTTTTGGATATAAGTCCTAAAGCTGCTTTTAGAAGAGTAGTCTTGCCGCAGCCATTCGGCCCCATCAGCACAGTAACCTTTCCCTTCGGAAAGCTGATGTTTATATTTCGTATAACATTCCTGCCCTCATAGCCTGCGCAGACCTTTTGCAGTTCAATCATGGTTTCTTCCTCCTCTGTGCCGTAAGAGCCATATGAAGAACGGGCCGCCTATAAGTGACATTACAATGCCTACCGGCAGCTCGAAGGGCGCAAAGATGAGCCTTGAGAGCAAATCGCACAGGCAGAGCAGTACAGCGCCGCCCAGTGC
>JAHHRR010000080.1 GCA_020025655.1 Oscillospiraceae bacterium
TACGGAGATAAAAAGGTTTTGGACAATCTGAATTTGCAGATTACAGCCGACCGACCTGTTGTGCTTCTCGGCGAATCCGGAATCGGCAAAACAACCCTGTTGCGCCTGCTGCTTGGATTTATAAAACCGGAGCAGGGAGAGATCACCGGTCTTGGAGAGACAGACCGGATTTCCGTTATGTATCAGGAGGACAGACTTTTTCCACAGCTTACTGTGTATAAAAATCTGAAGCTTGTTAACAGGGCGCTCACAAGAGAAAAGGCGGCAAAACTGCTTTCGGAGCTGAAGCTTGAAGAAAGCGTTCTGGATAAACTTCCTTCTGAACTTTCCGGCGGAATGAGAAGACGTGCCGCTTTGGCGAGAGCCTTGATTTTTGAAGCCGAGGCTGTTTTTATGGATGAACCTTTTCAGGGCCTTGATGCCGAAAGCAGAACTGCGGCTTTGAGTGCCGTGAAGAAATATACCTGCGGACGACCGCTTCTGATTATTACCCATGAACCGGAGGATGCGGAATTTCTCGGTGCGGAAGCTGTACGAATAGAAAGTATATCGGGAACGCATGGGGATGAAGCGGATAAACAGAACTGAAAATCTGCTGAGCTGTTGCCGCTTTAAAATGAATGAAATTAACAAGTATAAATGCTGAATAAAAAATCGGTGCTCTTGCAATGAGTACCGATTTTAGTTTATAATGAAAAGCATGAAAAAAGAAATCAAGCTCTGCAATAATGTTTATATTTATGAATTACAGAGGAAAAAAGTTAAAAATCTGAATCTGCACGTTAAGCCTGACGGAAGCATATATGTATCAGCACCGAAATGGGTTTCGGAAAGCCGTATAGAGAGCTTTATTAAAAGCAATGAAGTGAAAATCTGCGCACTTATTGAGAAATTCAATAATGATGCGAAAAGAACACCTATGCCGGAGAACTATACTGACGGAGAGGCGTTCTGCTATCTGGGAGAGGTTAAAAGACTTAAAGTAGTTCAGGCTGAGAAAAATGGCGCCGAACTGAGGGGAGATATACTTTACCTGTTCCTAAAGGAAACGGAAAACGCCGATGCAAGAAAGCGGCTTTTTGAAAAATGGCTGAAAGATGAGAGCCAGGAGCTGCTGCTTAAAATATGCAGGGATTACTATCCTTATTTCTGCCCGCCGCTTACAGAATTTCCAGACATCAGGTTCAGAAAAATGCGCTCCCGCTGGGGAAGCTGCACTCCGAAGAAAAATCTTCTGACCTTTAACAGCTGTCTTGCCTGCGTGCCTTTGGAATGTATAGAATATGTGGCAGCCCATGAGTTTACCCATTTTATCCGGCCCGACCATTCGGCAAACTTTTATGCAGAACTCAGCAGTTTTATGCCCAATCAGCGGGAGAGAGAAAGAAAGCTTCATGATTTTATCCAGATACCCAAGCAGTTTATGCTTTAACGGATTGACATAGCTTTATATTAAATTTATAATAATAAATTGCTCACTTTTTTGGAGTGCCGTAAGCATATGGGCTTAAAACAGCTGAAATTAAGCTGTTATGAAGTATCATTGTACATGGCGTTTTAAGTGAGCTTTTCAGTGAGCGCAGTTAAAACCTCGGACAGGCAAATGATTACAGACGGGATGAAGCGGTAGAGACAATTTCTGCCTGTGATTTCGGACGGAAGTGGAAATTAAGGCTTAAATGAATATCGGGAGGTGTGGGTGCTTTTTGTTCTATCGGGACAAGAGGCATTGATGAAATGAATATAGCGCAAACAAACTTAACTGAGGGATCGATCGGTAAGGGAATGATAGCCTTTGCTATTCCTCTGTTCATCGGAAATCTGTTTCAGCAGCTTTATAATACTGCTGATGCACTTATTGTCGGCAGACTTCTCGGAAATACAGCTCTTGCGGCAGTAAGCGGAACAGGTTCTCTTATTTTCCTTCTGGTAGGATTTTTTGATGGTATCGCAGTAGGCTCCGGTGTTGTTATATCCAGATATTACGGTGCGAAGGAACTGGACAAAATGCAGCGGGCAATCCATAACAGTATTGCTTTCGGTCTTGCGGCGAGTGCGATTCTGACGGTTCTGGGCACGTGGATGACGCCGACCATACTGCGCTGGATGAGCACACCTGAGGATGTGATGGACCTTTCCACAAAGTATATAAGGGTATATTTTGAGGGCGTAGGCGGACTTGTTATGTACAATACCTCAAGAGGAATTATGCAGGCTGTGGGAAACAGCCGTGATCCGCTTAAATACCTTATAATTTCCTCTTGCGTTAACGTGGTGCTTGACCTTGTGTTTATCGGTATTTTCCACTTGGGAGTTGAGGGTGCAGCCTTTGCAACTATAATCTCACAGTTTATAAGTGTATTTCTTTGCATGAGAAAGCTTATGCGCAGCAAGGAAAGCTATAAGGTTTCACTTAGAAAAATCCGTTTCCATGCAGATATGATGAAACTGGTTTTGAATTACGGACTTCCGGCAGGATTTCAGAACTCCGTAATAGCTATTGCAAATGTTGTGGTGCAGTCAAATATAAACTCATTCGGTACTATGGCAGTTGCAGGATGCGGTGCTTACAGTAAGATAGAGGGCTTTGCCTTCCTGCCCATAACCAGCTTCAATGTAGCACTTACAACCTTTGTCGGTCAGAATCTTGGAGCACGTGAATTTGAAAGAACCAAAAAGGGTGCAAAATTCGGAATGCTCTGCGCTGTACTTGTGGCAGAATTTATCGGACTTGTAATTTACATTACAGCTCCCTGGCTGATTGAGGCCTTTACAGAAGAGCCGGCAGCCGTCGGCTATGGCGTTGATAAGGCGAGAATATGCGCACTGTTCTTCTGCCTGCTGGCTTGCACTCACAGCTTCGCTGCGGTGCTCAGAGGCGCAGGAAAGGCAATTATACCTATGATTGCAATGCTGAGCTTCTGGTGCGTTATAAGAGTTACATTTATTAAAATTGCCGTGCCGATTTTCCAGACCATTGATGTGGTTAACTGGGTTTATCCTCTTACATGGTGTCTGAGTACAATATTCCTCGGAATATACTTCGTCAAGGCAGACTGGATACACGCATTCGAGAAAAACAGATAAGAGAAAGGCGGATTAGAATATGCCGATAGTAGTAGTGGGAAATGTTTTTGTGGATGTAAAGGGATTTCCCGATAATAAATATATCCCTACCGGAAGAAACTCCGGCAGAGTGGAAACAGTACATGGCGGTGTAGGACGCAATGTTGCAGAAGATATTGCCAATATTGAACTTCGCCCCCGTTTTGTCAGCATGGTAGATGATAATGCACAGGGCGAGGATGTAGTCAAAAAGCTGCATAATCATAAGGTTGATACGAGATACATAGTATCTGCACCTGACAGCATGGGAAAATGGCTTGCCATATTTGACAGCACCGGAGATATAGTTGCATCCATTTCCAATCGTCCCAATATGCTGCCTATGCAGGAGCTTCTGGAGCAGAAGGGTGACGAGATATTCAAAGATGCGGACAGTATCATAGTTGAGATAGATATGGACAAGGAGATTATTAAGCAGGTGTTTTATTATGCTAAGAAGTATAATAAGCCTGTATATGCTGTGGTTGCCAATATGAGCATTGCTTCCCAGCGCAGAGATTTCTTCCAGTCCATAGACTGCTTTGTCTGCAATCAGCAGGAGGCAGGTCAGCTTTTCGTTGAAGATTTTTCGAATCTTGAGCCCGGAGAGCTGAAAGAAAAGCTGTCTGAGAAAGTGATAAATGCAAGAATCCCGTCCATGATAGTTACAATGGGAAGCAAAGGCGCAGTATATGCAGATATGCACGGAGAAAAGGGAAGCTGCCCTGCAAAAGAGGTTCAGGTTCGTGATACTACCGGAGCGGGAGATGCTTTCTGTGCAGGCGCTGCTGTGGGCCTTACCTACGGAAAGAGTATGTGCGAGGCTGTTGAGATAGGCACAAAGCTTGCCTCATCGGTAATCAGTCTCTGTGAGAACGTATGCCCCAGATTTCTGCCCAGTGAGCTGGGACTTGATATTGAAGTTAATGATTAAAAATTTAAATCCCCGCATGAGAAATTCTCTGCGGGGATTGACAAAACCTGAAAACCCAAGTATAATACAATACTGTTAATATGGAGAGCTACCGAAGTGGTCATAACGGGGCGGTCTTGAAAACCGTTAGGG
>JAHHRR010000081.1 GCA_020025655.1 Oscillospiraceae bacterium
CTCAGGACAAATACAAGCACAACTGAGATATAATAAAAAAGCAGTAACGGCATTATGAACTGCACCCCATTTGTTAGACAGTATGATATAATATCTAACAGATGGGATGATTTTTATGGCAAAAGGAATACCGAACAAACGGTACATACCAGAATTCAAAAAACTGATAATAGAAACGATGCAATCAGAACGCCTGAGCTACCACGAAGCCGCACGTCGGTTTGATGTACCCTCCGACACCCGTGTAGCAGCTTGGCATCGCATCTATCTGGAGGAAGGTCCGGAAGGACTGGCAGTAGAACGTCGTGGTCGCAACGCCAGCGGACGGCCTCATAAGCTGTTGAAGGAGACAGAGGAAGATCTCATTGCTGAAAATCAGCGTCTGCGAATGGAAATTGCTTACCTAAAAAATTGCAAGCCTTGGTTTTGGAGGCCGAGCGACTCCAGTGCAGAAAGCCCAGGCAGTCCATGAGCTAAGGCGAGAATTTCCACTTAAGCAGCTGCTTGAATTCGCTCAACTACCTCGTGCAACTTTCTACTACCATCTGAAGAAGATGAATCATAAAGATAAGTACGAGGCTGAAAAAGCAGAAATAGTTGCTATTTATCACGAAAATAGAGGAAGATACGGCTACCGACGTATTACAGTTGAACTAAATATGCGAAATTTTCACCTTAACCACAAAACAGTCCAGAGACTGATGAAAGAACTGGGCTTGATTTGTCGTGTCCGTATGAAGAAGTATCGATCTTACAGAGGCGAAGTGGGAAAAACCGCACCGAACCTTCTAAAGCGAGACTTTTACGCAGAGAAACCAAACCAGAAATGGGTTACAGATGTAACTGAATTCCATCTGTTTGGTCAGAAGCTGTATCTTTTTCCCCCCATTCTGGATCTTTGCAGCCGGGACTTGGTCAGCTATACAATCTCAGACGGGCCTGTTCTGAGTATAGTCACTTCCATGCTGAATAAAGCCTTTGAGACGATTCCAGATGGCACAGGACTGATCCTACACTCCGACCAGGGCTGGCAGTATCAACAGAAGATCTACCGGGAAATGCTCAATGAGAAGGGAATCCAGCAGAGCATGAGCCGGAAAGGCAACTGTCTGGATAATGCTGTCATCGAAAACTTCTTTGGCTTACTCAAAACCGAACTTCTTTACTTGCAAGAGTTTAAATCTATGGAGCACTTCAAGCAAGAGCTGATTGAATATCTGGACTACTACAACAATAGACGAATCAAGACAAAACTAAAAGGACTTGCCGCCTGCGTTGCACAGACAGCAAGTCCTTTCGGCAGCTTGAACAGTATTTACTTGAAAATATAGTCTAACTTTTTGGGGGCACTTCAAAGCATCAGCGCTATTTTTTATATTCTTTATGTAGTAGCTTTGCGCTGCGCTTAAACCAGTTAATTAAGTTCAACTGGTTCCAAGTATAGCACGAACACAGTTTGGTCTGTCAAATTTTCTGCTGCCCATTCCATATCCCACTGCTGACATTGTCATAGCAGGCATTTTACCGAATTCATTTACAAAATATTTGACAAGTGCGGCACCTGTAGGCGTACACATTTCACATTCAATGTCTCCTGTAAAAACAGGTATGCCTAACAAAAGCAGCGTTGTTGCAGGTGCAGGAACAGACATAATTCCATGGGCGCATTTTACCGTACCGTATCCAATTCTTACTGTTGATGCAGTAATATGTTCAGGTTTAAGAAGGCTCATCATATAACACACTGCGACAACATCTGCTACAGCGTCCATAGTTCCAAGTTCATGGAAATGAATATTATCCATTTCTTTTCCGTGGACGCAAGACTCCGCAAAGGCTATGAAGCCATACACAGTCTTGGCACTCTCTTTTACATTAGTCTCAATATTCAAAGAGTCAATAAGGCTGCAAATGTCCTTAAACCCCGTGTGGTGGTAATGGTGGTGTTTATGAAGCTCAACACAATTATATTCGCCCTGATGCTCCTCCTTATCGTTAAATTCAACTTTCATATGAGTGCCAGTTATACCGCAGCTGTCGGTTCTTTTAGCCGTGTATCTGACTCCCGGGATTTCAATGGAGTTCAGTTTTTCAATAATTCTGTCTTTTTCAGGGAAAAGCTCATATAAAGCAGCAGAGAGCATATCTCCTGCACACCCCATGGAGCAGTCAAGATAGAGCTCAGTCATCTTCTGCCTCCTATATGTGGTTTATCATGCTGGCAAGATAACCGGCTCCGAAGCCGTTATCTATATTAACAACGCTTAACCCGCTGGCGCAGGAGTTCAGCATGGACAAAAGAGCAGCCACACCGCCGAAGGCCGCGCCGTAACCAACGCTTGTGGGAACAGCGATAACAGGACAGTCTGCAAGGCCGCCGATGACAGAAGGAAGAGCGCCTTCCATTCCTGCAACTGCTACAATGCAGTGGGCATTCATGATCTCCTCTGCATGCGAAAGCAGTCTGTGTATTCCTGATACACCGACATCATAAAGTCTCTCAACCTTATTTCCCATAGCTTCGGCTGTAAGCGCCGCCTCTTCGGCCACAGGAATATCTGTTGTACCGCCGGTAGCAACGACAATAGTGCCTTTACCGTCAGGCACAGGTATTTCACCAATTATACCCACTCTTGAGCGTTCATCATATCTGAGATTAAGCTCTCGGGATACTATTTCTGCACTCTCCTTACTCATACGGGTAATAAGGACAGGGGTTTCGCCTGCAGCAAGCAACGATTTACTTATAGCGGTTATCTGCTCTCCGGTTTTACCTTCACCGTAGATTACCTCAGCTGCTCCTTGACGGAGTTCACGGTGATGATCTACTTTTGCAAATCCTATGTCGTCTATCGGCTCCATTTTTATTTTTATAAAAGCCTGTTCAGGGCTGAGTTCGTGGTTTTCCACTGCCTGCAGCACTTTCAGCAGCATGTGTTTTTTCATATGTTTTCCTCTATAAGTTCTATGCACATCACATGAACTACTTCTTTTAGTTTAAAATTCTAAAATCAGCATCTTTCTCCCTGACTGCCGATTTCATAAATACCAAGTCACCTCAGGCTTCATTAAGAATTGTGCGGCAGGTTGTCGAAATAGCGAGAGCACCGGCAGAAAGAGCTCTAATGGCATCTTCTTTATTACATACAAGACCACTGGCAATCAAAGGTCTCTTCATGCCTTTTGCGGCAATATCTCTGAGAACAAGATTTATGCCGTAAGCACTGTAACCGGGCATTATTTCAACAATATCCGCATCTGACGCAGCAAGCTGCTTAGGTATATTGCTCAGGCTCATTGAGTCCACAAGGAAGAATCTCTGTACAGTTAAAAATCCCTCAGCTTTACCAGCTTTGAGCAAATGGTTCTTTGCGCTGATAATTCCGTCCAGCTGAGTATTCTTTTTCAAGAATTCAATTACAACGTTCTTACTTGAAACGCCTTCCAGAAGATCCACATTTAAAAATGCTATTCTATTCGCATCCTTTATTCTGGACACCAGTTCTCCGATATTGCACAGATCACCAAACTGGAGGAATACAACATCACAGTTTGATTGCAATGCTACTTCAAGGCCTTCCTCATCAGTAGCACCGGCAATTATAGGGTTGTCTTCAAGCGTTTCGATCAGCTCTGATATCTTTTTCATATGTACACCTCATATACATTTACTTCTAATTTAATGATTTTAGAAATTCAAGTATATATAAGTATACTTTAAGTTTTTTAGTCAGTCAACACATAACTCTGCTGAGGCACATGAAGATGGGTTGCAAGAACAGGACATTTTGCTTTAAGAAGGAAAAAAATTTTTCTTTCGCACTCAGAAAGCCCTTCATAATTTCCCTGTCCCTTGGCAATCACGATGTCAGCAGCATTAAAAATCTTCTTAAACTCATCAGAGCACTCCTCAAAAATACAACCGGGTGATGAACAGCCGCTGGACATGACTTCTGCAAATCTTTCTATGCCTACGTGTTTTGCCATATCCATATCAACATCATTTAAAACAGCCGCCCCTCTTACAGCATAGATAATTTTTCTCGGTGTAAGATGTTTGAGAAGAATAGTATCAAACACAGCTTCTCCCGAATTATCTCCGATATAAAGTATCGTATGGGCATTTTTCAATTGGGCAGTGAATTCTTCGATTTTAAATCGTTCAAAAGG
>JAHHRR010000082.1 GCA_020025655.1 Oscillospiraceae bacterium
TTACAAGCACCCCGATGTATTCAATTATAAAAGCAGTCTATGGAAAAATTATCAGTTTTTCCAAAGGTGGATTATATATCTTCTGAAATAAAAAGTCAAGAAATGTAATTTCTTGTTTGACGAATAATAATGGCAGACCCATTTAACAGTAATCCATAAACTTTTCCTGATGTCCGCTAAAGTGCTATCATCATTGATAACATGGCATAAAAAATTTGCAGGTCTGTGTTAATACGAGAAGAAGACAGATGAGGAGCTTTTAAAAGAATACAGTTAATGCCGTGTCCTTAAAAACGCTGAATTTCGTTCAAATTGAGCCCGACATAAAGTGTTAGAGGCTGTATATTATATCCTCGTATACAAACTCCCTCGCCCGGCTGCGGATGTTGTTCACCTTTCTCACCCAGTCCATCATGTCCTGAGCTTTTAACTGCTCGGTTACTCCTTCTTTTTCCATCATCTGCCGCACCAGCCGCTCTTCCGTTTCCCGCGCCCTCTGCTCCACTTCGTGCAGATGCTCTTTAAGCTTGGCGGAGGTCAGCAGGTTTGTATACATTATAGGGTAATTATCTTTTAAGTACCGCATATGCGCCATTGCGTAAGGTCCCAGTGTAACCTGCGGCTGCTCCGGAAGTTTCAAATCAGGTATAAGGTATCCGTTTTCTTCTTTATATACTATTTCTTTCATTGCGTAAGCTCCTTTCAGATTTATTATCATCTATATTATATAATCTTTAGCGATTTAAAGCAAACGTTTTGTATAGGCTTTTTAAAATTTAATCAGCATTAAAGATGCAATCACGTAAAAGCATTTAAAATAAGCCCCTCAGTAAATGCTCTGAGGGGCTTAAAGCAATTTTAAAATTCGGACTCTTTTTATTCTCAGATACTTCTCACGAAGATACCAGGTCCGTTCCGAGCTTAATACTTCGGAGTACACAGTAATCATTGCCGGTATTCCACATGGTTATCAATTATATCCCAAGCTGTGTTCATAGCCTCAATGCTCTCCTCCAGAAAGAGGCAGCCGGAATTACAGAGATGATTTATCCTTAGAAAGTCCGTTTTCATCATATTCATAGATGAAACTGAATGACTTTTCAGTATTTCATTAGTTTTTGTTCTTGCATTCATTGCCAAGGATTAAGATCATTCATCTCACTGTAAAATAAGAATATCAGGTGAATATTACTACTTTTGAGAATTTACGATGATAAAGGTTTGCATTATATTTTGTGAAGTGCTATGATATATACTGTAAAACTGAACAAAATTTTGATAATAATGTACGATTTTGCTAAATCTATAGCACAGGTGGTGAATAAATGGTTTACTATGCAAGGTCAGAAAATGAGTACGGAAACATGGAAACAGTTCAGCATCATTTAATGCGTACAGCTGAACTTTGCAAAGAATTTGCCGGTTCATTTGGATGTGCAGAGGCCGGAAACTGGATGGGGTTGCTTCACGATATTGGGAAATATAGTTTGCGTTTTCAGAACGTTCTGACTCACACAGCATGCCATGTGGATCATGCAATGCCTGGGGCTGCAGTTATGTCTTTGAAACTGTGCGGGAAAACAAACAGAATGTCCAGCCCGTATTGGCCTATGGTTGTATCAGTGCGGTGTCATCACGGTTCTATTAGGTATGATTTGGAACCTGAACTCCGCCAGTGGCTTAGTGGAAATAGATATAGCCCGGAGAATAATGAATATTCTTTGGTTTCAACTGACATGAAGGAGGCTGCATCTGTTTTCAATAAGGAAATCCAACTTCCTGAATGCTTGCCGAAGCTTCCGCATATTTCAGAGGGTTCAGACTTATTTTCCTATTCGTGCAACAAAATGCTCATGACCAGAATGCTGTTTTCAGCATTGACGGATGCAGACTATAGTGCATCGGCAGAACATTTTTCAAAGGACTATATTGAAAAATCATCTATTGCCCCTATTGACCCTGAGGAAGCTTATAAAAATTTAATAGCTTACAAGAGGGAGATTTCAAAAAATAGCAAAGCGGATCCTGCAATTGATTGCTTGCGAAATGAGCTTTATGAGGCTTGCTGCTCGGCGGGTGCCGAATCACCATCCGGGATATATACGTTGACTGCACCTACCGGCGCAGGAAAAACACTTTCTATGCTGGCGTTTGCACTTCAGCAAATGTGCTACCAGCGAAAAAAACGAATTATATTTGTTATGCCCTATTTGTCGATTATAGAGCAAAATTCCGGTGTCTACCGTCATATGATACCGGATATTTTAGAGGACCATAGTCAAGTAGAGCGTGACGAGGACTTTGGCAGAGAGATATCCCAGCGCTGGGATGCACCTTTTATTATAACTACTTCGGTAAAATTTTTTGAAAGTTTGTTTGCTTGTACTGGTCCAGCTTGTCGTAAACTCCACCAGTTGGCAAACAGTGTGATTTTGTTTGACGAAGCTCAAAGCCTTCCGGCACATTTAGCGGAGACCACATTGACGACACTCCGGGAACTGACCGAGAACTATGATGCTACGGTAGTTTTTTCTACGGCAACACAGCCGGACTTTAATCGCATTCCTGGGGTATCCTGGGAGCCAAAGGAGATTGTTCCGAATCCTCAGTCCATGTTTACAAGGGCCAGACGGGTCCGGACAGAGTGGCGTATTAACGACAGCGTTCCAATAGAAAAGATTGCATTTGAGATGTCTCAGAAACATAACGCATGTATGATTGTAAACCTTCGGAGACATGCACAGTACGCTTATGATGAACTGAAGCTTTTGTGCAATCCCGACGATGTTTATTTAATAACTACGGATCTGTGTCCAGCCCACCGGACACAGATATTGGATAAGATTAAGACAAAACTCAAAGCCGGAGAAACCTGTTATTTGATTGCAACTCAATGTATTGAAGCAGGTGTGGACATCAGCTTTGACGTAATGTATCGAGCGCTGGCACCTTTAGAGAGCATTATTCAGGCGGCCGGACGATGCAACCGCAGCGATGCGCGGAAGCGTGGAAGCTTTACGGTGTTTCTTCCCGAGGATTCTCACTTATATCCAGATCCTTTTTATCGGCAGGCGGCCAATGCTGTTTTGACATTGAATGCCAGACACGAGATAGATCTGAATGAACTGAGTCATATCCGAGAGTATTATGAACTCCTTTACGGCAGCGGAAACATTCATGAGAAAAAAGAACTTCGAGATGCTGTAGAACATATGGACTTTCAGGGAGTAGCAAAAGCCTATAGATTGATTGAGGACGATCAGCTGCAAATTCTTGTTCCTGCTCCCGGCATGGAAGAAGAATTCCAAAGACTGGCTCAGGAGGCGAGAAGATACGGTGTAACGGCTTCATGGATGCGGGCCGCTGCTCCGCTGACGGTACACAGCTACAATAAAGAGGATGTTCGGAGAAACTGTGAACCTCTGTTTGCATTCTCTGACGGGCAGAAGGTTCCTGCTGATTGGTATTTACTTTCCAATTCTGCCCTCTATGACAGCCGAAAAGGTTTGCAATTATCCGCGGCTTTTGACGGAATATTATAAAAGGAAGTGATGAAATGAAGGAGATTGTTTTGGATGTGTGGGGAGATTTTGCATGTTTCAGTCGTCCGGAATCAAAAGTTGAAAGATTAACCTATCCGGTCCCTACGCCTTCCGCTATGAGAGGTCTGCTCAGTGCCATCTATTCTAAACCAAATGAATTTTACTGGCAGGTCACTCGTATTGAGGTGCTGAATAAGCCCCTTTATATTACCTTCAAGAGGAATGAGGTCAAAGAAAAAATCCCGGAAAAGCCAAAAGAGGCAATTCAGGTAGATTTGACGGGAGGCGGCAATAAAGGCCGTACACAGCGTCAGACGGTGGCTCTGAAAAATGTTCGTTATCGGGTTCATGCCAG
>JAHHRR010000083.1 GCA_020025655.1 Oscillospiraceae bacterium
CGGGAATTATAATCATGTTTGCAACAACTATGGGGTCTTTCTCCCACCAGCCGCATAGGGTGAAGGTCTGGGTTGTAGGCTTGCCGCTTACGTCTATGGTGACGGTAAATTCATTGCCAATCTCAGGTTCAACACCCAGAAGGCTCAGAACCTCCAGATCGGTAGCCGCCTCATTTGTGCCCTCCTGAGGAAGTCTGCCCTCTATGGGATCTAAATACATCCAGTGGGCGGAGTTTGCATTGCTCCACCGCACCTCTACATGATTTTTACGGAATACTTCGTCGGTGGGAAAACCGAGAACACGGTTTACACCCCATTCTTTGATGAGCGGGTCATCTCTCAGCTCAGCGAACTGCTCTTCACTGAGATATTTAAAGCCGCCGTGGCAGTAGCCGCCGACCTGACGGAAGTTTGATTCCTGAAAGGCTTTGTTAGCGGAAAGACCGACGGTAAACAGGGAAGTGAAGAGAATAGTTGTAAGCGCAATGGCAAGAATCGCAATGATGTTTCTTGTTCTGGATGCACGAAAACTCTTTAATGATAACTGCCTTATACAGGGTTTATTGGAAACACGCAGCATTTCCTCACCCCCTTGTTACGATTCGGCCATCTTCAATGCGGACGATGCGGTCTGCAAGCTGAGCGATTTCTTCATTATGTGTAATCATTACTATGGTTTGCGAGAAACGCTGACTTGTCACTTTCAGCAGGCTCAGAACGTCCTGACTTGTTTTACTGTCCAGATTTCCGGTAGGTTCATCTGCAAGAATAATTGCAGGTTTTGCAGCAAGCGCCCGTGCAATGGCAACTCGCTGCTGCTGACCGCCGGAGAGATTATTGGGAAGGCTGTTAAGCTTGCTTTCAAGCCCCAGAATTTGAATAATCTCCTGAACATATGCGTCATCAACATCTCTGCCGTCCAGACGAATCGGCAGAACGATATTTTCCATCACATTCAGCACAGGGACGAGATTGTAGTTTTGAAATACAAAGCCTATTTTGCGGCGGCGGAAAATAGTAAGCTCTTCATCCTTGAGACTGCCAAGCTCCCGACCGTCAACTGTGACTGTGCCGCTTGTTGGTCTGTCCAGACCGCCGAGCATATGCAGTAAGGTGGATTTTCCGGAGCCGGATGTTCCGACGATAGCGACAAATTCGCCTTTTTCAACGGTCATATCAACTCCGTCCAGTGCGTGAACGGCTGTTTCACCACTGCCGTAAATTTTTTTAAGGTTTTGAACCTGTAAAATACTCATATAGAGTCCCTCCATAAAAAATCTGTGTGCAGGGAAGTGGTTCATCTCCCAGCACACAGATAATAACAAATGAATCTTTCCAGAATCTTTCCACGGAGCAAAAGAATCTAACAGTTTTGAAAGAATTACACTTTTTACGTAAATAAGCTTTGCTCAGAGCAGCATCGGAATCGGTTTTGCTTTTGACAGATTCTGCCCGATATTCATTGAGCGGTATGATTTTCCCCGGCCTGAACCGGCAGAAATACTGAAAAGACTGAACCCTTCCCAACTTCAGAGGAAACCTTTATATAGCCTCCCTCAGTATGCAGAATTTCCCTTGCAAGATACAGTCCGATGCCTACACCTTCCTGACGGGCATTGGTGTCTCCACGATAAAAACGGGAGAATATTCTGGCCTGCTCTTCTTCGGAAATGCCGCTTCCTGTATCGCTTACGTCTACACGCAGAAACAGCTCATAAGGAGTTACGGAGATTGTTACACCGCCTTTTTCGGTGTATTTTATGGCATTATCAACCAGATTGCAAAGAGCCTCGGCTGTCCATTTGGAATCGAAACAGGCTTCGGCGTCGCTGGATGCCACATTGAGGCTAAGACCTTTTTCTGCGGCTTTCAGCTCAAACTCATGCTGCACCTGCCGAAGAACCGGCTCAATAACATTATTTTCAGGGTGCAGTGCAATTATTCCGTTTTCCAGACGGGATAGCTTTACAAGTGTATCAATGAGAAAACGCAGCTTCTCGGCCTGACCGTGAAGAGTTGAGGCATATTCTTCTGCCTCGGGAGAAAGCTCTTCCTCCTGCAAAAGCTCAGAGTAAAGCATCAGATTGGCAATGGGGGTTTTGGTCTGGTGCGATATATCCGCAATCAGAGACTTTATGCGGTCTTTTTCCTGCGCAACATTTCTTGCCGATATTACAGATGCGGAAAGATAATGGGCAAACCTTGTTTCCAATGCTGAAAGCATGGTTTCATCGAAAGAAGATTCTTTAAAGCTCCCGTCAGTTGCGGAGCTAAGCATTTCATCAAGCGTATTCATAACCTTGCGGGTTTTTCTGCGATCCACAAAAACCACTGCCATACATACAATCAGGCAGAGCGCTCCGAAAATCCAGCCTGCATTACTCATTGTCGTTCACCCACATATAGCCGATGCCGTATACGGTTTTTATGAAATTCTGGGCATTCAGCTTATCACGGAGCCGTTTTACAGTTACCGATAAGGCGTTTTCATCTACATATTCAGCACCGTCTGTCCAGATGCGGTCAACCAGTGCAGCCCGCTCCATTGTTCTGCCACGATTTTCGACCAGAAGCCGGAGAAGCTTCTGCTCAGTTTTGCTAAGTTCAACCGGTGTACCGTCAATTCGGAAAAGCTGTGCTGTAAAATCAAAGCTGTATGGGCCTATATTACAGGAAGCATTTGCGATGCCGGCTTTTCGCAGCTGTGTATTTACTCTTGCACGCAGAACAGCAAGTGAAAAAGGCTTTGTTATATAGTCGTCTGCACCCTGCTCAAGGCCGTTTACCACGTCGTCATCCGTATCGTTGGCTGTAAGCAGAATTACAGGCGGTTCGGAGGAACGGGATCTGAGCTCATGCAGAAGGGTAAGACCGTTTCCATCGGGTAAATTGAGGTCCAGCAAAATAAGATCGGGAGTCTGGCAGGCAAGTTGCTCTCTGGCGCTTGCTAAATCCCGACAGGAGATAATCTGACGGCTGTCAGTTTTCAGAGCCTTGGAAAGGCCGTGATTTAAACCTGTGTCATCCTCTATTATGACAATTTGTTCCAAAAATAATCACCTTACTTTTCGGAGTGGTTTATAGAAATAGTTACGGAGCTTTAGATAGCAGGTAT
>JAHHRR010000084.1 GCA_020025655.1 Oscillospiraceae bacterium
CTTGCGATTTATTTTTACAGCTAAACATTATCTGTTTTTGCTGTATGGCGGTCCAAATGGCGAACTTGGTGCATCCCTCCGCTATCTCAGTCAGCGTTATTCCATGCCCTACCCCGAACTTAAAGGTCTGCTTACCGATATAGGTACTGAGGAACTTGGGCATCTGGAAATGGTTGGTACAGTCGTTCATCAGCTCACCAGAACCATGAGCCCGGAAGAAATCAAAAAATCCGGCTATGACACCTATTTTGTAGACCATACAGCAGGGGTTTACCCCACCGCAGCCTCCGGCTTTCCTTTCAGTGCCGGATGTATGGCTGTTGAGGGCGACCCTATTGCAGACTTAAACGAAGACCTTGCCGCCGAGCAGAAAGCCCGGGTTACCTACGAAAATATTCTCAGACTTTGCGATGATCCGGACGTTACCGACGTTATAAGATACCTGCGTGAGCGGGAAATCGTTCACTATCAGCGCTTCGGAGAAGCAATCCGCAGAACCCTTGAAAAGCTGAACGAACACAACTATTATGCAATAAATCCGGCTTTCGACAAGTATAAATAAGCAAAAAGCACCGTATCTTCTGATACGGTGCTTTGTTCTGATTTACTTTATAAGCTCTGCAAATTCGTCCTCACTTATGATTTTAATTCCCAGAGTTTCTGCTTTCTGAAGCTTTGAACCGGCATTTTCTCCCGCTAAAACATAGCTTGTCTTTTTGGAAACCGAGCCGGAGCTCTTGCCGCCGTAGCTTTCGATTATAGCTGATGCTTCATCACGAGTGTACTTGCTGAGAGAGCCGGTAAGAACAAAAGTAAGGCCTGCAAAGCGGGCATCCTTCTTTTCTTCTTTGCTCTCAAAGCTGACCCCTGCTTCACGAAGTCTGCCTATAAGATCCTGAGACTGGGGATTTTTGAACCAATCCAGAATGAATTCTGCGGTTATGGCGCCTATATCGGGAATTTTTGTAAGCTCCTCAATACCTGCATCCATAAGATTATCCAGAGTTTCAAAGTGAGCTGCCAGAACCTTTGCGGCTTTCTGTCCCACCTGTCTTATACCAAAGGCGCAGAGCAGGCGGGCAAGTCCCGCTTCTTTGCTCTTTTCAATGGCATTTACAAGGTTATTTGCGGATTTATCACCCATGCGCTCCAGCTTTGCAACGTCCTCGGCTTTGAGGTAATAAATATCAGCGGCAGTATTTACAAGGCCGTTATTTATAAGGCTCTCGCACATGGAAATACCAAGGCCCTCAATGTCCATTGCCTCACGGGATGCAAAGTGTGCCAGATAGCGCAGTCTCTGGGCGGGGCACTCAGGACTTGTGCATCTGAGGGCAACGCCGTCCATATCTCTCACAACAGGAGAACCGCACTCAGGGCAGACAAGAGGCATTTTGAAAGGCTCGGTACCCTCGGGGCGTTTTGCTTTATTTACGGACAGGACTTCCGGGATAATTTCTCCCGCTTTCTGGAGCAGAACGGTATCGCCTATTCTTAAATCCAGTCTGTCTATATTATCCTGATTATGAAGGGTTGCGGCAGAAACCGTAGTTCCTGCAAGGCGCACAGGCTCAACTATTACTTTAGGAGTCAGAACGCCTGTTCTGCCAACCTGAATTACTATATCCAGAACCTTACTCTCTTTTTTCTCAGGGGGATACTTAAAAGCAGTTGCCCATCTGGGGGCTTTGGCAGTGCTGCCCAAAGCCTTGCGCTGATCCAGAGAGTTTATTTTAATAACTGCTCCGTCCATGTCATAGCTGAGGCTGTCTCTGTTTTCTCCAAGCCACTCTATGCGCTGAACGCAGTCCTCAATATTATTAAACTTCTTGTAGGGCACCACAGGGAAACCCATTTCGCGCATTGCGTCCAGAGTTTCCGTATGGGTGGCATAAGGTTCACCGGAAGTGTACTGCATATTAAAGCAGATTATATCCAGTTTTCTTGATGCTGCAACCTTGGGGTCAAGCTGACGCATGGAGCCGGCGGCGGCATTTCTGGGGTTTGCAAGCAAAGCCTCGCCTCTGATCTCGCGCTGAGCATTCAGTTCATTAAAAACAGCTTTTGACATGTAAACTTCGCCGCGGACTATAAGTCTTTCCGGCGCATTTTCAATTCTGAGTGGCAGGGAACGAACGGTTTTCAGGTTTTCGGTTACGTTTTCGCCTACCAGACCGTCGCCTCTGGTTGCACCGCGGACAAACACACCGTTTTCGTACTCCAGAGACATGGAAAGGCCGTCAATCTTAGGCTCTACCACATATTCGTGCTTGCCGTCAATTAAGCTGTCCATTCTGTCTCCGAAACTAAACAGCTCTTCATATGAAAATACATCTGTCAGGCTTTCCAGCGGAACCTGATGACGAACCTCTTCAAAGGCTGAAACAGGTGCGCCGCCTACCTTCTGGGTAGGCGAATCGGGCGTTACAAGCTCCGGATGCTCGCTTTCAAGCAGAATAAGCTTCTGCATGAGCATATCATACTCATAGTCGGAAATAACAGGCGCATCATTAACGTAATAAAGCTTATTATGATGTTCAAGCTCTTTTCTGAGCTTTAATATTTCCTTTTCTGCGTCCATTACGCTCTCACTCTCCAGTAAAATTATAAATTTACTCGTCCAGCATTGCTGAAACTGCCATCATTATTCCAAGCTTACCTGATTCATAGGTTATGCCGCCCTGAAGATAAGCTATATAAGGCTCACGCATAGGGCCGTCAGCGGAAAGCTCTATGGATGCGCCCTGTACAAATGCACCTGCTGCCATGATAACAGGGCAGTTATA
>JAHHRR010000009.1 GCA_020025655.1 Oscillospiraceae bacterium
GTACAGCAGAAATCCTTCTCCAGAAGTATTCTCTGCCCCGAGTACCAGAACTGCTGATACCGCAGCTCAAGCAGCACCTGATAGCAGGCGGGAAGTTCCGATATATTATTTCTGGGAATACCGCAGAAGCAGCGGTATCCGCCTTTTTCCGCAAGCATTCCGCATATTTCCTTACCACGCAGGGCATCACTGCCCGTAAGAAGCAGGACATCACAATTATGCTGCCTGTCTATTAAGCTCTCCGGAGCCTCTTTTTTGATAAGCTCCTTTACCGCCTCCATATTTCCTCCCTCAAGTATCAGCAGTGTCATGGGCGGGCGTATATTTGCCTTGTTTGATATGGGGCGCCGTTCCAGAATATTTCTGAGCGTATGCGCATTCTGGTATTCACTGGATTCCTGTACCAGAATATCTATCTGATTTTCGGGGTCTTCTGCACTGCTGCCGGAATCCTTGAGGGCCTTGCGTATCTTTAATATGGGAAGATAGAGATATATAAGCGTGACCGCAACCGCCAGTACCAGAAGGGCAAAGCCGAAGCCTATGCCTACCGCTATTCCGTCACGCAGGCTTATAAGTCCGGGCAGGCATTTTTCCATCGGCATTATTCTCATGTAGTACCAGCCGCTGGTTTTCGCTTTGGAATAAAGGCAGACAAGCTCCTGTCCCTCATACTTTTTTACCAGATAATTGCTTCCGGAATTTATATCGGAAACTATATCATCTGTAAAAAGTTTTAGCTGTTCCTCCGTCTGCGGTGTTACCTCAGTCAGCAGTTTTCCGTTTTCATCGGCCAGTACGCAGCTGTCCTTGCCATACAAACGTGTAAGATTATCCAGAAACCAGTTTTCATCCACATTCAGCATAAGCACGCTGCCCTGCGGCTCATCAATATATGTCGTTTCATAGAACAAAAAAGAAAAGTATCTTTTCTCGTTTTTCTCTCCGGGGAAGGATATTCTGCGTATCGGTGCCATGCGCTTTTCCACATCCAGATTTTTAAAAAGCTCTATGGCGCTTTTATCCGGAAATTCATCAATCGGCGCACTCAGAAGATGACTGTCCGTGGAGTAGATATGTTCCTGATATTTATTATATATAAGCACCGAATCTATGAAATTTCGGCTTCTGTCGTAAGCGTTCAGGGTTCTCATATCGTAAACCCTTTCCATATCGCTTACATCTGTGTCGTCCAGCAGTCCTGCAACCACAGGATCATAGAATATCTGGAGTCCATACTGCTGTATCATATTATCCGTAAAATTACCCAGCATATCTATCTGTCTTGCAAATTCTGCATCCTGCTGAGCAAGAGAATTCAGGGCAATTTTCTGAAAGGAAAAGAACAGTACGCCTATAATCAGGCTCATAAGCAGCAGCGCTGCTGCAAATACCGGAAATAGCAGCTTAGCATACCGGCGCACTTTAAGCGGTATTGTGCCTGTCTTTACAGGATTTATCATTTATTACCCCTCCTTTCCTTTATTTGGATAGTATATCAAACCCCGCCCGTTAATTCAACTTTACTTATGTTTTTCAATCTGATATCATAATTAAAATACATAATTCAGGAGACGCATATGCGAAAGTTTATTTTGGCCGTCCTCGCACTGGTATTGCTTACAGGCTGCGGCAGCTCAGAACTGCCTGCCCCGCCGCCTGTCCCCGCTAAATCCGAAGTCGTACTTTACAGCTCCATGCAGGAAAAGCAGCTCGATGCCATTAAGGAAGGCTTTGAAGCAAAATATCCCGATATAACCCTGATTTATCAGTTCGGCGGTACAGGCAAAATCCTTACAAAGCTCAATACCGAGGCTCAGTTCGGTGATATAAGGGCCGACGTCATCTGGGCGGGAAATCCTTCCTGTTACATTACCCTTAAAGAAAACAGGCTTCTAAACCCATACATCTCCCCCGAAGCCGAGAATATAGACCCGCTTTTTAAGGACAGCGAATACTACTACGTCGGCGGAAGAATTTCTTCCGCAGTTTTCGCTTATAACAGTGAGCTTGTAAATGAAAGCGAAGTCCCAAGACGCTGGAATGATCTGCTGAATCCAAAATGGAAGGACAAAATTATTATGGCAGACCCTTACAGCTCCGGCAGTTCTTCTTATATAGTATCAGCGCTCATGCAGAACCCCGACTACGGTCCGGAATTTTTTGAAAAGCTCCGTGCCAACGGCTGTATGCTTGAAAGCGGAACTACCTCTGCCCACAAGCAGGTCGCCGAGGGCAGTTATGCCCTGTGCATAGGTCTTGACTATGTGGTTTCAAACTTCATAGATGAGGGTTGGCCCCTTGCCATGAAATACCCCGAAACCGACGGAATTCCGATCTACTGCCCTATCGGTCTTGTTGCCGGCGGGCCTAATGAAGTAAACGGAAAGCTCCTCTATGATTACATTCTTTCAAAAGAAGGTCAGGCTCTTCTGGAGGAAAATCACCTTGTAAGTATAAGGAACGATATTTCTCAGACCGCCCCGTCTGTTGCCGAACGTATGGAGACGGGAATGAATATTTCCATTCCCGATATCTGCCGCAACGAAAACAAATATCTCAAAGATTTCGACCGGATTTTCTTCTCCGAGCCGTAAAAAAAGCGAGACACCTAAGTGTCTCGCTTTTTTTATACTGTTTTTGTCAATCAGACTTAAGCTTCCACAGGATCGCCTTTATTGGCATTATCCTGAGACTTCTTTTCCATCTTAGCCATAAGTATAGGAGCGAAGATGCTGATTACTGAAAGGATAATGAGTACCCAGCTTACAGGGCTCTTAAAGAGAACACCGATGCTGCCGCCGGAGCTGCGCAGAGCGTTTCTCAGTCCCTTTTCGCCGATAGGTCCGAGGATAAGAGCAAGAACAACTGCTGCTGTATTCAGATCCATCTTGCGCATCAGGTATCCGATAACACCGAAGATGAGCATTACAACAATGTCCATCATATTCTTATGTATTGCATAGGAACCTACGAAGCAGAGAACGGTAACGGCAGGAATCAGGATAGCATCAGACAGGCGGGATATCTGAGCGAAGCCACGGCAGCCCAGAAGTCCTATTGCCAGCATGAAGAACTGAACCAGAACAAAGCCTGCAAAGAAGGTATAAGTCATTCCGGCGTGCTCAGTGAAGAGAGCAGGTCCGGGAGCAAGGCCCTGAATTACAAGGCCGCCCATCAGAACAGCGGTAACGGACTCACCGGGGATGCCCAGTGTGAGCATAGGAATAAGAGAACCACCGGTAACTGCGTTGTTTGCAGCTTCTGAGCCTGCAACGCCTTCAATAGAACCGTGGCTGAAGTCCTCCTTGTGCTTGGAGAACTGCTTGGATGTATTATATCCCATAAAGCAGGCGATAGATGCGCCGGCACCGGGAAGAATACCGATAATATTACCGATTATCCATGAACGCAGTATGGTAGGACGGATAAGCTTGCGGTCTTCCTTGTTAAGCCAGATTTTATCGCTGAACTTAGCAGCCCTTGCACGCTTAACAATGGCTTTCTCTGCCAGAATAAATACCTGAGACATGGAGAAAAGACCGATAAGAGCGCAGGTAGTGTTAACACCTTCTGCAAAGTATGACTGTCCGAACATAAAGCGCTTTGCGCCGGTAATGGGGTCAAGACCGATGCAGGAAATCAGAAGTCCAAGCGCACCGGAAATAAGTCCCTTAACCATTGACTTGCTGGAAACACCGGCAATAATGGTAAGGCCGAAAATGCTGAGCCAGAACTTCTCGGCAGACATGAATTTAAGTGCCAGCTGAGCAAGTGCAGGAGCAAAGAAGTAAAGAGAAATGCAGCTGAGCAGACCGCCCCAGAAAGAGGAGTAGCAGGCAGTTGCAAGGGCTCGTCCGGCCTGACCCTTGAGGGTCATCTGATAGCCTTCAATGGCAGTGGCTGCCGAGGCAGGTGTGCCGGGAGTATGTATAAGAATTGCGGAGATAGAGCCGCCGAAGATAGCGCCGCAGTAGATAGCACCCAGAACGATAAGTCCGGTTTCAGGCTCCATTGTAAATGTAAGCGGCAGAGTCAGCGCAACGCCCATTGCTGCGGAAAGACCGGGCAGGCAGCCGATGATGATACCCATTGCGGTACCGCCTATCATCATAAGAAGATTAAGGGGAGTAAGGGCATTCAGGAAGCCCGCACCCATAAGCTGTAATGTTTCTGCAAATTCCATATTATGGCCCCCTTACTTAAACAAAAGTCCGGCGGGCAGACGCACACCGAGGAACTTAGAGAATGCAAAATAAACCAGTAAAATAATAACCGCTACAACAATTGCGGAATGAAGAACAGGCACCTTCAGATACATCAGAAGGGCTATAAGGAAGATAACTGTTGAGATATAGAAGCCCACAGCATACATCAAAAGCATATATCCTATGCAGGCTGCAACGCAAACAGCAAACTGCTTGGGCATGAAATTCGCAAAGACTTCATTTACGCCGCTTTCAGTGCCGTAACGCTTGGCAGCCACAACCATCTGAATAAGATACAGAGTGGTGAGAGCAAACAGAAGCCCTGTGCAGAAATGAGGATAGATTCGGCTGTCTGCATCCAGCTTGGAGGTGGAGACAAAGGCGGCAGCGCAGATTATATACATAACCGCAATGACACCAAAGTCTATTTTTTTCATTTTTTTCATATAAATCTCTCTCCGTCCGAGAATTTAAGAAAAGGGCAGGTAAAAGCCTGCCCTTTCCGTTTTATATCATGTTTAACGAATCAGGCCCAGAAATCCTCGTTCAGGCTTTCTGCAAATACCTGCTGCTCCTCGATCATCTTGGCAGTGCCTTCTGCACCGACAAAGTTGGTTGCGAAGTTAGCAGCTGCTTCCAGATACTCGGGGTCCTCCATGGTTGCCTTGAAAGCTGCCTCATAGAAAGCAAGAACTTCCTCGGGAACTCCTGCAGGAGCTACAATGCAGCGGGAAGAGCCCAGCCACTTGTCATAGTAACCCAGTTCGCCCAGAGTGGGAACGTCAGGGTATGCTGCCAGACGCTCTTCGGAGAATGCGCCCAGAATCTTGTATTCGGACTCGGAGCCTGCGATATCAGCGACCTTTGCTACGCAGAAGTCAGCTTCCTTGCCACGCAGAGAGGTGAGCTCATCTGCAGTACCGCCCTGAGGCAGGTCGATGAACTTGAAGCCGGCGGAGTTTGCAAATGCCTTTGCGCCGATATGGTTGGACTTCTGAGGTCCGTTGGTGGAAGCGATCAGTTCGCCGTCATGCTCCTTGCCGTATGCAACCAGATCTTCAAGAGTGTTGAAGCGGTCATCATCAGCACGAACGATAACGAGAGAAGTCTCGGTAACGTGGTTGCAGATAGGAGCGAAGTCTGCGGTGGTGTAGTCACCCAGTTCCTTAACAATAGAGGAGCTGAAGTTAGGCAGGTTCATGAAGCCCAGAGTCATGCCGTCGGGATCTGCATCAGCAAGCTGAGTCCAGCCGATGGAGCCGGAGCCGCCGTCTACGTTCTCAACAACGATGGTCTGTCCAACATACTTCTCAGCAAACTTGGTGAGAATACGTGCGGTAGTATCAGTACCGGAACCGGCCTTGTATGCTACTATCATAGTAACAGGGCCGTCGGGAGCCCAGCCTTCAGCGGCAGGTGCTTCCTCAGCGGGAGTTTCTTCTGCGGGAGTTTCTTCTGCGGGTGCTTCGGCAGGAGTCTCCTCAGCGGGAGTCTCTTCTGCAGGTGCTTTTTCACCGCAGGCGGCCAGGGCAAATACCATGACCAGTGCAAGCAGCAATGCGATAATCTTTTTCATTTTTAGTCCTTTCTGTCTTATTGCAAAAGACAAATAATTTTTCACGGATCTCTCCGTTTTTTACCGAATGTTCCCGGTTTGTCCTCAGTCGGGCCATTCAGCACATTGCATAGCCTGAGGTTAACACACTAGGTTCAAAATATAAAGTTTGAAAGGTTTACACCATCGTGAACTACATTTTTTGAACTTTTTATAACATGATTTCATTTTTCGTTCGTCATTTTGCACAATTCAGCCTTGTAAAGCCGCTCAGATCGGCCTCGCTTTTGGTAATAAAAAAATCAGCCTTTCCGTCCGATTTTTCATTCGCTGTTGCCGCTGGTGAAAGCCCATGCTATAATAAAGCCCAAAGGAGGATTTTCCATGAAGAAAAAGATATATCATGTTCTGCCCGTTGTAATTTTACTTATACTGCAGATTTACTCCATTTCAAAAATCAACCGTCTCCAAAACATCGTCAATAACTTTGAGGTTAGCTTCAACAACTCCATAGGCGTTGTTCAGCACAGCATCAATGATATTTATTCCAACACAAACGCCATCATGGAGAAAAAAGCAAGCATAATTGCCGACTGCTCCATGAATATTCTGGATTTAAATAAGGAAACCTTTCTTGTACCCATTGAATATAAGGTTCAGCCTAAGGATGTGAGCGCTTCTACTCAGCTCTTCCTTAAATTTGACGATGAAACAGTGCCTATGGAACGTGAAGGCAGCGAGTTTTTCCTGACCAAAGAATTCAGCCTTGATGATTATCCGTTTCCTACAATAATAGTAGAGGATAACGGCGTTCAGCACTTTGAAAAGCACCGGTATCTTGAATGCTGGGCGCTCGTATCTTCCTGCTTTTCCAACTACAATGCGACATTTTCCGGAAGCTTCCAGCCCGCAGATAATTTTGTAAAGCTTAACGGTACATTTTACCTTACGCCGAGTGAAGTTATAGCCGACAATCCCATAATCTCATCCAAGTTTATCATAAGCATCGACGGAGAAGCTGTCGAATGCACTGAGTTTAAAGATCTGGGCGATTATTCTCTGGATTCCGCCGTGGATGTAAACAAAAAATATGAGCTTGAAAACGGTCAGACCTTTGAAGCAAAATATGTTGCCGAGGACGCTCAGGGCTTCATCCATGAATATAAAGTATTCCACTTTGAAGCCGGCAGCGGTGATGGTTTACAGCAGTTTCATGATACCGAAACCATTTACAGTCCTGACGGTCAGCTGGTATACAGCGAAGAAATTCCCGCATAAGCTAAAAAATCGGGCACCGAAGTGCCCGATTTTTTTATATATTATCTTTTATGTACCTCAGTGCACAGATATCGTCACCCTTTGCAATAGCCTTCGGCAGCTCCAGATGTCCGCCGTACTCTGCGCCTATCTGATGATCTCCGCACATGGCAATATCACAAAGCTGTGCAATTTCTTCATCGCTGCATCCCGCTTTCTGCCACGCCTTTACCAGCGGACAGTAGTGGAAGTCCAGAAACAGATTTTTATCATCACTCTGCTTCACGTCAATTTCAAACACCCACTGAGCGCCTTTTCCGAAAAGGGTCTTTTTAAGCCCTTTCATGGTGTCGCATTTACCCACATCTATAAGATGCTTGCCGTGAATGCTGCCGCATCTGGTTACTGCTGCTGAGGCAATTTCATTTGCATCAAGGCCTCTTTTTCTTGCCTCATCCCAGATGAGGTACAGCCATAAAGCACGGTGCTCCAGCTGCTCTCTCACCTTTACAATAAGCTTATTTGTGATTCTGGGCTCGTTTACTATTTTAGACATTTTCTGTTCCCCCAACAAATTATACTTTGATATGCAACGCTGAATTTTATTCAGTTAAAACAAACACCGACAGTTACAGTATCTGCCGGTGTTTAGTTTATCTCAGCTCTTCAAGCTCTGCCGCCTCAACCTCTGCCATTGTGGGAATACTTGCAGCAGCTCCCATTTTGGAAACTGCCAGTGCTGCCGCTTTAGCAGCTGATCTGAGAGCTTCCTCCGCAGATTTTCCTGCACTTATAAGTGCGAGAAAATACCCTGTAAAGCTGTCGCCTGCCGCTGTTGTATCCACAGCCTTAACCTTATAAATCCCCTGACGGATTACTTTTCCGTTTTCTGTATACATGGAGCCTTTGCCGCCCAGAGTAAGCACCACTTTAAGTCCGGGGTATTTTGCCGCAAGAGCTGCGGAAATTTTCTCCGGTTCTTTCTCGCCTGTGAATGCTTCGCCCTCGATTTCATTCAGAATTATATAATCAAGGCCGGATAAATCCATTTTCAAAAGCTCATCGTCTACGGGTGAGGGATTAAGTGCAATACGCATACCCCGTTTATGTGCGCTCTCTATAAGATACGGAAGCAGATTTATTTCATTCTGCAAAAGGAGCATATCACCTTCGCCGAAATTTCCCAGTGCTCTGTCAATTTCTTCTTTTGTAATCTCATAATTGGAACCGTGGTTAATTATGATGCAGTTTTCGCCTGAGGGTGAAACCTGAATAACCGCCGTGCCGGTGGCGCTGCCGTCAGCTGAAACAAAGTCGCAGTTTACGCCGCTGTTTTTCAGAATATCCAGCAGCCACATTCCGTCTGAGCCGATTTTACCGCCGTGATATACCTCTGCTCCTGTTTTGCTCAGTGCAACAGACTGGTTCAGCCCCTTTCCTCCCGGAAAAAGCTCCATTTTATTTGCCGCAATGGTTTCACCGGGTTGGACAAAGTGAGGCATACTATATACCATATCAATATTTAATGATCCGAAGTTCAAAATCTTACCCATTTTATTTTCTCCTTTTGAGATTCTTCTGTCTTATATTTTACCCCGGCAATGCCTCGTGTCAACAGCATGACTGTTCCGCTTTGGGCTTTTGGCAGATTACACTATATCAGCACTGTTATTTTGTGTAATTTGCGAATTCAAAAAACTCCGCAGCCTGAGCTGCGGAGCCGGTCTTAATAGTCAAGTCTGGTAACATATTCGTTCATGGGCTTAACCATATACTGATTGTAGGGGAATCTGTCGGTTGTAACATAACCCGCAGGTGCGTCAATAAGCTGGGGAATTCTGTTAACAAGTGTTGCACAGGTAAGCTCAACAGTTGAGGGATTATTTACAACAACCGTTGTCTCAGGCTCGCCGTATAGAGTCCATACGTTTCTGTCAAACTCTTCATTATTAAATATCTTTCCCACACACTCGGTTTCAAGGGTAATTCCCTCTTCTGTCTCTGTTGTCACAACGGCTCTCATGCCGGTAACATCGCCCGCTTTAACAAGCATACCCAGTGTCTCGGATTCAAGGTCGCATTTATCAACACAGGGGATGCAGCGCTGAGTCTGCGAAACTGCATGAAGCCCCAGCTTGCTGCAAAGCCAGCCGTTCTGATTCCACATATACGACGGAACATACTGCCCGCTCTCTACCAGTTTTTTCATTTCTTCCGAGGGTGTGTCGTTATATCTGCCTATGGTTCTGTTAAACTCCTCCACACTCAGTCCTGCACCGTGACCTTCTGCCAGTGCAAGGCCGTAATCCTCTATATTGTATGAACTGCTGCCCTGAATTTTTGTGATTTTATGAGAAGAACCGGCGAGGTTTGTTACAAGAGTTCCCCAGAACAGGTCGCAATAGCCGACGCCTGTAAAAGTGCAATGCCCCATTTTTGCAAGCTTATCCAGCTTTTCTGTCAGTCTCGGGGATGAATTCCAGGGATACAGCGCCTCTTCACAGGTAGTTATGGCATTCACGCCGTGTTTTGCGCAGAGAGTGAAGATTTCCTCGCACTCTGCAACTGTGCTTCGGGTTGCTATAATGCAGACATCCGGCTGCCACTGTCCCAGAAGTTTATCTGCATCTGCGGAGGAATGAACCTTTACTCCCACCTTGGGATATCCATCCCCGATTATTTCCGAAACATCTTTACCGATATGATCCGGATTTCTGCACATTGCACCTACAAGCTCCCCGCCGTTTTCTATAACATAGCGCATAAGCCAGCGGCTCATCTTACCCGCTCCATACTGGCAGACTCTGATTTTTCTTTCCATTTTGACCTCCTGAATTAAGAATAATGTTCCCATAGAAATATTTTTTCATAAAAGCGTATTTATATGCGTGCAAAGACTGTTTTTCTGCTATTATGATGTAAAGTCAGCCGTGATTTCTGCACACGGGAAATTTTTATGATAAAATTTACTTAACACTGTAACGAATCCGCCTTTTCCGGTACTTATGTATAGAAAGGAGCTGAAAGCCATGGACGATATGGATGAAATTTACCGGCTTCATGCACAGGCCGTGTATAAATACCTGCTCAGTATCTGCCGAAATGAAAGTCTTGCCGAAGAGCTTACGCAGGAAACCTTTTATCAGGCCGTCAAATCCATAGACCGTTTTGACGGGAAGTGTAAAATCTCGGTCTGGCTGTGTCAGATAGGAAAGCATCTGTATTATAAAGAGCTTCGGAAGTCCGGTCAGGAGTCCCCTATGCCGGAGGAGTTTCCCATACCTGCTCCATCCGCTGAAACCAGCTTTCTGGAAAGTGAAGGCAAAACCCTGCTTCTGAAAGCTGTTCATTCCCTGAACGAGCCATACCGTGAGGTAATGTATCTCCGCTCTTTTGGAAATCTGAGCTTTCGTGAGATAGGCGAAGTTATGGGCAAAAGCGAAAACTGGGCCAGAGTTACTTTTTATCGTGGAAAGGAAAAGCTAAAAGGAGGTTTATCCGATGAAAAATGATTTAAGCTGTGATGTGGTTAAAGATCTGCTCCCGTCATACATAGATGAACTTACAAGCGCAGACTCAAACAAAGCCGTAGCCGATCATTTAGTAAAATGTGAAAGCTGCCGTGAAGTATATAAAAATATGTGCCACGACAAAAATGCTGCCGAGGATAATATCCAAAAGGAAGTTGACTATCTCAAAGGCATTAAAAGCAGAAACAGGAAGAAAACCAGAAAAGCTGTTTTCGTTACTATCGGCACTCTTGCCCTTATTTTTGTTCTTTTCGTTTTTACTTCAACTTTTCTTATAGGCCAGCCTGCCAATTCCTACATAGACCGCCCCACCGTAAGTGTGGAGGACGGGGTTTTATATCTGGAATTTCATAATCCCAACTCCGCTTACAGCTACGCCCACTGGAAAATTGATTATATAGATCCCTGTGACGGCAAGGGCACAGAACTTAATTACGATGTTAAAATTTCAGCCCGTGCGCCTATGAGTTCTGTTTTTTATCCAAGCGGTAACCGTATTATAGAAATAGAACTGGATAATGTACATTCGGTAAGCTTTATGGGCGCTCTGCTGTGGCAGGATGAACTTATGATAAATCCCGATACAGAACAGATATTCGCTCGTCAGTACCCCTATGCAGGGTCTGCACCTCAGATGGGCTATGTTCTGGGCGCTCTTAAACTGCCGGATGTTCCATACACCACCAGCATCCAGTCTGACAGTGAGCCTTACGGCTGGACTGTGCATTTTAAAGACGCACTTGACGGAGCCGACATATTCCTTATGTCTCAGAACGCCCCCATAGTTCTGTCACTTGTTGAAAACTTAGGTGAATTCGGCTTTACCTATCCTGACGGAAATGGCGGCGAGGTTCAGCAGCGTTTCTCCGTTGAAGATATCGAGGAGCTTCTGCCTGAGCTTTATGAAGAGTACAACAAACTGCACGGCACCGACTGGGAACCTTTGGAGAGCTTAAAGGATTACACTGACTCCGTTTATTCCTACCAGCAGCTGCTTAATGTGCTAAACTATTGAAATTCATCCCCCCTTTGTGATATATTTATATAATTGTAATTTTATTCACTTTTCGGGGGAGGCGCTGTTATTGAAAAAAGATACAGAAGATAAAGGGCGTATACTGGATATTTTTCGCAGTAAATACGCTCTTTCTTTTTTGAAAAAATATCTGGTCTACTATATTTTCGGCATTGTAATTCTTATAGGCATTGACCTTTTGCAGACCGAGGTTCCGCTTATTGTAGGCGGCAGTATAGACTCTATTGCTGCTAATGAATTTACGGGAAATATTGTTACCACCCAGCTTGTAAGACTTATTGTTATCGGTATTCTGGTCTTTGCAGGCAGGATTGCATGGCGCTGGTTTATTTTCGGTGCCGCAAGAAAAATAGAACGTGATATGCGCAACGGTCTTTATGAGCATCTTCAGCTTCTCTCCGCCTCCTATTTTCAGGAGCACAAGGCCGGTGAAATCATGGCTTACATGACCTCGGACATTGAATCTGTCCGTATGGTGTTTGCAATGTGCGTAGTTATGGGCATGGATGCTCTTGCGCTGGGCATAAGCACCCTTTACAAAATGATTACCCAGATTGATACCGCATTGACCATTGTTTCATTTATCCCTCTTATTCTCGTTGCTCTTACCGCAGCTATTATGGGCGGTGAGCTGCACCGCCGGTACACAAGACGTCAGGAAGCCTACTCCCAGATGTCCGATTTTGTGCAGGAAAAGCTTAACGGCATAAGAGTTGTAAAGGCATTCCGTCAGGAGGAGGCCGAAAACGAGGCTTTCGAAAAGGAAAATGCCAACACCCGAACCGCAAATGTAAAAGAGGCTAAATTGGAAGCCTTTATGTTCCCGTTTATGCGTATGGTTGCAGGTCTGTCCATGGCTATTGCCATCGCATACGGCGGTTATATTGCAATTATCGGACGCATAAGCGTAGGCGACTTTTCCGGATTTCTGATGTTTCTGAATATGCTGGTATGGCCCATGGCGTGCATAGGCAGAATCATAAATCTTCTCACAAGAGGCAGCGCTTCTTTAAAACGACTTGCAGGCATCCTTGATGCAGCTCCCGATATCTATGACTGGCCCGAAAGCAAAGAGGCAGACAGCAGCAAACCTGTTTCCGGCAGCATAGAGTTTAAGAATTTAAGCTTCAGCTATCCCGGCAGCGAATCCCCTGTATTTAATAATGTAAGCTTTACACTTGAAAAGGGTCAGACTCTCGGCATTATAGGCAGAACCGGCGAAGGCAAGACCACGCTTGTAAACCTCCTGCTCAGAGTCTTTGAACCGGGCAAAGACATGATATATATAGGCGGCAGAGAGCTTCATTCCATTCCCCTGCACACTTTAAGAAAGACTGTTGCCTATGTGCCTCAGGATACTTTCCTGTTCTCCGACACCATCTCTGCAAATATCGCTTTCGGCGACCGCAGCAAAACTCAGGAGGAAATTCAGCACGCAGCTGAGCTTGCCTGTGTTCACGATAATATTGCAGACTTCCCCGACGGCTACAACACCATGGTAGGTGAAAGGGGCGTTTCCCTCTCCGGCGGTCAGAAGCAGCGTATTGCAATAGCAAGAGCACTTATTCTCGACCCCGAAATTCTGGTTCTTGATGACTCCGTTTCTGCTGTGGATACCGATACTGAAGAAAAGATTCTCATGCACCTGAAGCAGGAGCGAAAAGGCAAAACCAACATAATAATTGCCCACCGCATTTCCACATTGCAGAATGCAGACAAGATAATCGTACTTTCTGAAGGAAAGATTGCCGAAGAAGGTACTCATCAGGAGCTTCTGGCAGTAAACGGCATTTATGCCGATATGTATCGCCGTCAGCTGCTTGAAAAAATCAAGAAGGAGGAATACGGCTATGACGAATGAATCCACCCCTAAATTCAGCCGCCACACTGTCCGGCGAGTCCTCCGTTACGCAAAACCCTATTGGCACTGGTTCCTGCTTGCACTTATTCTAATCCTTGCTACCGTTGTTTTCGAGCTTTGGCAGCCGATGATTATAGAAAAAGCCACCGACGATTTTGTAGGAAAGTATGTGGACATCTCATCTGAGGGGCTGTCCGTTTCCGAGCTGCGCCACATACGTTCAGCCGACATTAAAGGCGTGCTTTTCATGGGCGCACTGTATCTTTTCAGCGCACTTATGATTCTGGGCCTCAACTACGCTCAGGCTACAATTCTCGCTACCGTGGGGCAGAAGATAATTTACAACATGAGAAGCGATATCTTCCGCCACCTTACAAGACTTCATGTAGGATTTTATAACAACAACCCCATAGGCAGACTTGTAACCAGAGTTACAAACGATTGCGAGACAGTGCTTGAAATGTTTACAAGCGTAATTGTCAGCATTGTAGGCAGCATCTTTGTTCTGGTGGGCGTTATGGCTTCCATGCTCCACCGCCATGTGCAGCTGTCCCTTGCAATTTTCAGCGTTATCCCTGTTATTGTGGTTTTCACTCTGGTTTTCACAAAGCTCACAAGAAAGCTTTACCGTGCAATCCGTGGAAAGCTTTCTGATTTGAACGCATTTATAGCCGAGCACGTTTCCGGCATGAAGGTGGTTCAGATTTTTGCCGCAGAGGAAGATGCTCAGCGGGATTTTGAAGAAAAAACCGAGGATCTGCGCAAAGCTCATATGCGTCAGCTTATGGCCTTTGCCGCTTACAGCCCCGTTGCCTACCTTATGAACATCGTGGCAACTGCAATTCTTTTAATTTACGGCGGCAGTCTTGCAATGGGCGGAGTTATTACAATAGGTACACTTATCGCCTTCCAGCGCTATATGAGCCGTTTCTTTGATCCTATTCAGGAGCTTGCCGAAAACTTTAATGTCATCCAGTCTGCCGCAGCCGCAGCAGAGAGAATATTTGATCTTTTAGACACCGAGCCGCAGATTCAGGATGCGGAAGAACCCATTCATATGTCCTCTTTTAAAGGCCATATAGAATTTAAAAACGTCTGGTTTGCTTATCAGGATGAGGATTGGATATTAAAAGACCTGTCATTTGAGCTGCTGCCCGGTCAAAGACTTGCATTTGTAGGTGAAACCGGTGCCGGCAAGACCACTATTCAGAACCTAATCTGCCGGTATTATGATATTCAAAAGGGGCAGATATTTATTGACGGAATTGATATTCGAAAGATTGCCGTTGAAGATCTGCGAAGAAACATCGGTCAGATGCTTCAGGATGTTTTCCTCTTTACCGGAACCGTCAAAAGCAATATCCGCCTGAATAACGAAAATATAAGCGACGAGGATATTATAACGGCCGCAAAATATGTTAACGCCGACCCGTTTATTTCAAAGCTTGACGGCGGTTACGACCATCAGGTAATTGAACGTGGTGCAGCTTTTTCCGCCGGTGAACGGCAGCTTCTGTCCTTTGCAAGAACCCTTGCCTTTAAGCCTTCGGTTCTGATTCTGGATGAGGCCACTGCAAATATCGATACCGAAACCGAAGTATTGATTCAGGATGCGCTTGAGAAAATCATGCAGGGCCGCAGCACCATAATAGTTGCCCACAGGCTTTCAACTATTCAGAACTGCGATAAGATCATACTTCTTCACCACGGCCGTCTCGTGGAGGAAGGCAGTCATCAGGAGCTTCTTGAGAAAAAAGGTATGTACTACAAGCTCTATAAGCTTCAATACGAGCACAGCTCCGATTTCTGATTCCGCAGTATTCTTATACAGACAGTGTTTATTGCACTGTCTGTATTTTTTTACATTTTTTATAATTATTTTTCTAATTTTACATATTTTATGAACATCTTATTACAAGAATTAAAACATTGGCATTCTGAGTTGAAATACAACTCCATATTTGGTATAATGCCATGCGTCGGGTAAGATACCCTACAAACTCCCTTCGGGGAGACAATTTGAAAGGAAGGAAATTTCCAAATGAAAAAGATTCTTGCTCTTATTCTTGCACTGTGCATGGTCTTCGCTCTTGCCGCTTGCGGCGACAGCAAGGCTCCCGCAGAAGAGCCCGCTGAAAAGCCCGCTGAGGATGCTGTCGAAACCGAAGCACCCGCTGAGGATGCAGAGGCTGCCGAGGAACCCGCTGAGGCTTCCTTCAGCGTCGCAATGATCACCGACTACGGTGACATCACCGACCAGTCCTTCAACCAGACCACTTATGAGGCCTGCAAGGAGTACTGCGAAGCTAACGACATCAAGTTCAGCTACTACAAGCCCGCCGGCGATACCACCGCTGACCGTGTTGCTATGGTAGAGAAGGCTGTTGACGAGGACTACAATGTTATCGTTATGCCTGGTTACGCTTTCGCAGGTACCGTTGTTGAAGTTCAGGACGAGTACCCCGAAGTAAGCTTCATCGCACTTGACGTTTCCGAGTGGGACATCGAGGATTGCTTCTACAATCACGACAACGAGGGCAACCGCACCGAGCTTATCGATGCTGAGAACGAGCCCCACGTTGCTTCCAATGTTTACTCCGCTGTTTACCAGGAAGAGCTCTGCGGCTACATGGCAGGTTATGCTGCTGTAAAGCTCGGCTATGAGCACCTCGGTTTCCTGGGCGGCATGGCAGTTCCTGCTGTTATCCGTTACGGCTACGGCTTTGTTCAGGGCGCTGATGCAGCTGCTGCTGAGCTCGGCACCGATGTTACTGTTGAGTACGTTTACGGCAACCAGTTCTCCGGCGATGCTGATATCACCGCTTACATGGACAACTGGTACCAGACTCTGGGTGTTGAAGTTGTCTTCGCTTGCGGCGGCGGCATCTACACCTCCGCAGCTGAGGCTGCTGCAAAGGTTGACGGCAAGGTTATCGGCGTTGACGTTGACCAGGCCGGCATCATCGATGGCGGCTACGGCGAAGGCATGACCGTTACTTCCGCTATGAAGGGTCTTGCTGCAACTGTTAAGCATATGCTCTCCGAGGTTGCTGCTGGCAACTTCGCTAACTACGGCGGCAAGGTTGAGTCTCTGGGTCTTGTATCCGGCGACGATGCTTCTCTCAACTACGTACAGCTTCCTGCTGAGACCACTCAGTGGGGTGAAGGCTTCACTCAGGACGATTACAATGCACTTGTAAAGGCTATGTTCGACGGAACCATCACTGTTTCCAGCGACATCACCGCTATGCCTGAGGTTACCGCTATCACTGTTAACGAGCTGGGCAACATTAAGTAATTAAAACCTTCGGTTTTTGAGGACGGATTTAATCCGTCCTCTTTTTTTATACATTTATTTCCCTTCAAAATCAGTAAGTTTGCTTTGAAATATGGTCTGGTTTATAGTATAATTGGAAAATAGGTATTTAAAATGCTAAATGCTATACATTTTTTCTCTCCCCTGTCAAGCTCGTCCGGGGAGAGAAGTACAGCCAGAGGGGAGGTCATCAAGTTTGGAACAGCCATATGCAATAGAAATGCTTAATATAACCAAGCGTTTTCCGGGTATAGTCGCTAACGACAATATTACTCTTCAGCTTAAAAAAGGCGAAATTCATGCTTTGCTGGGTGAAAACGGCGCTGGTAAGTCCACCTTGATGAGCGTCCTGTTCGGTCTTTACAGACCAGAAGAGGGCGTAATCAAAAAGGATGGGCAGATAGTTGAAATCAAGGACCCTAATGATGCGAATGCACTTGGTATAGGAATGGTTCATCAGCATTTCAAGCTGGTAGAATGTTTCTCCGTTCTTGATAACATCATAATGGGCATGGAGCCCTGTAAACATGGTTTTCTGCAGAAAGCGGAGGCCAGAGAAAAGGTTATGGCTCTCAGTGATAAATACGGTCTCAGTGTTGATCCTGATGCTCTTGTAGAGGATATAACCGTTGGTATGCAGCAGCGCACTGAGATTTTAAAAATGCTTTATCGTGAAAATGAGATTCTCATTTTCGACGAACCTACTGCAGTTTTAACTCCTCAGGAAATTGATGAGCTGATGCAGATTATGCGCGGTCTTGCCGCTGAGGGTAAATCAATACTCTTTATTTCCCACAAGCTCAACGAAATCATGTCCGTTGCCGACCGCTGCTCCGTTCTCCGCAAGGGTAAATACATCGGCACCGTTAACATTGCCGACACTTCCCGTGAAGAGCTTTCCAGAATGATGGTCGGACGTGATGTTGAATTCAAGGTTCGCAAGGCAGATGCCAAGCCCGCTGACACCATTTTAAAAGTGGAAAATCTTACCGTCGCATCTAAGGTTCACTCTAACAACGCTGTAAAGGGTGTTTCTTTTGAGGCCCGTGCAGGTGAGATTGTCTGTATCGCCGGTATTGACGGCAACGGTCAGACCGAGCTTGTCTACGGCATTACAGGTCTTGAGCCTGTAAAGAGCGGTAAAGTCACTCTTTGCGGTAAGGATATTACCTCCGCACCTATTCGTCAGCGCTCAATCATGGGCATGAGCCACATTCCGGAGGACCGTCATAAGCACGGCATGGTGCTCGACTACTCTCTGGAGTATAATCTGGTGCTTCAGCGCTACTTTGAGCCTGAATTTGTTAATAAAGCAGGCTTTTTGAAGCGCAGCGCAATCCGTGCCTACGCAGAGAGGCTGATTAAGCAGTTTGATGTCCGCTCCGGTCAGGGTCCTGTAACCACTGCCCGCAGTATGTCCGGCGGTAACCAGCAGAAAGCTATCGTTGCCCGTGAAATGGACAAGGAAACCAAGCTTCTTATTGCCGTCCAGCCCACCAGAGGTCTGGATATAGGCGCTATTGAATACATACACAAGCAGATTGTTGCCCAGCGTGACGCCGGAAAAGCCGTTCTGCTTGTAAGCCTTGAGCTTGACGAAGTTATGGCTCTCGCTGACCGGATTCTGGTTATGTACGAGGGTGAAATCGTCGGCGAGCTTGACCCCAAAACCACAAGCGTTGAAGAGCTCGGTCTGTACATGGCCGGCGCTAAAAGAGAGGAGGCTAAATAATGAAAAAGGAAAAAACTCCTCTTATGCGCAGAAGCGGATTCCAGACTCTGCTGGCTTCTCTTGCCTGCATCCTGATCGGTCTGCTTATCGGCTATATCGCCCTTCTTATAATTAACCCCGCCGGTGCTAATGAGGCAATATCCACTATTTTAAAGAACTTCTTAACATACTCCAAGCCTAAAACCCAGCTTAAATATCTGGGCAACACCCTTGTTAAGACCGCTCCGCTGCTGATGTGCAGCCTTTCCGTGCTTTTTGCATACAAGGCAGGTCTGTTTAACATCGGTGCCGCAGGACAGTACGTTGTAGGTGCAGGCGCAAGCCTTTACCTTGCACTCGGTCTGGGTATGCCCTGGTATGTGTGCCTTATCGCTGCTATTGCCGCCGGCGCACTGCTTGGTGCTATCCCCGGTCTTTTAAAGGCATACCGCAACGTCAATGAGGTTATTTCCTGCATTATGCTCAACTGGATAAGCCTTTATTCGGTTAACATCCTGCTGAACAAGGTTAAAGAGCCCACAAGCCCTTATACCTATGTGCTTTCAAATACCAACTCCGATGCAATTATTCCGAGTCTGGGTCTGAGTAAGCTTTTCAGCAAAAACCAGTATGTTACCATTGCAATTCCCATGGCTGTTCTGGTCGCTGTTTTAATATGGGTAATTCTCGAAAAAACCAAGCTCGGTTATGAGCTTAAAGCTACCGGTTTCAACAAAAATGCTGCTAAATACTGCGGTATGAAAGAGAAGAAGAATCTTGTACTCACCATGTCAATCTCCGGTGCTCTTGCCGGTATGGGTGCCGGAATGTTCTTCCTCACCGGTTTTGAACAGTGGTCCTGCACTCAGTCCGCAGTCCCTGCTATGGGCTTCAACGGCATTGCCGCTGCCTTCCTCGGAGGTCTTAACCCCATCGGTGTTATCTTCTCCTCCTACTTTATCCAGCACATAACAAACGGCGGCGCATACGTGGACAAAACCATGTATTCCGCTCAGATTTCCGACTTTGTTTCCGCAATAATCATCTACCTCTGCGGTTTCGTATTCTTCTTTAAATACGCTTATTCCAACTGGCTCAGCCGCAAGGACGAAAAGAAAAACGCTAATGCTTCTGATTCTCAGGAAGGAGGCGACGCTGAATGATTCTTCTGATTCAGTACACTTTGATTTTTGCCTCTGTTCTGCTTCTCGTCGCTCTTGGAGGCTGCTTCTCTGAACACTCCGGTGTTATTAACATCGGTCTTGAGGGTATAATGGTAATGGGTGCTCTGGGCGGTGCGCTTATGATGAAGTTCCTGCCCGGCGATACTTCCGCATTTATGATGATTCTGCTGGTTGTTCTGGCTTCTGTCATTCTGGGTGCTCTCTATTCCCTGCTGCTGGCTGTTGCCTCAATTAACTTTAAGGCTGACCAGACTCTGGTCGGCAGTGCAATGAACCTTCTGGGTGCTGCCGGTGCAACGGTTTTCGTAAAAGCCATGAACACCGCTGAGGACGTCAACAATGTCTCCTCTACCATTCAGTATATTGAAGCAAAAAAGGCATTTATCGTTAATATCGGCGGCTTTGAATTCAACTGGTTCATGCTGCTTGCAATTATCGCTCTTGTCCTTTCCTACATCACCCTTTATAAAACCCGCTTCGGTCTGCGTCTTATGGCCTGCGGTGAACATCCTCAGGCTGCTGACTCTGTCGGTATAAACGTCTGCAAAATGCGTTATGCAGGTGTTCTTATCTCCGGTGTTCTCGGCGGTCTCGGCGGTATTGTTTACATTACCGCAGGTGTCAGCGAATGGAAGTTTGAAAACGGTGTTGCAGGCTTCGGCTTCCTCGCCCTTGCCGTTATGATTTTCGGTCAGTGGAAACCGCTGCGCATCGCTCTTGCAGCACTGCTCTTCGGTCTGTTCAGAGCTTTAAGCAACGTCTACACCGGTATCGGTTTCCTCAATGCTTTACAGCTTCCCAGTGCGCTGTATAATATGCTTCCCTATATCATTTCCCTGCTGGTTCTTGCCTTTACCTCTAAGAAGTCCCGTGCTCCCAAGGCTGAAGGCATCCCCTACGATAAGGGTATGCGATAAACCGCAGCGGCTGTATGCTCCGGCTATTTGAGCATCGGCCTTGCAAGCGGTCTATCCGCAAAATCTGTTTGAAACTAAAAACGGAGTGTATGAAATTCATACACTCCGTTTTTTTACTTAAATTTACTTTATCTTGTCCATTAAATCCTGAATTACGCCCTCTTCACGGCTTCCCAGAAGGAAATTATCTCCGTCTTTTCCCTCTATAAGCAGGAAAGGCGGTGATGTGGGATCAAGGCAGGCATACACAGAACCTATTTTATCTGCTGAAAATCTGCCCTTAAGAAGATTTTCAAAATTTGTACCATTTACCTTTACAATGCTCTTGGGTAATTCTTCTATGAGTTCAACACTCTCAATTTCATCAAGCTTTATAACGTACTCAGTTCCGCCGCTGCGTGCAGTCAGTTCCGCAGAGCTTAGGTCAAATTCAGGGGGCTTATTTCCTACTGCATTTGTTACCGGCAGAATAAACGGGGTTGCCAGAAGCACTGCAAGGCTGATTGCCGCAATAACTTTTCCCGCCGGTTTTGCCAGATTTATAGTGGTATTTGTGCCTATACGGGAATTTATGATCAGCTTTTCATCATCCAGATTATAATACAGGACTCCCCAGAGCCACTTATCGTCATCATCCAGATAAGCATCCTTACCGCTGTCGCTGCAAAGCTCTTCCTGGACCTTTCTTGTTTTCATCTCTGCATAAATCGCAAGCGCTGAAACCATAAGAGTAATTACTATTATGAGAACACAGGATAGAACAGGGCTTAGCTCGAAGCTCATGCTTATGCTGATTGCAGCCATGCCGTATACTGCCACCAGAAAAACCATGTTCCAGTTCTTTTTTCGTATGGCGGTCAGTGCTGATGTCAAGTCGCTGTTTCCGTCTACTCGCTCAGCCTTGTTTCTATATGCAAAGCGGTAGCACAGCCAGAGAAGCAATATGCAGACTGCATAGGAGATGTAAACGGCTTTGAACTCCGGATTCCAGAGCAGGGGCAGCATTGCAAGCGCTGCGGCAGCCAGAAACCATAACGGAGACAGCCACTTCTGTTCAGCTATTACAGAGGTATCAATGCTTACACGATTTGTGTCTCTTCGTCCCCATCTATTATTGAGCTTTATTTCCCTGAGCCTTTTATTGCATGAAACATAGGGTATATACGGCAGTACAATAGCTGGAACAAGCCATACCATAAGATTCTCTACTGCACGCCAATCACTTTTCGCCAGCATACACAGCAATCCGCTGACAACCAGAATAATTGCAACAATTATATTACCCTTTTTATAGCGGCTGAGCGCTCTCTGAACCTCTGCATTTTCTCTTGCTTCATAGGGCAGTGTAACACCTACCACAATATTCTTCTTGAACTTCGCTTCGTTGCAAAGCATAACTGCCATTATAACAGGCAGCGGCAAAAAGCACAGCATTAAAAAAAATCTCATACTACTTCTCCTCCTTACACAGCTTTTCACACAGTGCAATTATTTGTTCTCTGTTCAGCCCTGCAAGCCTCAGCTCAGACAGGCAGAGCCTGAAATTTTCCACAGTCTCCGGTGAAAGCTCCACTGCTTCATCCCTTTTTAAAACTGTGGTTCCTCGCCTGCGGTCAGTGTCAATATACCCCTCCTGTTTAAGCAGCTGATACGCCTTGCTGACAGTCATGGTGTTAATACCGCTTTCATTAGACAGTGCTCTCACTGACGGCAAATGCTCACCTGCTTTAAGCTCCCCTGACGCAATAGCATTTACTACCTGATTTCTCAGCTGCATATACAGCGGGGTCTGACTTTTAAAATCGAACTCTAATATCATATACAAACCCCCTTCTTTGTATTAGCTAATATAATACAAAGAAGGAGTGCTGTCAATATATAAAAGAAAAAACTCCTGTGTAAAAACACAGGAGTTTAATCGGGCTTTTAATCTTTTTTAGTGCCGGAATCGCAGCCGCAGCTTCCGCAGCTCCCGCAGTTGCCATCACAGCCGCCTCCGGCTTTATGGCTTCTTATGAGGGAACGTGCTGCGAAGAAAACCAGCACAGCCAGTATAAGTAGTACAATTATGTTTCCCATAACAGCGGCTTACACTTTAATTATTTGTTTGCTGCTGCAACAGAGCTGAGGTTGTGCTCAGGATTCTTTTCCTGATAACCCTTGCGGCACATCAGGTAAATAATACCTGCAAGCAGTGCGATTGCAACAACAGTGCCAACGCCGAAGCTGGCCTCGCCGGTGAACAGGCCGCCGATCTGGAATACGCAGAGGGATACAACATAAGCAAATCCGCACATATAGCCGATGGAAGCGAGAGTCCACTTTGCGTTGTTCATTTCACGCTTGATAGCACCCATAGCAGCAAAGCAGGGAGCGCAGAGCAGGTTGAAGATCATGAAGCTGTAAGCAGTCAGAGGAGTGAATGTCTGACCGACAACAGTCCAGATTTCGTCACCGGCTTCGCTGAGCTCGCCAGCGTAGTTAAACAGAGTACCGAAGGTCATAACAACTTCTTCCTTAGCGATAAGACCGGTAACGGTAGCAACAGTAGCCTTCCAGCCAAGCTGACCGTCAGCGCCCATCCAGCCGAGAGGAGCAAAGATAACATCAATGCTGCGGCCGATAGAAGCAAGCAGAGAAGTGTTGTTGTCTTCAACAGGACCGAAGGAGCCGTCTACAACGCCGTAGCCCTGGAGGAACCAAAGAATGATAGAGGAGAGAAGGATGATAGTGCCGGCACGCTTAATGAAGGACCAGCCACGCTCCCATGTTGCACGGAGAACATTGCCGACGGAAGGTGCATGGTATGCGGGAAGCTCCATAACGAAAGGAGCAGGCTCACCGGCAAATGCCTTGAACTTCTTGAGCATGATACCGGTTACAATAACGGCTGCAATGCCGATGAAGAATGCGGAGGTTGCGACCCATGCAGAGTTGCCGAAGAGAGCACCTGCAAAGAGGCCGATGATGGGCATCTTAGCACCGCAGGGGATGAAGCCTGTGGTCATGATGGTCATTTTACGGTCACGGTCCTGCTCGATGGTACGAGAAGCCATGATACCGGGAACGCCGCAGCCGACAGCTACGAGCATAGGAATGAAGGACTTACCGGAAAGACCGAAGCGACGGAAAATACGGTCCATGATGAATGCTACACGAGCCATGTAACCGATATCTTCCAGAATAGCAAGCAGCAGGAACAGAACGAGCATCTGAGGAACGAAGCCCAGAACTGCGCCGACACCGGCTACAATACCGTCCATGATAAGGCCGTAAACCCAGCCGCTGACGCCGATAGAAGTCAGAAGCTTATCAAACAGACCGGGAACCCATTCGCCGAAGAGAACATCGTTTGCCCAGTCAGTACCCATGGTACCGATGGAGAAGGGATAACCGCCCATTGCGATACCGTATATAAGGAACATAATAAGTGCGAAGATAGGCAGAGCCAGCCAGCGGTTAGTCAGGATACGGTCAGCCTTATCAGAAGCGGTCAGATCGTGCTTCTCGCTTTTTTTCTTAACTGCCTTTTCAACTACTCTGCTTATGTAGTTGTAGCGCTGGTTGGTGATGATGCTTTCGGAGTCATCATCAAGTTCTTTCTCGCAGTCTTCGATGTGAACTTCGATGTGTTCGGTGAGATCCTTGTCCAGCTTCAGGTCCTCAATAACCTTCTCGTCACGCTCGAAGATTTTGATTGCGTACCAGCGAAGGTTACGATCATCTACCTTGCCGGAGATGGACTCTTCAATGTGAGCGATTGCGTGCTCAACACTGCCGACAAATACATGAGGCAGCTCGCCGGCCTTTTTAGCCTCAGCCTTTGCAATGGCCTTTTCAGCTGCTTCCGTAGCACCCTCGCCCTTGAGAGCGCTGATTTCAATGATGTCGCAGCCAAGTTCGTCTGCGATCTTCTTGGTGTCTATCTTATCGCCGTTCTTGCGGACCAGGTCCATCATGTTAACTGCGATGACAACAGGGATTCCCAGCTCAATCAGCTGAGTGGTCAGGTAAAGGTTACGCTCGATGTTTGTACCGTCAACAATGTTCAGGATTGCATCGGGCTTCTCTTTTACCAGATATTCTCTGGAGACAACCTCTTCCAGAGTATAGGGTGAAAGGGAATAGATACCGGGAAGGTCCTGAATGATAACATCCTTATGGCCTTTAAGGTGGCCTTCCTTCTTTTCAACGGTAACACCGGGCCAGTTACCAACATACTGATTGGAACCTGTCAATGCGTTAAACAGAGTTGTTTTACCGCAGTTCGGGTTACCTGCGAGAGCTATTTTTATGCTCATGCTTTTCTCCTCCTATTAAGTTAAGCTTGGTTAACAAATGTTAAATGTTTCTAACCTTCGGGCGAAAAAAAATTACTCGACCTCGATCATTTCTGCATCTGCTTTACGAACAGAAAGCTCATAGCCACGAAGGTTCAGCTCCATAGGGTCGCCCAGAGGTGCAACCTTGCGGACCTTTATCTCTACGCCTTTAGTAATACCCATGTCCATGATACGACGTTTTACTGCGCCGGAGCCGTTAAGTCTGGTAACAGTTACGGTCTCGCCTACTTTTACTTCCTTTAGCGTTCTCATAATTTTCTCCTCTCAAATTACAATCCGGTTGGCCATACTCTTGTTAAGAGCAACTCTGCAGTCTTTAACCTGAATAATAAGGTTTCCGGAAATAGAATTGACAACCTTGACGCTTGTACCGACCACAAAGCCCAGCTCAGCAAGGTGCTGCCGAATTTCATCTTTACCTGTTATCTTTTGAATGACGAAAGTTTCGCCAACGGGGGCCATTGTAAGCGGCATCTTCAACATCTCCTGTTCGATTAACTGTTATTTAATCGTTTAGATTTAGTCAAGGAGTTAGCACGCTCTAACCCCTTTTTGCGTTTTATATTTTATATTAGTGAACGCAATTTGTCAATAGGATTTGTTAAAAAATAATTAACATATGTTCTGGCATTTGCAGGAATGATGAATTTCGGATCACTAATTCTTTATATTTATTTGGGTTTCTTATTATTATTGCTGTATAACGTTGGATGTTTATTCCTCTGTTTTTTGCAATTTGTACATTTTGCAAAATTTGTATTTTAATGTATTTTAAACAATCACTAAATTTCTTTACACTTTTGTTCTCTGGTTATATAATGGTTGCACAAATAAGCTTTTTATACGAAATAACAATCAGTTAAGGAGGATCCTAATGAAACGTAACAGTAAAATTCTTACAGTTCTGCTTTCACTTGCAGTGCTTATGTCAATTCTGTCTGCTACCGCTATTGCTGCCCCTAAAGAGGACAAGTCCAAGGATTCAGTGTCTGCGGAGGAAGTGGTAAAGCACTCCAGCTCTGACGAGAAAAACACCAAAGACGATAAAGCAGACCTTAAAGATAAAAAAGACAATGAAAACAAGTCCGAAAAATCAAAAAATGTAAATAAGGACGAAGCCGAAAAGGCACAAACCGTCAAAACGGACGAATCCGAAAAGAAGGTTGAACCCGAAACTGTAACAGTCGAGGAGGGCAAGGTTTACTATGCCCAGCCCGATACCGTTGTTTTCAATAACGGCGGCACTGTTTATAATAATGATGCAACCGTATACAATAACGGCGGTGTAGTTTATAACAATCTGGGTGTGGTTTATAATAACGGCGGCACCATTTATGCAAACGGCGGTACTGTTTATAATAACAGCGGCACTGTCTATGATAATGGAGCGGAAATTCTCTCTCCCGGCGTAAACGGCGAAGCGGAAACCGATAAAGATGTTCCTGTTGATGAGGACGCATCCGAAAAAGAGGCTTCTTCCGGTGAAGCTGCTGTCCCTGAGGCAGAGGTAAAAGACGGCTTCTATAAAATAGAGCTTGCCGATGATTACAGCAATTATGTTGAATTTGAGGATCTGGACGAAGCAGGTCAGCTTTATATAGGTAAGGATGACAGCTGCACCTTTAAGCTGAAACCCAGCTATAAGCTTTCCTCTTATGAGCTCACCTCCGGCGAGTTCAACGATAACCGTGACGGCAGCTTTATTATAAGTAAGGTAAGTGAAAACGCAAAACTGGAGCTTGAGTTTGAAATTGCTGCTCCCGTATTCAACATTGAAAGCGGAACCTACATTGAAAATCAGGAAATTGAAATTTCCGCAGCCGACGGTGCACAGATATTCTATACTACTGACGGCTCTGACCCCGACGAAAAGAGTGAAGTATACGAAGGCCCCGTTCTGCTTGAAAATGGCTGTGTAATAAAAGCCGTTGCAGTATCAGATGAGCTTGGCAGCAGCAGCGTAAGCAAGGCCGAGATTGCCATAGTCAAAATCGACGTCCCCGAATTTAAGGATGCAAAGAAAGGCTACGGAGAAATAAAGCCCCGCAGCATAGAGCTTGAAAATGACGGTGATGTTGATGCCGTAATCAAGAAGATGAGCCTGTCCGGCGAAAACAGCAACCTGTTCCGTCTGTCAGAGGCCTCCCAAAAGACTGTTCCCGCAGGAGAGACTGTGAAAAATCACTGGCGTCTTAATCCTCTGCCCAACCTCGAACCCGGAGAATATTCTGCCGTTCTGACTGTTGAAACCGGCAGCGGCGAAACCGCCGATTTTGAAATTGGCTTCAATGTTAAATAAAAGCATACATTGACGGTTTTTCCGACTCATGTAAGATTTACATTATATTATAGAAGACGGAGCGTATCTTTTCCGATACGCTCCGTCTTTTTAATTATATTCTGTTTTACAGCTGTGAAATCAGCTCATCCAGAGCCTCATCACTTGTTGCCCAGCTGGTTACAAAGCGAACGGCAATTCTGCTGCTGTCGATTTTCTCCCATATGCTGAAAGCTGCAATTTTGCTGAGGCGCTCATACTGCTCAGGGCTGAGTATTATAAACTGCTGGTTTGTAGGTGAGTCTATATACAGCTCATAGCCTTTTTCTATAAATGCCTTTTTGAGCTTCATAGCAGTCTCAATTCCCCTGCGGCCGATTTCCAGATACAGCCCGTCTGTAAACAGCGCATCAAACTGCATACCCAGCAGTCTGCCCTTTGCAAGCATTGCTCCCTGCTGCTTGGTCATGGTGGTAAAACCTCTGGGCATATTGCCGTGGGTAAACACCACCGCTTCGCCGCAGAGTGCGCCTACCTTGGTGCCGCCTATATAAAACACATCGCAAAGCTCGCATATATCTTTAATGCTCAGGTCAGATTCCGGACTCATAAGGCCGTAACCCAGTCTTGCGCCGTCCATATACAAGGGCATATCATATTTTCTGCATACTTCGGATAATTTTCTGAGTTCCTCTCTGGTGTAAAGGGTTCCGACCTCGGTGGGATGGGAAATATAAACCATACCCGGGAAACTCATATGCTCATGAGTTCCGTCATCGTAAAACCGCTCCGCCAGCTCTGCCACATCCTCGGCAACTACCTTGCCGTTTCTTGACGGCACCGTCAGGACCTTATGTCCGGAATACTCTATTGCTCCCGCTTCGTGGACATTGATATGGCCGGTTTCTGCCGCAATAACTGCCTCATAGCGTCTGAGCATAGTGGAAATTACCAGAAGATTGGTCTGTGTGCCCCCTGTCAGGAACTGTATCTGCAAATCGTCCCTGCCGCAGAATTTTTTAATCTTTTCCTTTGCGGCCTCGCAGTATTCATCTTCACCATATCCGGGCAGAGATACCATGTTGAGCTCAGTAAGCCTCTGCAAAACCCCGGGATGCGCACCCTCGGTATAATCACTCATAAAATACAGCATTGCTCTCCATCCTCTCTTTAATATAGCAGTAGTTTAAACTATAAAAAAGCGAATTTCAAGAGCCGTTTTTCCGCTGTTTTCTTTTCCGCCTGTTTATATATCGTTCCATATGTCCTGCGTTTATGAACTCCGCCAGCACATACTGGTCATATATAGGCACAGTGCACGAATAGAAGTTAAGTCTTTTGTTATATTCATCCATAAGGCTCTCAGGCAGCAGCATAAAGCCGGTTCTGACCGAAGGCGCAATAAGCTTTGAAAAACTGTTCAGGTAAATAACTCTGTCGGGTGCAATGGAATAGATAGTCTCTATCTGCCTGCGGAGCGTGGCAAATTCTGCATCGTAATCATCTTCGACTATAAAGCTGTCTCTTTCCTGCGCCCATGACACATATTCCCTTCGCTTTGATGCTGTGGCAGTTACTCCGCTGGGATAGCTGTGAAACGGCGTAACGTGCAAAACTCCGGCTGTACATTTTGAAAGCTCCTCGCTCAATATTCCGTCCTCGCCCAGTTTCAGCATCCGGCACTCTGCCCCGTTTGCTTCATACACCTTACGTATTTTTTCATAGGACGGATCCTCAAGTGCGAAAAGCCTGTCTCTGCCAAGCAACTGCACTACTATCGAATACAGATATTCCGCTCCGGAACCGATTATTATTCTCTCCGGTGCTACCTTTAATCCACGGCTGCGTTCAAGATATGCGGAAATTGCCTCACGAAGCTCCATGCATCCGCAGTTGGGTGACTTAATAAGTATGCGCCGGTCATAGTCGCTCAGAACCTTCCGCATGGTTTTTGCAAGCAGGCTGAACGGGAAATCCTCCATAGGCTTAAGCTCTGCACTCATATCGCAGATCGTCGCTTTTCCCGGTCTTTGCGCTGTGCTCTCTCCGCCGAAATCCACATAATATCCGCTGCGCTCCCGTGTGCTTATATAACCCTCATCCGCCAGAAGCTCATAGGCGTGTTCTACTGTTATAACGCTCAGCCCCAGCTCACTCGCCATGAAGCGCTTGGACGGAAGCTTCGTACCTTTTGCAAGGGTTCCTGTAATAATGTCCTGTCTGAGCACTTCAAAAAGCTGCATATATACCGGCTGTGTACTGTTTTTATCTATACTGTATTTCATAATCTGACCTTATCATCCGTTTATTTTTACATAACCAGATTATAGCTATTTTCTGCCTGTGTCAAGAAAAAGCCCCGCATAAGCGGGGCTTTTTCTTTATCTGTATCCTTGTGTCGGGGAAATTTTCAGCCACGGGCCGGCAGCAGTGTGGATACACTTTCCACCGTATATTCGTGCTCCTCCCAGCGCTGCCTGTCATGCTCACGGATTTCAAGATGTGCCGCTATTTTTTCAAGAGTTTCAGGACTGTCTGTTCCCATGATAACTATAAACCATCCTGTATCCTCATTCAGCAGCAGAACATAGTTTACCCTGTCATTTTCATAATATAGGCCTTCTACTTCGGATACATCACTTGTAACCGTGAGAACATACCAGTCATCCCAGTATCTTTCATCCAGAATCTCATAGCTGCCGATTATGCGATAGTAATTTTCACCTTTTTCAAGCCTGTATGCCTCTATAATATAAGGAAAGCTTTCCTCTCCGTCGCCGCCGTTGCATAGATAACCTGTCCAGCCTTCCTCATCTGTATATCCTGCATCCGGTTCCGACGGCAGATAGCGGCAGCGGAATTCAGGGCTTGAATATTCTTCTCCCACTGCGTTTACAATTATGTTCATTCCCTCTCCGGTATACCACCCTTCACGGGAATAGATTATCTCTCCCTGAGCGTCATAAACTACATACTGGTCTTTTTGCTCTTGGTCTATATTTTCCATCCTCACGCTGTACCGTGACAGCGCAAATGCCATTCCGCTCAGAACTGCCGCAAAGGCCGCCGTCAGCAGCAGGGTTTTCAGCACCCTATGCCTCGGCTTCTTTTCAGCTTCTATCTGGCTCATTACTCTGCTCTTTACCCGCTCTGCCATTTCAGGCGGCATTTCTTTAGCCTTCATATTATTGGGGCAGCAGAGAGAGCATATATCACTTAGCCGTATTTTCATATTCGTATCCTTTCTCCTCAAGATAGCCCCTAAGCTTCACCCGTCCTCTGGAAAGTCTGGTTCTGACCGTCGACGGGTTAAGCTTCATACTCTCTGCAATACTGTCGCTGGTCTCAAACAGGAAGTAATGCCGTTTAAAAATCTCTCTGTCCGGCTCTGCAAGGGTTTCAACCGCTTCTCTTGTTACTGACGCAAGCTCATTTATTATGACCTCCGCCTCCGGATCCTGACATTGGAGTATCTCAACATTATCCTCCAGCGGCAGAACTATTTTCAACCTTCTGAGCCTGTCCAGTGCCTTGCTGCGTGCAATAGATGCAATATAGGCCTTCAGGCTTTCAGCTTCCGCCTTGGCTCTGTTTTCCCACAGGCACAAGAAGCAGTCCGAAAGCGTTTCCTCTATATCTTCTGAGCTGAGAGCTGTCCCGCAGATATTGCATATTATTGTATAGGCATACGGAGTGTAGATATCCATAATTTTTGAAAGAGCTTCGGTATCATCTTCTTTGAGTTTTTCAACCAGTCGCTTTTCTTTCATGGCTCTCCTTCCCAGACAGTCTCCGTGTATACAAACTTGTAGTTTTCACCGAAAACATCTGCTTCCGCAACACCTTCAACCGTCTTTATGAGTTCAAGAAACTCTTCCGGCACTGCGGTCACAACCACAGCATATGTACTGGTTATGTTTCCGTAGGCGATGTGGTTTTCTGCCATAATTCCGGTTTTGCATCCGGCCTCGGCAAATCTTTCCGCAAGCGCTTTATTGGATGCAAGGTCTGTCTCCATTAAATACTCAAAATACTCGGCATAAGCTTTTTTTACATTTTCAGATGCACTGCGGGCCTCTTCCGTTCTTTTGTCCTCGATTGCACTATAAGCGTTTTCAGCGGCAAGCGCAGCATCGGAAAGTCTCCGGTATTCGTTTTCTGCCGCTTCATCTGCAAAGGCAGTTTTGGTGAATACTATAAAATCGCAGGGTTCTCCCGCAGGCTGTGCTTTCATTCTGTCTAAGGCAGTCTCTCTTTGTCTGCCGGAAGAATGGGGCCGTGGTTTTACATTCTGTTCAGAATCTATAAGGGGTTTCCTCTCCGGAAGGCAGACATACGGCTCTGCGCTTTTATCCGTTTCGGGCCACGGTTCACAGCGTATTCCGTTTTTCTCGCTTACAGGTTTTTCGGCACATCCGCTGAGAATAATAATTGCTGTGAGTAACAGGGTGATTATTCTGGAATATCTCATACCTTTCCCTCCTTTACCTATAATAACGCATGAAGCCGGATTTTTGTCTCACTATTTTCTAAAAATAAAAAAGCCCCGCATAAGCGGGGCTTTTCCTCCTAAGCGTTTCTTATTTTCTCAATATGGGCTGTATCTGCTTTCCTTTAAGTGCCTCTTCTATGCTGTCTTTAAGCAGGGCAAAGTCTGCCTGCAAAGAATAAGGCTTTTTCTGCGGATTGTCCTGCCCGAAAGGTACAAAGTATACATTCTTCCTGTTTAAAAGCCTTGCTATATTCTCCGCCGAGCCGGTCAGGCCGTCATTTGTGGAAAGCGCAATAAGCAGAGGCTTTCCGTTTCTCATGTGTGCCTTCGCCGCCATAAGTACCGCACTGTCAGTTATGCCGTGGGCAAGCTTTCCCAGAGTATTTCCCGTGCAGGGAGCTATAAGTATAATGTCCAGAGGTTCCGCAGGCCCCAGCGGCTCTGCATCTTTTATAGTGCATACAGGCTCCCTGCCGCAGATCTCTCTAAGTCTTTGCCGATGCTCATATGCCGTGCCGAAACGGCTGTCGGTTTTTGCGGCATTTTCGCTCATTATCGGCACTAGCTCATAATCATCCTTTAATCCCTCCGCTGCCTTAAACACCTTATCATATGTGCAATAGGAACCGCAGATTGCAAGACCTAATTTCACTTTTTTCTCCATACTCATTCCTCCTGTTCCCTTATTGCCCGATAAACTGCATTTTTCATTAACACTGCGCCTGTATAGGCTGACGTTCTGCCCGGAAGTCCGGGGGCTCTTATAACCTTAAGCCCTATATTCTCGGCAAGATTTCTGTCAAAGCCTCCCGGCGGCGAGGCAAGCTCCAGAAGCACCGCACCGCTGTCGCACAAACACAGCATGGCTTTGGTTATAACCTGCTCGGGAACAGTGTTTACTATAAAATCATAGTCTCCGATAACGCCCTCAAGCTCCTGATAGCTCAGCGCTTTTATTCCCAACGCCTCCGCCATGGCTCTGTCGGCTGCTTTTCTTGCAGCAACGCTCACCTTTGCACCTAAATCCATAAGCCGCAGCGACAGTATCTTTCCGATTCTGCCCCAGCCTGTAATCAGAATTCTGCTGCCCCACAGGCTTTTTTCACTTCCGCCCATAAGCTCCCACAAGGCGCCCTCGGCGGTAAGCGCTGCATTTCCCACCACGAATTCCGAATCTTCCATAATATCCGCCGTATTCAGCCCTGCTTTTACCATTGCGGCACTGCTGGCAGTGCTGAATTTCCCTCCGCAGACTATCTGCCCTTTCCACAGTGCAGCTATAAGCTCCGGCATTTTCAGTATCTCATCCGACTTGGGGTCAAATAAAAGTCCCGCCTTTTCCGCAGGTGTCGGCAGAACCACGCAGTCCGCACCGTAAACACAGCTCTGGAGGCAGCCCGCTTTTTTCACCTCATCCGGAAGCTCCGCCTTTTCCATGGCAAAGGTGCTGATATTATGTCCGTCTTTCATCAGCAGCCCGCAGAGGATCACCATTCTTCTGTCTCCGCCTAAAATTGCAAATCTCACATCTGCATCACCTCCCAAGGCATACTATTCATAAATCCCGTCCGGCGTTCGCATTATTGATTATCTGCAAATGTAGACATAGCTTTTGCTATGTGTTAAAATAACCTTCAATAACTTAAATTTTAGCTTCAGGAGGAGTAGATATATGAGTAGAGCTGACCAAATCTTCATTCAGAACTGCAAAGATATACTTGAAAATGGTGTCTGGGACACCAATCTGGAGGTTCGCCCCCGCTGGGAGGACGGAACCCCTGCACACACCGTAAAGAAATTCGGTATTGTTAACCGCTATAATCTGGCTGAGGAATTTCCTATTCTTACCCTCAGACGCACCTACTGGAAATCCGCCATCGACGAGCTGCTCTGGATATGGCAGGCAAAAAGCAACAATGTAAATGACCTTCGCACCCGTGTATGGGATGCATGGGCCGACGAAAACGGCTCTATCGGCAAGGCCTACGGCTATCAGCTGGGCGTTAAGCACCACTACCCCGAAGGTGACATGGATCAGGTTGATAAGGTTATCTGGGATTTAAAGCACAACCCCGCTTCCCGCAGAATCATCACCAACATCTACAATCACGCCGACCTTTCCGAGATGGCACTTTACCCCTGTGCATACTCTATGACCTTCAACGTCTCCGGCAATAAGCTCAACGCCATTTTAAACCAGCGCTCTCAGGATATGCTGGCTGCAAACAACTGGAATGTGGTTCAGTACAGCGTTCTCACTCTTATGATGGCTCAGGTCGCAGGTCTTGAGCCCGGTGAGTTTGTCCACGTTATTGCCGACGCCCACATTTACGACAGACACGTTCCCGTTATCGAGGAGCTTATAAAGAATGAGCCCAAGCCCGCTCCCAAATTCATTATGGACCCCAGCATTGATGACTTCTACAAGTTCACCCGTGACAGCTTCAGTGTTGAGAATTATGAATACACCGAGTTCACCGGTAAAATTCCGGTAGCTCTTTAAGGAGATAACATGGAAGCAATAGTTGCTGTATATTCTGACTGGGGTATTGGCAGCGAAGGTACTCAGCCGGTAGTTTTAAAGGCCGACAGAGTGCATTTTCGTGAATACACCACCGGAAATGCCGTAATCGTAGGCAGAAAAACTCTTGATGATTTTCCCGGCGGCAGACCCCTAAAGAACCGTAACAACATAGTAATCACAAGACAGAACATCGAAATTGAAGGTGCAGAGGTTGTCCACAGCACAGAAGAGGCTTTAAAGGCCGCTGAGAAATACCCCCGTACCATGGTTATCGGCGGTGCCAGTGTTTACAAACAGTTTTTCCCCTACACCGACATTCTCCACATCACTAAAATTGACCTTGCTCCCGCTTCTGACAGCTTTTTCCCCAATCTGGACGAGCTGAGCGACTGGGTCTGTGAAAGCCAGACCCCTTGGGAGGAAGAAAACGGTATTCGCTACTGCTTCTGCGAGTACAGACGCATCAGCAGATAAGGCTTGTACCCGGATAATAATGAGCCAGTATGGAAATATAATCACTGCCTTCACGGGCCATGATTTTTGCTCCGTACTGGCTCATTCCCACACCATGACCGAAGCCTTTTACCGTAAACAGGAATTTTCCGTCCGTATACTGAAGCTCAAAGGATGTTGAACGGAGAGAAAAGAGCTGTCTTAAATCCGTGCCTTTAATCTCCACCCCGCCAAGGTTAACAGTTTTTACTCTGCCGCTTCTGTCCCGCTCCAGTTCTCCTATCCAGCTGCTCTCCTCCCCCGTAAAATCAGCCTCGGGAAATCGGGACAGGATACAGTCTCTGAAATCTATCGGGGCGCATTCAAGTGTACTTATAAAATTAGGTACGGTTTTCTCATTTTCAGGACTTTCCACGCTCACAAGATAGGGCAGGCTTCCCCATATCTCGCCGCAGTCCTCGGTTGAGCCGTTGGATGCGGAATGGAAAGCCGCAAAAACCGCCTTTCCATCATAGCTTAAATACTGCCCCTCTGTCTCCGCTACGGCGGAGCTTATTTTTTTATAATTTTCCTCAAAATTTTCTCCCCAGTTCTCACGCATCTTGTCCTCATTTATATATGCCTGACAGCAGTTAAAATCCGTGCAGACATCCGCATCTGAATGTTTATTCCCGTCGGCACAATAGATTGCAAAGCTTCTGGCCGCCACTGCCTGAGCTTTCAGAGCCTCAAGATCAAAATCCGCCGGCATCTCTGCGGCAACCACGCCTACAAGATACTCCTGCATATTCATTTCCTTTACCTCTCCGTTTACAAGCACCTTTATGCTTTCAGGTGCCGGAATTTCCGCTTTGGAAACTGCTTTATATGTATCCGCAGAAACACCTTCCGTTTCTTTAGGTGCCTCTTGCGGCTCCTCTGCCGCTTCTCCCGCCTCTTCCGCAGGTGCTTCGGCGGGAGCATCGTTCTCCTGCTGAGTTTCAGCCTCTGCCTGCACCGCCGGCAGTCCGCTCTCCGTCTGCTTGTCCTCCACAGCAGCATTTTCCCTTTGTATTGTCACAAAAGGCAGTAAAAAGCTTAAAATCAGTGCCAGATATGCTAACATTATGGTTTTCTTCACTGCTCATCCTCCGTTAAAGCTTGACTGAATATCCAAATAAGTATAAAATCTATTTACTGAGCGCCTCATCGGCTCTCTAATCTTATGTTATTGAAACGGAACTGTAATTATGCAAATGGAAAAAAAATCTCTTGAAATAACCTGCTATGTATGCGGTGCCGGTGCCTTCAGCGTCTTTCTCCGCTGGCTTCAGGATCAGCTCGCTTTTAACGATGCCGGTCTTGCAGAAAAAAGTGTGTTCCATTTTCTGGTGCCTATGTTTGTGCTTGCATCAGCTTTCGTATTCCTTCGTTTTGTAGACGGCTTTAAGGCCCGCCGCTTTTATGTGCCCGATGACTTTAATGAAGCTTTCCGCAACGAAGGAAAACTCTACACTTTCCTGCGCTGGGCAATAGGACTGATAATGTGTCTGGGCGCAATTATGCTTCTGGTACAGTGTGAGGTAGATAAGCAGGCAAACTTTCTGCGTGTGCTTTCAATTTTCGGCTTCCTGTCCGGCCTTTCATATCCTATTTTGCTGAGTGCCGCAAACAAGCCTGTAAAAAATTCAGGTCTGCTCTGTATTCTGAGTCTCATGCCTATTCTGCTTTTTGCAGTCTGGCTTATAACCTGCTACAAGATGAACGACATCAACAGCGTTGTCTGGTCATTCTCTATTGAAATCATCACGGTCATTGTTGCCATGCTTGCGTTTTTCCGAATTGCAGGCTTCTTCTTCGGCGTACCTATGGGCAACCGCAGTATGTTCCTTGCCATGCTCTGCGGCTCCATGTGCATCATGGTTATTGCAGACGAGAGATACATGGGTATGCAGATGATGTTTTTATCTGCCTCTTTCCAGATGATTCTCTACAACTGGATAATGATTAAAAATCTTCGCCAGCGCAAGGCTCAGTATGAAGCACCTATGGATGACGGCTTTGAAAGACTCTGATTTTAGTTTCTGCGCCGTCCTTAATTTGCAATATTGATTTTTACCGGAGCGGTACTGCATGAGCAGTACCGCTCCTTTCAATATATGCCTCTGTCCCAGATTTATTTTCCTCATTACTGAACACTTTGTAATTATCCCCCGCCGCAGTTACAGATTAAAAAATCCCCCTGACAAAGGACTTGCTTAAAGTCCTCATCAGGGGGATATATTTTTGAAATGTTTAATTTAAATGCCGGTTTTACAGCTTAAACGCATCATTTACCTCTAAGGCTTCACCGTTTACGCTGAATCTCACTTCATAGCCCGCAAACTCCATTTTATACACCCGCTCCGGATCATCCTGATAACGGGGGCGGGGATCATTTTCAAGAACTCCCGTCAGTGCCGGAATTTTATCCTGCGGAAGCTTCTTTTTGATCTCCTCGGGTATTAAAACATTCAGGGTCTTTCCCCCGTCAGGGGCAAAACCGCTTTTTGCGTCTGTATGGCAGTCGGCATAAGGAATGTACGGCTTAATGTCAAAAATCGGGGTGCCGTCCATTAAATCCGCACCGGCAACATACAGCACAGGCCCCAGTTCAGGGTCTTTTTTTAGTGCCGTAAGCTTAAGGCAGGAAAGCCCCAGTGCATTGGGTCTGAACGGTGACCGGGTGGCAAACACGCCTTTGCGCTCATTGCCTCCAAGTCTGGGCGGACGTACCGTGGGGGAATAGCTCTGCCGCAGATTCTCGGAAAACTGCCAGATAACCCATATATGGGAAAAGTCCTCTATTCCACGAAATGCCTCTATATTCCTGTACTCAGGCTCAAAAACAATTCTGCTCTGAAGCTCCTCCACAATTCCCGACTGTCTGGGTATGCCGAACTTTGTGGAAAAATCGCTCTGCATATGAGCTATGGCTTTAATCTCGTAATTATCCATCAGGCAAGAAGCTCCTGCATCATCATAAGTGATTTGATTGCAATAGCATTCACCAGCATATGAAAGCCTATACTGCTCCATATACTGTTGCATTTTTCATACACACGGCACAGAAGAATGGACACCGGAATGTACTGGACTATATATATCCAGTAGCTGGGATCTGCTATGGCAAAGCCCCAGATATGGTACACGGAAAACGCCAGAGCACTTACCGCATACGCCGCAATTCTGCTGTGCTTTCTTAAAACGCCGAATATTCCGGCTCTGAAAAGCATCTCCTCCACAATAGGTGCAAGAAATATTGCCAGTGCTGCCGTTTTTCCGTACTCCTGTGCTGCAATGCCCATAATTGCGGCATTGTTGGGATTCTCCTCAGGCAGAAGCTGAAAAAGCACTCCGTTTACCAGCATATTAAACACCAGCATAAGGCCGTAGGAGATGCAGATTTCTTTAAGGCTGTACAGAATGTTATCTAAAAACGGGTCAAATTCCCGCCTTAAAAACTTCCAGCCGAAGCCCGCCATATATACAGCGCCGGTTACATACATAAGCAGATTTGCCACCGCCTCGCTTACATAACCTTTTACAAAAAGCAGTCCGAACAGATTCGGCAGCAGCAGAAGGTGCATCGGGAAATACAAAAGCACTGCTATGGCTTCTTTTTTGCTCAGTGCGCTTTCAAAGGAGAGTCTGGTTTTCTCCATATTAAGCTCTCGCTTTCTTCTGAAGCTCATAAAGAAGATTCATGGCCTCAATGGGTGTAAGTGTATTCAGGTCAGTGTCACAGAGTATCTGCCGCACTTCATCAGTTCCGATATCGGAAAAGCTTATCTGCTCGTCATCATCGTCATCGCTCACATTAAAAACAGGTGCTGCAACGCCGTTCTGCTCAAGCTCTTTAAGATATTCCTTGGCTTTCTTTATTACAGGGTTGGGAAGACCCGCAAGCTTAGCGACTTCAATACCATAGCTGTCATCCGCTGCGCCTCTGACGATCTTTCTAAGGAACACAAGATTTCCGCCCTGCTTTTTGGCGGTAATATTATAGTTTCTCACGCCCTCAATTTTACCCTCAAGGGCTGAAAGCTCATGGTAATGGGTGGCAAACATTGTCTTTGCACCCAGCTTTTTCTTATCTGCGCAGAATTCAAGAACCGCTCTTGCAATAGCCATGCCGTCATAGGTGGATGTTCCTCGGCCTATCTCATCGAGAATAAGCAGTGAATTGCCTGTGGCGTGGCGCAGGATGTTTGCCATCTCGTTCATTTCCACCATAAAGGTAGACTGTCCGGAAGCAAGGTCATCAGATGCTCCGATTCTTGTGAACACTCTGTCCACAATACCCACGGTGGCACTCTTTGCAGGTACAAATGAGCCTATCTGAGCCATAAGCACTATAAGGGCAGTCTGGCGCATATATGTGGATTTACCCGCCATATTGGGGCCTGTAACAATAGCCACTCTGTCCTCGTGATCGTTAAGGTAGGTATCATTCGGTACAAAAAGCACATCCTTCAGGGTCTGCTCCACAACAGGGTGTCTGCCCTCAACAATGTTAAGCTCTCTTGAGGTATCAACCTCCGGCATAGTAAAGCCGTTTCGTACCGCCACCTCCGCAAGTGAGCAAAGGCAGTCAAGCCTTGCAACCGCATCGGAGGTTGCCTGAATTCTGTCTACCTGAGAGGCAACCATGTCTCTTATCTGGCAGAAGAAGTTATACTCTATCTCGTTTATTCTGTCCCTTGCTGTAAGCAGCGTATTTTCAAGCTCCTTGAGCTCCTGTGTAAAATAGCGCTCATTGGACACAAGGGTCTGCTTTCTTATATATTCCTCGGGAACATTATCCTGATCTGCAGAACGGGGAATGTCAATATAGTAGCCGAAAACCTTGTTATAGCCGATTTTCAGTTTTTTAATGCCGGTGCGTTCCCGCTCCCGCTGTTCCATATCTCTGACCATCTGTGCGCCGTTATCCCGAACATCTCTCAAATGGTCAAGCTCCTGTGAAAAACCCTGACGCATTATGCCGCCTTCACGCACGGAGAAGGGAGGATCATCGGAAATCGCCTGATCTATCTGGGTATAAATATCATCAAGTGCATCCATAGCGCAGATATCTCTCAGCTCTGCGCACTTAAAGCCTGCTAAAAGTGACTTTAATTTAGGCAGCACTGCTGCGCAGTTTGCAAGAGAACGCAGATCCTTACCGCCTGCTGTTCCATAGACAGCTCTGCCCACAAGACGCTGCATATCGCAGATATCTCTCAGGCTTACAATAAGCTCATTTCTTGCAACATTATCCTTGAAAAGCTCATCTACGGCCGAAAGTCTGCGCTTTATGGCAACCGCTGACAGCAGCGGTCTTTCAACCCATGACCGCAGAAGTCTTCCGCCCATGGGAGTTTTGGTCTTATCCAGCACCCAGAGCAGTGAGCCTCTCTTTTCGCCGCTGCGCAGAGATTCAGTAAGCTCAAGATTTCGTCTGGTTGTCCAGTCAAGCTCCATATATCTGCCACCGTAAAACACATCAAGGCGGCTTATATGGCTTAAATCAAACTTCTGTGTATAGCTTATGTACTCAAGAAGTGCGCCGGCGGCGCATACTGCACCGCTGGATTCTCCAAGCCCGCTCTGATCCACATCATCATAGTGGAACTGCTGGCAGAGCCTTGCGGCAGCAGTCAGAAAATCAAAGCTCTCCTCATTATGCTCAAGCATTGCATCAAGCTTTTTGGTCAGGAAATCCTTTATCTGTGGCTCTGCCTCGGCACCAGCAGACAGCAGTGCCTCTCTGGGGGAAAATCTTCCCAGCTCATTTAAGATGTGGTTTACCGCATCGTCCTCATAGGCGGCGCAGCAGAATTCTCCTGTGGATACATCGCAGAATGCGGCTCCGCCTTTGCCGTTGTTGAGGTAAACTGCGCAGATATAGTTGCTGCGTCCCTCTTCCAGCATGGAGCTTTCCGTTACTGTTCCAGGGGATATTATTCTTATAACATCTCTGGACACGAGTCCCTTTGCAAGAGCAGGGTCCTCAGTCTGTTCGCAGATTGCGACCTTATAGCCCTTGGCTATGAGTCTTGCAATATAGGCCTCTGCACTGTGGTACGGAATACCGCACATGGGTGTGCGCTTGTCGGGGTCCTTTTCCGCTCTGTCTCTTGTTGTAAGTGCAAGATCAAGCTCTCTCGATGCAAGCTTTGCATCTTCGTCAAACATCTCATAGAAATCGCCCAGTCTGAAAAACAACAGGCAATCCTGATGCTGTGCCTTTATCTCCTGATATTGCCTTTTCATCGGCGTAAGTTCAGCCATTATCTATCTCTCCGTAAAGTGCCCAGGTATTGCTGGAAGTGATTTTAACATTTATAAATTTACCGATAAGTGCGGGATCACCTTTCAGGTGAACAAGTCTGCCGCCGTTTGTGCGGCTGGAAAGGTTGTATTCATCCTTTCCTGTCTCGCCGTCCACAAGCACCTTGTAGGTCTTGCCTTCATATGCCTTATGCTTCTCGGCAGAGATTGCATTTGAAACCGCCATAAGCTTATCGAAGTGTACCTGCTTCTGCTCTCTTGTGAAGGGATCGGGCATGGTTGCGGCAGGAGTTCCCTGACGCTTTGAATAAATGAAGGTAAACATTGAATCAAATCTCACATCCTGGCAGAGCTTGATTGTATCTTCAAATTCCTCATCGGTCTCTCCGGGGAAGCCTACAATAATGTCTGTGGTCAGAACAAGATCAGGCATATAGCTTCTTGCCATTTCTACCTGCTGCATATACTTTTCACGGTCATAGCAGCGGTTCATTCTCTTGAGTATATGGTCATTGCCGGACTGTACAGGCAGATGTATCTGGTGAGCGCACTTCTCACACTCTGCCATGGTTTTAAACAGCTTTTCGGTTGCATCCTTGGGATGGCTTGTCATAAAGCGGATAAGGAACTCTCCGGGGATGTCGTTTATCATACGGATAAGGTCTGCAAAATCAACTCCGCAGTTAAGGTCCTTACCATAGGAGTTTACATTCTGTCCCAGAAGTGTGATTTCCTTATAGCCTGCTGCGACAAGCTCTCTTGCCTCTGCCACAACATCCTCAGGACGGCGTGAACGCTCTCTTCCTCTGGTGTAGGGAACAATGCAGTAGGTGCAGAAGTTATTGCAGCCGTTCATAATGGAAAGCCATGCTTTAACCTTGCTGTCTCTGTTTCTGGGAATTCCCTCTGCTATAACGCCGTCGCTTTCGCAGCGTGAGAAAACTCTCTTATGGCTCTGGATGTGCTTTAAAAGCAGCTCCGGGAAGCGCCACAGCTCGTGAGGTCCGAAAACCAGATCAACCACAGGATAGGACTTTTTGACCTTATCTGCCATGTGCTGCTGCTGAACCATGCATCCGCAGACAGATATAATCTGGTCGGGCTTATTTTTCTTGGTGTGGTTCAGTGAACCTACATTGCCCAGAACTCTCATTTCTGCGTGCTCACGCACAGCGCAGGTATTTACAAGAATAATATCTGCAAGGAATTCATCATCGGTAAAGCCGCAGCCCATAAGCTGCAGATAGCCTCTCAGCTTTTCGCTGTCTGCCTCATTCTGCTGGCATCCGTAAGTATCTACAAGAGCCATAGGCTGCTTTCCTTCTGCGCAGAGTATTTCCTTTATTTGAAGACAGATTTCTTCCTGTTTTTTTATCTCATCAATGCTTATTTCTTTTCTAACGTAGCTCATTTTATATTCCTTTTCATGGCTCTCGCCGGTATTTAAAGTTTTTCATTCAATATTAACATAAATTAAGTGGAACTTTCAACTAAAATCCTGTATAATATATGAGCTTTCTTGAAATGGAGGTATAAAATGCCCGTTATAAATATATTAAATCCTCATGTTGCGGATATGATTGCCGCCGGTGAGGTTGTGGAGCGCCCCGCATCGGTAATAAAAGAGCTTATGGAGAACTCTTTTGACGCCGGCGCAAAGAATGTAAAAGTTGAAATACGTGGAGGCGGTGCCACCTTTATAAGAGTCACAGATGACGGCTGCGGCATGGCTCCTGAGGATGCAGGCGTTGCCTTTTTGCGTCACGCCACCTCAAAGCTCAAAGATGAGCGAGGTCTCGAAGCCATATCAACTATGGGCTTCCGTGGTGAGGCTCTGGCTGCTATTTCTTCTGTTTCCCACATTGAGCTTATAACCCGCAGACGTGGAGATAATGAAGGCACCCGCCTTACGCTGAATGCGGGCGATATTGAGGATATGCTGCCCACTGGCTGCCCCGAGGGCACCAGTATTACCGTTAAGGACATTTTCTTTAACACTCCCGCCAGACTTAAATTTTTAAAATCCGACCGCAGTGAAGCCGGTGCCTGCCTGACCGCAGCTCTGCGCTGCGCCCTCGGCAGACCTGAGGTTTCCGTGCGTTTTATAAGAGACGGAAAAGAGGAGTTCTTCTCCCCCGGCGATTCCCGTCAGGATTCCTGCATATATTCGCTTCTAGGCCGTGAGCTTGCAACTACCCTTCTGCCCTGCAAAAGTGAAAACGACGGCATCAAGGTCACAGGCTTTGTTTCCTCCCCCGCTTCCGGCAGAGGAAACCGCAGCGCCCAGTACTTTTTCTGCAACGGCCGCTGGATAAAATCCGGTATTCTGCAGGCCGCTCTGGAGCAGGCTTACAGAAATACCCTGCTTACAGGCCGTTTTCCCGCCTGTGTACTGTATCTTGATATAAGCTGCGGCGCAGTTGACGTTAATGTTCATCCTGCAAAAACCGAGGTTAAATTCTCCGGTGAAAAAGCAGTTTTCGACCTTGTCTATCAGGCGGTAAAGGCTGCGCTGAGCACTGAAGATGCCTCAGTTAAAGCCGAACTTGTTAACGAGGAGAAAATCTCCCCGAAGCCTAAACAGGATTTTTACCAGACCATGACCGCCCAGAATTTCAGGGATAACGGATACAAGGCAAATCCCGCTCCGCCTGTGCATCATTCTGCGCCCCGCTCATATTCTTCAACATCTGTATATAGTGATTCTGAGTTTTCAACACCCCGCAAGAGCCCTACATTTAGTGACAAACCCCTTTCTCCACCCTCGGGGCGCTACTCAGCACCAACCACCTATAAAGTTCCGAATTTCTCAACTTCTGCCTCTTTTAGCAGTTATGAGACCTCTTATGGTTCAAAACCCGCTCCCGTTTCTGAGAGTTTTGTCAAGCCTGAAAATGAATTTTCTGAAATTTCTACAACGCCTTTCAACATACCTGTTGAAAACCCTGTTGGAAATGTTGAAAGTTCACAAAATGATGATTACAGGATAATCGGCGAGGCTCTTAAAACATATATTATCGTGGAAAAGGGACAGGAACTTGTGCTTATTGACAAACACGCCGCCCACGAGCGTATGATATTCGACAGATTAAAAACCAATCCGCCGGAGGTTATGGCTCAGACTCTTCTGACCCCCCTTACCCTGAAACTTAATCCCAGAGACGGCGAGCTTATAGATGCAAACTCCGCACTTTTATCCGAGCTGGGCTTTGATATTGAGCTTTTCGGTGAAAACGAATACATACTCAGAACCCTGCCTTACGATATGGCCGCCGGCGATGCTCTTGCCGCAGTTGAGGAGATATGTGAAAAGCTCCGCAGAGGAACCGCTCCTGACGGCGAAAGCGCCAGAGATGAAATTCTTCACACCGTCGCCTGCAAAGCCGCAATAAAAGCCGGCTGGGATACAACAACCGAAGAACTTCAGGTTCTTGTAGCTGCGGTTATGTCAGGTGATATAAAATACTGCCCCCACGGAAGACCGCTTTCCGTATCATTAAGCAAAAAAGAGCTGGACAAGCTCTTTAAACGCATAGTCTGAGGTGAGTAATGGCTCAAAAAGTAATAGTCGTGGCGGGACCCACCGCCAGCGGGAAAACAAGCCTGAGTATCGAGCTTGCAAAACGCCTGAACGGCGAGATAGTTTCGGCAGATTCCATGCAGATTTACAGAGGCATGAATATAGGAACCGCAAAAGCTACAATCGAGGAGCAGGCTCAGGTTCCGCATCATATGCTGGACGTTGCAGAGCCTGACGAGGATTATTCCGTTGCACGTTATGTTGAAGAAGCTTCCAGATGCTGCGACGATATTTTATCCCGAGGTAAAATTCCCGTAATAACAGGCGGAACCGGCCTGTATATTGATTCTCTTTTATCCGGAAGAAACTTTGCCTCCAAGCAGGAAACCGACGAGGGACTTCGTCAGGAGCTGATGGATGAATATGACGAGATCGGCGGAGAAGCTATGCTTGCAAAGCTTCGGGAGGTCGATCCTGAAAGAGCTGCAAAGCTCGCCGCCGGTGATATGCGCAGAATCGTAAGAGCGCTTGAAATCTACACACTCACCGGAATTACCATTACAGAGCATGACCGCCGTACAAAGGCGCTGCCAAAGGCCTATGATGCCGCATATCTGGTTCTGAGCTTTAAAGACAGAGCCGAGCTTTACAGGCGTATAGATATGCGTGTTGATGCAATGATTTCTCAGGGTCTTTTTGAAGAAGTCGAAAATCTTGCGCTTAATCTTCCCGAGGGCTGTACAGCCATGCAGGCTATCGGCTACAAGGAGCCTGCTGCTGCACTCCGGGGAGAAATCAGCCGTGAAGAGGCTGCCGAAGCCATAAAGCTCTCTACCCGTCATTATGCAAAGCGTCAGCTCACATGGTTCAGGCGCAATCCCGATGCTCACTGGATAAACTGGGACGCTGAGCCGGATTTTGAGGCCGGTCTTAACGATGCACTGGATTATATAGCTTCTTTTTGGAAATAATATTCATATGATCTTCTGTTCTCTGCCCTCTTTCGACAGAATTTTAAACTCCTGCCGTTATATCATAAAGTACCGCCCGATTCGGGCGAATATATGATGAAGCGGCGCAGTACCGCTTCCGGAAAAGGAGTTGGCAGATATGCAGAAAACGCAAAATCTCCAGGACGCATTTTTAAATCAGGCAAGAATTGAACACCTCACGGTGACCATGTTCCTTATGAACGGTTTCCAGCTGCATGGTGTGGTAAAGGGCTTTGACGGCTTTACCGTTATTCTGGATTCAGACGGAAAACAGCAGCTTATTTATAAGCACGCCATTTCCACAATCGTTCCGCCTAAAGCTTTAAGTATCAATGCGGATACATAAGCTCTCCTCTGTCACTATGACGGCGGCAGTCATGCTGTTCATTGCAATATGTGCCTATACCGGCGCAGGAATTTACCGGAAGCTGAACCTTGAATATGAAACCGAAAGGGTCAGATTTGTAAATTTGAAAGACAGCATAGAGCTGAATGGTATAGCTATAAGGAGGGAGCAGCTTGTCTGCTCCCCCGCTCCGCCTGATAATCTGCCTGAAAACGGCAGCCGCATCCCCTGCGGCACCGTGCTTGCAAAAGATTCTTTCGGTAATACGGTAGCATCAGCGGATACCTCTCTTTTTTTCGAGGATACCGACGGCTTTGAGTTTCTCAAACCCGAAGATGCCTTTTATCTTACCCCCTCCGCAGTCAGAGCTCTTATGGACGAGGAGCCTGATATACAGAAAAATTCTATCGGCAGACTTGTCTGTCTCTGGGACTGGTACTTTGCAGCAGTCTGCAAGGATGTTCCCGCACTCGAACTATATGCGCCCTGTGAGCTTTCCTTTGAGGGAATATCCCAAAGTGTACAGGGGCGCATTATTTCCATAAGCCCTCCCGAAAACGGAGAGGTTTTACTGCTGCTCCGTCTGAATGCAGGCGGAGATGATTTTATGAGGCTGAGAAAAGCTCGTGCAGAGCTTATTATCTCAGACTTTTCCGGACTTGAAATTCCGGAAAAAGCCCTCCGCACAGATTCGGAGGGGAATGAATTTGTCTATACCCTCACCGCCGGAAAACCCGAAAAGAAGGCGGTAGAGATAATATATAAATCCGGAGAGAGCTGCATCGCCGCCCCGTCAAATAGTTCCGACGGTCTGAAAGTGGGAAACCGGCTCATAATCTCCGGAAAAATTACAGATGAGGGAAGGTTTTATTGATGAGCATTGCTGAAAATGTTGCAATTATTAAAAATAACATTGCCGAAGCGGCAATAGCTGCCGGCAGAAAGCCCGAGGATATTACTCTGGTTGCTGCTACTAAAATGAACGATGCCGAAAGAGTCAGACAGGCCGTTAAAGCCGGTATTGACGTCTGCGGCGAAAACCGTGTGCAGGAAATGCTGGAGAAAAATGAGCAGGGTGCATACGCAGGCTGCCCGCTGCATTTTATCGGCCATCTGCAGAAAAACAAGGTAAAATATGTGGTAGGTCTTGCCGATCTTATTCAAAGCGTGGACAGCCTTGAGCTGATTTCCGTTATTGATAAAGAAGCTAAAAAGAAAAATATTTGTCAGGATATCCTTTTAGAGGTAAATATTGGCGCTGAGGAGTCAAAATCCGGTTTTTCTCCCCTGGAGATTCCCTCGATTTTATCGGAAATAAGCACATATTCTCAGCTTAATGTACGCGGTTTAATGGCTATTCCGCCAATTTGCGTCAATCCTCGTGAAAATCGGCCATATTTTGAGCAAATGATGCAGCTTTTTGTTGACAATAGCGGGAAAAAATACGATAATGTACGTATGGATTTTCTGTCTATGGGTATGTCAGGCGATTACTCCGAAGCAATTGCCTGCGGCGCAAACATGGTCAGAGTCGGAAGCGCTATTTTCGGCGCCCGTATCTATAAATAGCAAAACTCATTGGAGGCAAAACCATGGGCTTCATGGATCAACTGCGAAAACTTACACAACCCTATGATGATGAGGATGACTTTTTTGAGGACTCCGACACCAGTTTAAAACAGGTGGCTCAGAGCGCTCAGCCCAGCTCCATACAGGAGGAGTTTGAAAAGGCTTTTGCGGATGACACTCCCCAGAGTCCCGAACCTGCCGTTAAGAAAGCTCCTAAGGCGCTCGGTGAAGGCGGACTGTTCGGAGGCATCTCTCACAAACGCCCCGCCAAACCCAAAGCTCCCCACCGGGAGAAAGTGGTAAACTTCGGCGGCAACGATACCCAGGTTATTCTCTTTAACCCCAGATCTTTTGAGGAAGCCGGTGAGCTTTTAAGTCATCTGGAGCAGAACCGCAGCGTCGTTATGACTCTGGAGGGCCTGCCCATTGATACCGCACGCCGTCTTCTGGATTTTCTTTCCGGTATTACCTTTGCTATGCAGGGTAAGATTACGCCTGTTTCCGGTAAGACTTATTTCATCACCCCTCAGAATGTGGACATTCTTGCTTCTCAAGCTCCCCAGCCCGAGAGTGATGAACAGTACTTCTAAATAAACAATCATTGAAAGGTGGATAAATATATGATTACCGCTCAGGATATTCGCGAGAAAACTTTTGAAAAATCTAAATTCGGTGGCTATGATATGGCCTCTGTTGATGATTTTCTTGAAGAGCTTGCTGACGATATCACTGCTTCTCAAAAGGAAAATGCCGTCCTTAAGAGCAAGATGAAAGTGCTCGTTGACAAGATTGAGGAATATCGTGCAAACGAGGATGCCCTTAATCTGGCTGTTATTTCCGCTCAGAAGCTGGCTGTACAGATAGAAGCCGACGCCCGCAAGCGTGCCAATGCTATGCTGGCTGATGCCGACCGTCAGGTAAAAGCCAGAGTGGGCTCCATCGAAGAGGAAACCATTAAGCAGGAAAAGCGCCTCGCCGAAGCCAAGGCCGCTACTTCCAAATTCATCGATTCCATGCGTGCTATGTGCAACGCTCAGCTTAAAAATCTCGATGCTATATCCAGCGGTATTTTCCCTCAGAACGAGGCTCCTAAAGCTGAAGCACCTGCAGAAAAGCCCGTTATCGCCGGCGCAGTCCGTGGCATAGATGACAGCGTGGATGACGATGTTCAGATCGAATTCCCCCCTGTAAAAAAAGACGCTCCCGCCGCTAAGGACGAAAACAACTTCAGCAATACCCAGCCTTTCTCTTTCTAAGGCATTAAATAATACTACTACGGGGCGGGCGCTGGCTGGCGTACGCCCCGATGTTTAATTGATATTTTATTTAGATAAACAGGAGATAAATTTTATGTCACAGGATTTCAACGCTACACTGAATCTTCCTAAAACTGACTTTCCTATGCGTGCAGGCCTGCCCATGCGTGAGCCTGCTATGCTGAAAGCCTGGGAAGATATGGATCTTTATCATGAGCTTTTAAAGAAGAACGAGGGTTGCCCCCGTTTCTCTCTGCATGACGGCCCTCCCTTCTCTAACGGTAATATTCATATGGGCCACGCTCTCAACAAGACCATAAAGGACTTTATTATTCGTTCTTATGCAATGCGCGGCTACTACACTCCTTATATTCCCGGCTGGGATAACCACGGTATGCCCATTGAGAGCGCAATTATAAAAGAGCAGAAGCTCAATCATAAAGCCATGTCAGTCTCTGACTTCCGCAGCGCCTGCCAGCAGTACGCTGAAAAATACATAGACAAGCAGAGAGAGGGTTTCAAGCGTCTCGGTGTTATCGGTGACTGGGAAAATCCCTACAAGACCATGAACAAGAGCTTTGAAGCTGAAGAAATCCGTATTTTCGGCAGAATGTTCCGCAACGGTCATATCTACAAGGGTCTTAAGCCTGTTTACTGGTGCCCCAAAGACGAAACCGCTCTGGCTGAGGCTGAGATTGAATATCAGGATGACCCCTGCACTACCGTTTATGTCAAGTTCCCCATGAACGACGACCTCGGAAAGCTGAGCCACCTCGATCACTCCAAGCTCTACTTCGTCATTTGGACTACTACTATCTGGACTCTGCCCGGCAACATGGCTATCGCTCTTCATCCTGATGAAAGCTACGCCATCGTTAAGGCTGAAAACGGCGAAATGTACATTATCGCTGAGGCTCTTACTCAGAAGGTAATGAAGGTCGGCGGAATTGAGAATTACGAAATCGTTGAAACTCATCCCGGCCGCTTCTTCGAGAATATGCTGGCTAAGCATCCCTTCCTCGATAAGACCTCCCGTCTGCTTCTGGCTGACTATGTAACTATGGATTCCGGTACCGGCTGCGTTCATACCGCTCCCGGCTTCGGTGCAGACGACTATCAGACCTGCCTGCGCTACGGTATCGATATGGTTGTTCCTGTTGACGATCAGGGCCGCCACACTGAGTACGCCGGTAAGTACGCCGGTCTCAAAACCGAAGAATCCAACCCCATTATTTTAAATGATATGAAGGAAAGCGGCGTTCTCTTCGCTTCCGAAGAAATCGTCCACAGCTATCCTCACTGCTGGCGCTGCAAAAACCCCATTATCTTCCGTGCTACTCCCCAGTGGTTCTGCTCTGTTGAGTCCTTCAAGGAAGATGCAGTAAAGGCCTGCGACGATGTCCGCTGGCTTCCTGCCTGGGGTAAAGACAGAATGGCCGCAATGATCCGTGAGCGTAACGACTGGTGCATTTCCCGTCAGCGCCGCTGGGGTCTGCCCATCCCTGTTTTCTACTGCAATGACTGCAAAAAGCCCATTTGCACCGAAGAGAGCATCAACGCTATTGCAGACCTCTTCGAGGAAAAGGGCAGCAATGCATGGTTCGAAATGGAAGCTGAAGATATTCTTCCCAAGGGATTTAAATGCCCTCACTGCGGCGGCGTTCACTTCACTAAGGAAACCGATACTCTGGACGGCTGGTTCGACTCCGGTTCCACTCATCTGGCTGCTATGAAGCGCAATCAGGGCTTCTGGCCTGCTGATATGTATATTGAAGGCGGCGACCAGTACAGAGGCTGGTTCCAGTCCTCCCTGCTTGTTGCTGTCGGTTCTACCGGCGTGGCTCATGCTCCTTACAAACAGTGCCTGACTCACGGCTGGACCGTTGACGGCGAAGGCCGTGCAATGCACAAGTCTCTGGGCAACGGTGTTGACCCCGCCGATATCGTCAAGGAATTCGGTGCTGATATGATTCGTCTGTGGGCCGGTTCCGCTGACTACCACGTGGATGTACGCTGCTCTAAGGAAATCTTCAAGCAGTTGAGCCAGAACTACCTGAAGTTCAGAAACACTGCCCGTTACTGCCTCGGTAACCTGAACGGTTTCGATGCAAACAATCTGGTTAAGCCCGAGGAAATGCTCGAGCTGGACCGCTGGGCTATCACCAAGCTCAATGCCCTCATCCGCAAGGTAATGGCAGCTTATGATAATTACGAATTCCACATTGTTTCCCACGCAATCAATGATTTCTGCGTTGTTGAGCTTTCCAGCTTCTATCTGGACATCATCAAGGACAGACTTTACTGCGAAAACGGCCTTGAGCGCCGCAGCGCACAGACTGCTCTGTACCTGATCCTCGACAGCATGGCCAAGATGTTTGCTCCTATTCTTGCTTTCACCTGCGACGAAATCTGGCACGCTATGCCTCACCGTGAGGGTGACGATGAGAGAAACATCGTACTCAACCGCATGAACAGCACCTTCGATGAGTACGCTCTGTCTGATGAGCTGCTCAGCAAGTGGGATAAGCTCATTGAGGTTCGTGAGGATGTAAACGGCGTTCTGGAAACTGCCCGTGCCTCCAAGCGCATCGGTAAGCCTCTGGAAGCTTCCGTTACTCTCTATGCTTCAGATGATGAGTCCGCAGAGGCATTAAAGGCTATCGCTGACATGAATCTTTCCGAGCTCTTCATTGTCTCCTGCTGCAACATTGCAGACGCTGAGGTTGAAGATTCTGAAGCTGTTTCCGGTAAGGGCAGCAATCTCCCCGGTCTTTCCGTTTCTGTTAAAGAAGCTCCCGGTGTCAAGTGCCCCCGCTGCTGGATGCATTCCGAACACGCCGATCCTGAGACCGGTCTTTGCCCCCGCTGCGCAGCTGAAGTTGCAAAGCTCTGAGCAAAGAGGAATCTTTAAGATATTTGATGCCTTCGGGTATCCCAATTCGCGCGCCGCTGCCGCATAGCAGCGGCAGATAGGAGAGAGATATGCTTTACGCAATAGTTGCTCTTTTAGTAATCATAGCAGACCAGTGGGTCAAGTACTGGGTTTCTACTACCATAGCGCTTGAATCTACCGGTATGCCGTTCATCCCCGGAGTTGTCAGCCTTGTTAACCTTCACAACGATGGCTGTGCTCTCAGTATGTTCAGCGGCGGCGGTGCCCGTATCTATTTTATAATTCTTACAGGCATATTTACCGTTGCTGTTATAATCGCTCTGGCTACCAAGTTCATCTCCGGCCGTGTAAGCCGCTGGAGCATTGTTCTTGTTACTGCCGGAGGCCTTTCAAACTGCATTGACCGTATAATTTACGGATATGTGCAGGATATGTTCAAGCTGGAGCTTTTCAACTTCCCCATTTTTAACGTCGCTGATATCTTTATCACCATTTGCTGCATCATTTTTGTAATCGCTATTATTTTTGAGAAAGACCGCAAAGATGAGCTGGACGAGGAATTCATTGATGTTGATGAAGATGAGGATGCTCCCCGTCGTAAGTTCGGCCGCAAAAAAGCCGAAGACGAGCTTGAAAATGAAGAACCTGCCAAGCCCTTAAAGGGCCGCAAAAAGGCTGTTGATAACTACGAGCAGTACAAAGCTCAGAGAGCTGCACGTCAGCCTGCTCCCGCACCTGCTCCTGTTGCAAATCGCAGCCCCAGAGCCGCTGCTGATGCCTCAGATCCGTTCGCAGAATGGGAAAAGGCTAACGCCAGAGTAGAAGCTCAGCAGGCCAACAGCTATGCTGCAAAGGCTGCCGGCATTAAGCCCAGCTCTCAGGCACGTTATACAGCTCCTGCTCAGCAGAACAGACGTCCTGCACAGCCCACTGCTCGTCCCGCACAGCCTGCCGCTCGTCCTGCACAGCCTGCCGCTCGTCCTGCACAGCCTGCCGCTCGTCCTGCACAGCCTGCTGCTCGTCCTGCACAGCCTGCTGCTCGTCCCGTTCAGCAGAGAAGACCTGCTCCTCAGGGTGACCTGGAATTCAATTTTGATACTCCCGCACCTTCAGCTCCGGCGCAGCCCTTTGCTCCTGCTCCTGAGACAGTACAGCGTCCTGCTGTAAAGCCCGAAACAACTCGTCCTGAGAATGATGCTGATTTCTCACTGGATGATATTCTCAATGAATTTAAGTAAACACTATGAATGAAAATGTAATTTTCATTACTGCCAAGGAGAGCGGAGACCGAGTCGACGCTCTCCTTGCGCGTAATATAGAAGGGCTGTCCAGAAGCGCAGCTCAAAAGCTTATTGAAAACGGTCATGTAAAACTTTCAACAGCCCCTGTTAAGAAGAACTACAAATGTGTATCCGGAGATGTTTTCGAAGTATTACTACCGGTGCAAAACGAGGTTAAACCTTTTCCACAGAACATTCCCATTAACATCGTATACGAAGATGACGACGTAATAGTTATCAACAAAGAGCGTGGAATGGTTGTGCATCTGGCACCCGGACACCCTGATAACACCCTTGTTAATGCGCTGTTATATCATTGTAACGGAAAACTTTCCACAATCGGCGGTGAAGATCGTCCCGGAATTGTCCACAGAATAGATAAGGATACCTCAGGCCTTCTGATAGCCGCTAAGAACAATTACGCACATGAATACCTATCTGCCCAGCTGGCCGACAGGAGCCTCTCAAGGACATATGAAGCCGTTGTACGAGGTAACATGAAGGAAGCCAGCGGTGCAGTTGACAAGCCCATAGGCAGGCATCCTGTTGACCGTAAACGTATGGCTGTTACTGATGTTAACTCACGTTCTGCCCTCACCTATTGGGAACTTATCAACAATTATAAGTCATACAGTCATATCCGCTGCAAGCTCCAGACGGGAAGGACGCATCAGATCCGTGTTCATATGGCAAGTCTGGGACATCCTCTTTTAGGGGATTACACTTACGGCTCGCCGTCTCCAGAAAAAGGCCTGACAGGTCAATGTCTGCACGCTAAAAAGATACAGTTTATCCACCCCCGCACAAAGGAAAAAATGGAATTTGACACAGATCTTCCAGAATATTTTAAAGATGTTCTGTCAAAACTCGGCCCTGTACTCTAAGGAGGATATTTATGAACCTAGGAAAAATTGTCGGGATTATAGTTTTAGCCGGCCTCGTAATCGGCGCACTGGTATTAGTTATAAAGCTTATATCCGGAGCTATTGGAATTATCGGCGGAGTTTTCAACATGATATTAGGCCTTGCAGTAATAATCGCACTTATTGCAATAGTAATATGGATGTTCAGCTACGCCAAAAAGAACAAATAATTTGCAGCTGAAATAAAAATAAACACGGGAGAGTATCGAGTGATACTCTCCCGTGTTTTAGTTTTCAACAATATAATATTGAATCAGTAGTTTTCGTGTCTGATTTCAAAATAGGACTGAGGATGATTGCACACAGGACATACTGCAGGTGCCTTAGTGCCGACGACAATGTGTCCGCAGTTACGGCATTCCCAAACATGAACGCCGCTCTTTTCAAATACTTCTGCGGTTTCAACATTGTGGAGAAGCTTTCTGTATCTTTCCTCGTGGGTTTTCTCAATTGCAGCTACTGCACGGAACTTGGCAGCAAGAGCAGTGAAACCTTCCTCCTCTGCATCCTTTGCCATCTGATCGTACATATCGGTCCATTCGTAGTTCTCGCCTTCTGCGGCATGGAGCAGGTTCTCAGCGGTATCGCCCAGCTGACCCAGTTCCTTGAACCAGAGTTTAGCGTGTTCTTTCTCGTTATCAGCAGTCTTCAGAAAAATCTCAGCAATCTGCTCGTAGCCTGCTTTTTTAGCAACAGAGGCAAAATAAGTGTATTTGTTTCTTGCCTGGGATTCTCCGGCAAATGCGGCCCACAGGTTCTTTTCGGTTTTAGTGCCGACGTATTTGTTTTCCATATAATTGTCTCCTTTGTTTTAAAGTTGTAATTATTTTATTATATCTTGCGACATCTATAATATACACTATTTTACGTAAATAGTATACAACTTTATTGTTAAAAGATAAAAAAAAGAACCGCTGAAGAATCAGCGGTTCTGTGTTGGCATTGACCTATCTTCCCAGTCCGTCTCCAGACAAGTATTTTCGGCAC